>NZ_AKJC01000238.1 GCF_000282535.1 Pseudomonas sp. GM84 | reverse complement strand
CAACCATGGGCTATCAGGCATAGGCACGTTGCAACAAATGTAGGAGCGAGCTTGCTCGCGATGCGCCGCGCGGGCGGCGCTCGATTCACGCATCACCACAAATCCAAAGCGAGGCGCCGCAATCACCCCGCCATCTCATCCCCATCGATCATCTTGCGCAGCAAAAACAGAATCGCCACCCGCTCCGCAGCATTCAGGCAACCCATGCTCAGCTCACTGATCTGCCGTGCGCAGGGAATCATCGCATCCAGCAATGCCGCGCCACTGTCGGTGAGCTCGACAATCACCTTGCGTCGATCATCAGGGTCCGGCGACAGCTTCACCAGTTCCCGCGCCTTGAGCCGTTCGACGATGCCGCGAATGGTCGCCTGGTCGACGGCGGTCGCCTTGATCAACTCGGCCTGGGAGCTGGGCCCGTGGTCGCGCAAGGCGCACAGGGTGACGAACTGGATCGAGGTCAGCTGCGGGTCGCACGCCTGCTGCTGGAAAATCGCGGTGTGCCGCTGATACGCCTTGCGCAGCAGGTGGCCGACCTGTTCGGTGACGTCATAGGGGGCGGTGTCAGGTGCAGCGGGCGCTTCAGTGGTTTTCTTCGACATGGGAGGGCTTGGGCTGTATGGATTGGGCTGGCCGGGCCCCGAAGTGGAGCGCCGGGCCAGTATAACCACTATCGTGCCTTGGACTCCTCAGGTGCGACCACATCGCCGGCCAGGACCACGGCCTTGTCGTCCAGGTAGATATCGCAGTTGCGCAGCGGAATATCCAGGTGGCAGGGGGTTTTGCGCTTGCCGCCGACTTCGGTGTTGGGGCCGGTGGAGAACAGGAAGTTGCCATAGAACGCGCGGGCATCCATGCACATGCCGTCGTTGCGGTCGTGCAGGCCCATGGCGGTCCATTGGGCGCGTGGCTGCAGGCCCCAGCCGATGTGGGAAATGCCGTACACCTCGGGGTCGTTGAAATACTTCATGTAGTCACGCAGGTACTCGGCCTCGAAGCCGCCATGGATGCCGGTGATGAAGCCTTTCTCGATCTCCAGCGTGATGCGCTCGCGGCAGTAGTTCTTGAACGGCAGGATGATGTCGCCGACGTCCAGCACCAGCGTGCCTTCGGCACTGTCCTCGTTCGGCCAGGTGAACAGGAAGCCGCTGGGCCAGTGGTCCCAGCGGCCGGGCTCGTCGGCGTAACCGTATTCGGTGACGGCCGGGTATTGGCCGAGCGGGGCGCGAAAATCACTGCCGGCCTTGGAGCGCACATGCATGCTGCGCGCCTGCTTGAGCAGGGTTTCGGCGGCCAGCACGCGGCGCTTGTCGTCCTCGGTGGGCAGCATGCGCGCCAGCACTTCCGGGGGTTCGACGGCCAGCAGGATGCGCGTGCCCGTCTTGAGGATCTGCTCCTGTTCAGGTGAATGCAGCAGCATCATGGTGTCGACGATCAGGTCGGCGGCCTCCAGTGCCCGCTGCGCCGCCAGGTTGCCGGTCAGGGCCGTGTCGCCGCAGTAGGCGGTCATGTCGTTGCCCATGGCAGTGGGGTGGTTGAACGACGGCAGTTCCACCGCGTAGACCTTGGCCTTGAGCCGCTGCGCGGCTTCCATGGCGGCGTTCACCGTACGTGGATCGGAATAGTGGCTCTTGAGCACGGCGACGCTCTGCGTCTCATTCACGCGGGACAGTTTCAGCACGTGTTCGAACATCTGGGTCAGTTCTGCGTTGCTAACGGGCATCGGCTTTCTCCTGGGCAGGCCTTGGTGGGCTCGAGATGCTGCACTGCGGCGGTGCATGGCGCGTCATCTCGGTGCGAATTAATAGTGTATACGCCATATTCTTGTAGATGTAATCGCATCCGTTCGACAAGCGCAAGGCGTACTTCCAAACGTTACCATTTCACACAATCCCTAGATAAATCGGTTACACGAGGCCGTTTGTTACATTCGATCAGCTGTTTGAAAATATTTGAGCCCCGCCCTTCCAATTAAAAAATTACAGCGTATACACTCTAAATCGTCAGGTGATCGAACCGCTGACCACATCACAGAACAAGAGGGGATATACCTATGCGGGGCAGGCAGAAAATCGCAATCGTCGGTGCAGGTCTTGGTGGTGCAGCAGCCGCCACGCTGTTGCAACAGGCCGGCTTCGAAGTCGACGTGTACGAGCAGGCACCGGAATTCACCCGCCTTGGCGCGGGTATCCATATCGGCCCCAACGTGATGAAGATCTTCCGCCGCATGGGGCTGGAGCAGAAGCTGGAGCTGATGAGCTCGCACCCGGACTTCTGGTTCAGCCGCGACGGCAACACGGGCGACTACCTGTCGCGCATCCCGCTCGGTGAGTTCGCCCGCCGTGAGTACGGCGCCTCGTACATCACCATTCACCGCGGCGACCTGCACGCACTGCAGATCGATGCGATCAAGCCGGGCACCGTGCACTTCGGCAAGCGCCTGGAAAAGATTGTCGATGAGGGCGACCAGGTGCGCCTGGACTTCGCCGACGGTACCCACACCGTGGCCGATATCGTCATTGGCGCGGACGGCATCCACTCCAAGATCCGCGAAGAGCTGCTGGGTGTCGAAGCGCCGATCTACAGCGGCTGGGTCGCCCACCGCGCGCTGATCCGTGGCGAACACCTGGCCCAGCATGCAGACGTGTTCGAGGACTGCGTGAAGTGGTGGACCGAAGACCGCCACATGATGGTCTACTACACCACCGGCAAGCGCGACGAGTACTACTTCGTCACCGGCGTACCGCACGAGGCCTGGGACTTCCAGGGCGCCTTCGTCGACAGCAGCCAGGAAGAAATGCGCGCGGCCTTCGAGGGTTACCACCCCACCGTGCAGAAGCTGATCGGCGCCACCGAATCGATTACCAAGTGGCCGTTGCGCAACCGCAACCCGCTGCCGCTGTGGAGCCGTGGCCGCCTGGTGCTGCTGGGCGACGCCTGCCACCCGATGAAACCGCACATGGCGCAAGGCGCGTGCATGGCGATCGAAGATGCGGCGATGCTCACCCGTTGCCTGCAAGAGACCGGACTGTCCGACCACCGCACTGCCTTCGCGCTGTACGAGGCCAACCGCAAGGAGCGCGCATCGCGTGTGCAGTCGGTATCCAACGCCAACACCTTCCTCTACAACCAGGAAGACCCGGCCTGGGTATATGGCTATGACCTCTACGGGCAGGAACTGAAAAGCGGGGAGGCGGCATGAGCACCTTCGTCGCCGGCGGCAACGTCAGCGCCAACGGCATCCGCCAGCATTACCTGCGCTACGGCGGCAAAGGTCATGCGCTGATCCTGGTGCCGGGCATCACCAGCCCGGCGATCACCTGGGGGTTCGTCGCCGAGCGTCTTGGTCAGCACTTCGACACTTATGTGCTGGATGTGCGTGGCCGCGGCCTGACTTCGAGCGGCCCTGAGCTGGACTACGGCACCGATGCCTGCGCGGCGGACATCCCGGCCTTCGCGGCGGCGCTGGGCCTGGAGCGCTATCACCTGGTCGGCCACTCGATGGGGGCACGTTTCGCCATCCGCGCCGCTGCGCAGGGCGCGCCAGGGCTGCAGCGCCTGGTGCTGGTCGACCCGCCGGTGTCCGGACCTGGCCGGCGCGAGTACCCGAGCAAGCTGCCGTGGTACGTCGACTCGATTCGCCAGGCCACCGTTGGCATGAGCGGCGATGACATGCGCGCCTTCTGCGCGACCTGGACCGATGAGCAACTGGCCCTGCGCGCCGAGTGGCTGCACACCTGCCATGAGCCGGCGATCGTGCGTGCCTTCAACGATTTCCACCAGGTGGACATCCATCAGGACCTGCCCCGCGTGCGCCAGCCCGCACTGCTGATCGTGGCCGGGCGGGGCGGCGTGATCCAGCCCCAGGACATCGCCGAAATCCGCGAGCTCAAGCCGGACATCCAGGTCGCTCAGGTCGACAACGCCGGCCACATGATCCCCTGGGATGACCTCGAAGGCTTCTTCGCCGCCTTCGGTGATTTCCTCGACCACACATTCGACTGACGGAGCACAAGACATGAGCAAGATTTACCGGATCGGCCAGATCGTGCCGAGCTCGAACACCACCATGGAAACCGAGATCCCGGCGATGCTCCTGGCGCGCCAGGCGATCCGCCCGGAACGCTTCACCTTCCACTCCAGCCGCATGCGCATGAAGCAGGTGAAGAAGGAAGAACTGGCAGCGATGGACGGCGAGTCCGACCGCTGCGCGGTGGAGTTGTCCGACGCCAAGGTCGACGTGCTCGGCTATGCCTGCCTGGTGGCGATCATGGCCATGGGGCTGGGCTATCACCGCCAGTCGGAGAAACGACTGCAGAAAGCCACCGCTGACAACGACGCGCTGGCGCCGGTGATCACCAGTGCGGGTGCGCTGGTGGAGGCCCTGCATGTGATGAAGGCAAAGCGCATCGCCATCGTCGCGCCCTACATGAAGCCGTTGACGGAACTTGTGGTCAACTACATCCGCGAGGAAGGCTTCGAAGTGCAGGACTGGCGCGCGCTCGAAATCCCCGACAACCTCGCCGTGGCCCGCCACGACCCGGCCAACCTGCCGGGCATCGTCGCCGGCATGAACCTTGAAGGCGTCGATGTGGTGGTGCTTTCGGCTTGCGTGCAGATGCAATCGCTGCCGGCGGTCGCCAAGGTCGAGGCGCAAACCGGCAAGCCGGTGGTCACCGCCGCCATTGCCACCACCTACGCCATGCTCAAGGCGCTGGACCTGGAACCGGTGGTTCCGGGCGCCGGCGCATTGCTGTCGGGCGCTTACTGATCGGGAGACGAACATGAGCGACGCACAAAGCGCCAGCGACAACTACCAGGGCGTATGGGGCCAGCGCATCGGCTTCGGCCGCAAGGCGGCCCTGCTGATGATCGACTTCATGCAGGGCTACACCACCCCTGGTGCGCCGCTCTACGCTCCCGGCGTGGTGACGGCCGTCGAGCAGGCCGCCGGCCTGCTGGCCCTGGCCCGAGACTGCGGTACGCTGGTGGTCCATACCAACATCCGCTACCAGGCCCCGCACTTCGCCGACGGCGGTGTGTGGGTGCGCAAGGCGCCGGTGATGAAAGACATGGTCGAAGGCAACCCGCTGGCGGCATTCTGCGAGGCCGTGGTGCCACGGGCGGATGAAGTGGTGCTCAGCAAGCAGTACGCCAGCGCCTTCTTCGGTACCAGCCTGGCCTCGCTGCTGCATGCACAAGGTGTCGATACCGTGGTGCTGGCCGGCTGCTCCACCAGTGGCTGCATCCGCGCCAGTGCGGTGGATGCCCTGCAGCACGGTTTCCGAATCATCGTAGTGCGCGAATGTGTCGGTGATCGCCACAACGATCCCCACGAAGCCAACCTGTTCGACATCGACAGCAAGTACGGCGATGTCGTCAGCCGGCAGGAGGCCATGGAGCAGCTTCAGCGTCTGGAGAACTGAATCAACCCGTCACCTTGCACCCATAACAATCAAGTAACGGCGCGGGAAGCCCGTTCCATGACCGTCCGCTGTCCAGGCGGTCGCCCCGCAGGAGCACTCGGGGTCTTGTGACGCCCCCCCGGGCGTGCCGCGTATAGTGCGCGGCGCGCCCGGAGCGTCGAAAACTGCTGGCCTTAAAACAACCACAAAGTCGCCCGCCAGGAGACAGGAAATGCCAATTGCGAATGCAACCGCGGTCCACGTTGAAGTCGACCGGGGTACTCAAGCGCTTTACCGCAGGATCACCTGGAAGCTCATCCCCTTCCTGTGTTTCTGCTACCTCGCCGCCTATCTGGACCGCATCAATGTCGGCTTCGCCAAGCTGCAGATGCTCGAAGACCTGCAATTCAGCACCGCGGCCTATGGCCTGGGCGCCGGGCTGTTCTTCGTCGGTTACATCATCTTCGAGGTCCCCAGCAACCTGATCCTGCAGCGTGTCGGCGCCAAGCTGTGGATCGCCCGCATCATGATCACCTGGGGCCTGCTCTCGGCCTGCACCATGTTCGTCACCAGCACCACGCAGTTCTACATCCTGCGCTTTCTGCTCGGCGCGGCCGAGGCGGGCTTCCTGCCGGGTGTGCTGTTCTACCTGACCATGTGGTACCCGACCTACCGACGCGGGCGCATCATTGCCCTGTTCATGATCGGGCTGCCGCTGTCGAGCGTGATTGGCGGGCCGATCTCTGGCTGGATCATGGGCCACTTCGACCAGGTACACGGCCTGCATGGCTGGCAGTGGCTGTTCCTGCTGGAGGCGATCCCCAGCGTGCTGCTGGGCATCCTGACGTTCTGGGCGCTGCCGAACAATTTCCAGCAGGCGAAGTGGCTGTCGGATGACGACAAGGCACAGCTGGCTGCGGACCTTGCCGCCGACGATGCCGAGGGCAAGGACAGCAAGCACAGCTTCCGCGATGGCTTCTTCAACCTCAAGGTGTGGATGCTCGGTGGCATCGACTTCTCGATCCTGCTCAGCGCCTATGCCATGGGCTTCTGGATGCCGACCTTCATTCGCGACGCGGGTGTCAGCGATACCTTCCACATCGGCCTGCTCACGGCGATTCCGAGCCTGGCGGCGTTGGCTGGCATGCTGATGATCGGTGCCAGTTCCGACCGGCATCGCGAACGCCGCTGGCACATCATCGTGCCGTTCATCATCGGCGCGATCGCCATGGCCAGCAGCACCCTGTTCAGCCAGAACCTGGTGATGACGGTGGTGCTGTTTGCGATCGCCTCGGCGGCGATCATCGGTGCGGTGCCGGTGTTCTTCAGCCTGCCGGCGACCTTCCTCAAGGGCACCGCGGCCGCTACCGGTTTTGCCCTGGCGTGCTCGGTGGCCAATATCGCGGGGCTGGTGAGCAACTCGCTGATGGGCATGGTCACCGATCTGACCGGCACCTCCCACGCGGCCTTGTGGGTGTTTGCCCTGTGCCTGCTGCTCAGCTGTTTCCTGGTCATCGCCTTGCCGGCAAAGCTGGTCAACCGTTAACGGTCCAGCGCTTCTTTTGACGGCAGCGCAGGCGGGCACCTGGCTCGCCTGCCGATCCCTTTCAACGCAACCCGACGAGGATGGCCCCTGGGCCGCCGCGGCGGGCTGCTGTTGCCCGCATCCAGGAGTTGCTTTCATGCTCGGTTACATGCCACAGCGTTATTCCCCGACCGCTCGCCTGGCCGGTGGTTGCATCGCCGCCGCCCTGTGCGCCGAGGCGACGGCCGAAGAGCCAGGTTTCATCGCGGGCGCCAGCGCTACGCTGCAAGCGCGCAATTACTTTTTCAGTCGTGACTATGCCGATATCAAAGGCCCGAGTACCCAGTCGCGTACCCAGGAGTGGGCCCAGGGCTTCATCTTCAATGCCACCTCCGGCTATACCCCGGGCATGATCGGCATGGGTGTCGACGTCATCGGTCTGCTCGGTCTCAAGCTCGACAGCAGCCCGGAGCACGCCAAGTCGGGGTTGTTGCCCAGCCTCGAAAGCGGCAAGTCGGCAGACGAATACAGCCGCATGGGCGCAGCGATCAAGTTCAAGGTTTCCCGCACCGAACTGAAAGTGGGCGAGTTGATGCCTAACCTGCCCGTGCTGTTGTTCAGCGACCTGCGCCTGCTGCCGCCGACCTACCAGGGCGCGATGCTCGAGTCCCGCGAGTTCCCTGGGTTGACCCTGAGCGCGGGGCAGTTCCGGTCAACCAGCCTGCGTGATTCGTCCAACAGCCAGAAGATGTACGCGCTGGTCAACGACCCGATCAACCCGGCGCGGCTGGCGCGGTTCACCAGTGACCGCTTCAACTATGTCGGCGCCGACTATGCCTTCAATGACAACCGCACCAGTGTCGGCGTGTGGCAGGCGCAACTGGAAGATATCTACCAGCAGCGCTTTTACAGCCTCAAGCACGCCCAGCCCGTGGGTGACTGGACGCTGGGGGTGAATGCCGGCTACTTCGATGCCCAGGAGGATGGTCGGCAGATAGCTGGCAATTACGACAACCATGCGCTGTTCAGCCTGTTTTCGGCCAAGACCGGTGGGCACACCTTCTATGTGGGGTATCAGCAGATCGGCGGTGACGACGGGTTCATCCAGGTCGGTGCCAACACCAACCCGATGGGCAATACGCTGCCAACCTATGAATTCTCGGCGACGGGGGAGCGCTCGTGGCAGGTGCGGCACGACTACAACTTCGTCGCGCTGGGGATCCCGGGGCTGACCTCGACCCTGCGCTATGTAAAGGGGCGCGACGTCGAGACCGGCCTGGGTTTCGAAGGGCGTGACCGGGAGCGCGACCTGGACCTTGCCTACGTGGTGCAGAGCGGCCCCCTGGCAGGGTTGGGGGTGCGGGTGCGTAATGTGATGGCCCGCTCGAACTATCGGACCGACATCGACGAGAACCGATTGATCCTGAGTTATACGGTCAAGTTGTTCTGATGAGGGCTGGCTGACTCGCAGTTGAGCGCGGCTATTTGGTCGCAGGCGAAAGAACCGGGTCAGCCAGCGGTTTTACGGTCAACTCTACACCCAGGGCCAGCATCAGCTTCTGGATGGTATCAAAGCGTGTCTTGCTGCCTCCCTTGAAGGTCTTGTAGAGAGACTCGCGATTGACGCCTGCGTCCTGAGCGAGCTTGTTCACGCCTCTCGCCTTTGCCACTTCGCCCATTGCATGCATCAGGACGTGTGTGTCGTTGGTTTTCAGTGCTTCAGCCAAGAATGCTGCAATGGTTTCAGGGCTATCGAGAAAGCGGGAAGCTTCAAAGCGCTGCGTGTTGCTCAGGTCCAGATCGAGGATTGGCATTTCTTCGTGGCTGTCTGTATCGCTCATCTTTTCCCACCTCGCAGATTGTCCAGGATTTCCTTTGCTCGTTTGATGCCTCTGCCTTGGTCAGTTTTGTCACTGCCGTAGAGCATCAGATAGCGGGTTTGACCCGTTCGTACGTAGTACATGCGATAACCGGGCCCAACGAACACACGCATTTCGCTGACACCATCACCCACTGGCTCTGTGTCGCCAAAGTTTCCGCATTCTGCTCGGCTGATACGGCCAAGGATTGCAGCCTTGCCGACGGCGTTTTTGACGCCATCGAGCCATTTATCGAAGTCGGGCGTGCTGCCGATCTCATTCGTCATTGTCGATTGTAGCCTACTAGCTACTTCCTGTCAGGGCTGGGGCTACCGAGGCTAGGGTGGCGAGTAAGCTCAAGCAATTACTGGATGGGGTAACCGACAATTTTACGAATTGGCCTACAGCGTTTCGGCCAAGGCAGGGTTGAAGGCCGTGGTCGAGGCCACGGCCTGTCACTTTAAAGTTCAGCGCATCGCCGCCAGCTTGATGCCAAAGCCCACCAGGCAAGCCCCCGCCAAACGTTCGAACAGGTTGGAAATACGCGGATTGGCGCGCATGCGCTCGGCCAGGTGGTGGGTCAGCACCACCGCGATCAATCCATACAGGAACGTCACCACCGCCACGGTCGCGGCGAGAAAGCCGAAGGTCACCAGCCCCTGATGCTTCACCGGGTCGACGAACAGCGGGAAGAACGCCATGTAGAACATGATCGCCTTGGGGTTGAGCAGGGTGATGAGCATGGTCTGACGCAGGTAGTGGCCGTTGTCCATGCGGCTGGCGCGTGGGGCGCCACCGGGTTTGCTCAGCAGCATGCGCAGCCCGAGGTAGGCCAGGTACGCAGCGCCCGCCCACTGCACGACGTGGAAGGCGGCAGGGTAGGCCGCGAGCAGGGTGGCAACGCCCGCCACCGCCAGCCACAGCAGCACCTGGTCGCCAAGAATCACCCCGCATGTCGCGGCCAGGCCGGCCTTGATGCCGCCCTTGCCGGTGGCGGTGATCAGGGCGAAGTTACCCGGACCGGGAATGGCCAGCACGATGATGAAGGCAATGACGAACGCGCCGTAGTCGGTGACGCCGAGCATGGGGGAACTCCTGTCGTAGGGCAGAGCAAAGGCACAGACAGGAACTATCGTTTGCGCCGGCCTGCTTTTCAACAATCAAGCCCATTGCCCACGAAACTTGGATCCAATGCTTCGGTTCTGTATCATCCCGCCGCCATCAGAAAGATGGCCGATGATTCATTTAAAGGACTGAGTAATGAAAAAGCTGTTCAAGGCCACCGTCGCCGTTGCTGTCGTTTCCGGCGTTGCCCTGCTGTCCGGTTGCACGGGCCAAGTCTACAACCAGCAGAAAAACTGCTCGTACGACTACCTGTTCCACCCTTCGGTTTCCATTTCCAAGGTCATCGGTGGCTGCGGCCCGATCGATAAACTGCCTCAGCCGCAGTAATCTTGGCGATACCCTGATCGCGTCGCTTGCGACCTGATCCAAGACCCCCGGTCATGCAGATGCCCGGGGGTTTTTGTTTCTCGGGCGTGACAACCTGCCGCTGGGACAACCTGCCGTCTTGCCTCCGGCCACGCAATTTGTTTGTGCTGGCATTTAAGATACAATCAGCGAAACGATTCAGCCCTGTCGGTCAATTCGACAATAGCCTGGGTCGTTTTCTGTTTCTCTGGCCGCTGAACAATGACCACAACAAGCCTGCGCGGAAGAACATGAAACACCTGGGCCAGCCACGGGCCCGTCCTCCGTTCTACAGACTGGAATTGATCAATGTTCAAGAAAGCTGGCAAGACCTTGCTGGGTCTGGCTGTTGCGGCGAGCTTCATGCAAGCACATGCCGCAGAAACCAAGAAAGTCGATGTGCTGCTGGTCGGCGGCGGCATCATGAGCTCCACCCTGGCTGTGTGGCTGCACGAGCTGGAGCCAAGCTGGTCGATGGAGATGGTCGAGCGCCTGGACGGCGTCGCCGAAGAAAGCTCCAACGGCTGGAACAATGCCGGCACCGGCCACTCCGCCCTGGCCGAGCTGAACTACACCCCGGAAGACAAAGACGGCAACGTCAACATCTCCAAAGCCATCGACATCAACGAATCCTTCCAGATTTCCCGTCAGTTCTGGGCCTGGCAAGTGCGCCAGGGTGTGCTGAAGAACCCGCATTCGTTCATCAACACCACCCCGCACATGAGCTTCGTCTGGGGCGATGACAACATCAAGTTCCTCAAGAAGCGTTACGACGCGCTGCAGGCCAGCCCGCTGTTCCGCTCGATGGAGTACTCCGAGGACCACGCGCAGATCGCCAAGTGGGTCCCGCTGATGATGGAAGGCCGCGACCCGAACCAGAAGCTGGCCGTGACCTGGTCGCCGATCGGCACCGACGTCAACTTCGGCGAGATCACCCGCCAGTTCGTTGGCCACCTGAAGACCCAGGACAACTTCAACCTGCAGCTGTCCAGCGAAGTCCAGGACATCACCCGCAACGAGGACGGCTCCTGGCACGTCGAGTACAAGAACCTGAAGGACGGTACCGAAACGGCCACCGACGCCAAGTTCCTGTTCATCGGTGCCGGCGGCGGCGCGCTCAAGCTGCTGCAGAAGTCGGGCATTCCTGAAGCCAAGGAATACGCAGGCTTCCCGGTTGGCGGTTCGTTCCTGGTGACCGAGAACCCGACCGTGGCCATGCAGCACATGGCCAAGGCCTACGGCATCGCTTCGACCGGTGCGCCACCCATGTCGGTGCCGCACCTGGACACCCGCGTGCTCGATGGCAAGCGCGTGATCCTGTTCGGGCCATTCGCCACCTTCTCGACCAAGTTCCTGAAGAACGGCTCGTACCTGGACCTGCTGAAAAGCACCACCACGCACAACGTGTGGCCGATGGCCAAGGTCGGTATCGACCAGTACCCGCTGGTGGAATACCTCGCCGGTCAGCTGATGCAGTCTGACGACGACCGTTTCGAAGCCCTGCGTACCTACTTCCCGAACGCCAAGAAGGAAGACTGGAAGCTGTGGCAGGCTGGCCAGCGCGTGCAGATCATCAAGCGTGACGAAGAGAAGGGCGGCGTGCTGAAGCTGGGCACCGAAGTGGTGGCCTCGCAGGACCGCACCATCGCCGGCCTGCTGGGTGCATCGCCAGGTGCTTCGACCGCTGCACCGATCATGCTGACCGTCCTGGAAACCGTGTTCAAGGAGAAGGTCGCGACCCCTGAGTGGCAGGCCAAGATCAAAGAGATCGTGCCGAGCTACGGTACCAAGCTGAATGATTCGGCTGCCGCTACCCAGAAAGAGTGGAACTACACCGCTGAGGTGCTGCAGCTGGAGAAGCCGCCGGTCATCGACCAGAGCGTCGGTACCAGCACTGCTGTCAGCCAGCCGGTTGAGAGCAAGCCTGAGAACGACATGGCGCTGTAAGCAGCTGCCTTGTTGGGATCGAAAGCCACGGGGGTGACCTCGTGGCTTTTTTGTTGTCTGTCCTGGCCCTTCGCGGATAAATCCGCTCCTACAGGTACAGCGCCGTATGTAGGAGCGGATTTATCCGCGAAGGGCCAGAACTGAAGACCACCGATCGGAAATCCACCCTCAGCCCAATAAAAACATATTTTGATGCTTAAATTAATCTTGTCAGCCGATCCCCTCCAGGAGGGTGCCGTCATGAACCTCAAGATTGCCGCCTTACTGCTGTTCGCCCTGTGCGCCCAACCGGCGTGGAGCGCGAGCTACTCCACCGCAGCCCCCGCCGCCAAACCCGCCGAATCCGCTGCACTGAACACGCGCCTGGCCCTGCGCGACCTGTGGGTCGAGCACATTTTCTGGGTCCGCAGCTACGCCGTCGCCAACCAGGCCGGCAATACCAAGCAGGCTGCCGTCGCCGCCAATGAAGTCGTCGCCGACGCCACCAAGATAGCCAACAGCATCGCCCCGCTCTACGGCCAGCCTGCCGCCGATCAATTGCTCAAGTTGCTCGCCGGCCACTGGGGCGCGATCAAGCACTACAGCGATGCCACCGTGGCCAAGGACAAGAAAGGCCAGCAGGCCGCCGTCGATGAGCTGACCAGCAACGCCAAGGCCATCGCTGCTTTCCTGGCCAAGGCCAACCCCTATTTGCCCGAGCCGACCCTGCTCACGCTGCTCAGCGCCCACGGTGGCCATCACGTTGCGCAGATCGACCAGTTGGCCGCCGGTGACTACACGGGCGAGGCGCGCACCTGGGCGATGATGCGCGAGCATATCCTGACCTTGTCCGACGCCCTCGCCGGGGCGCTGGTCAAGCAGTTCCCGGACAAGTTCTGATGCTCGAAGGACTGGGCCGTACCCAACAGGACCTGCTCCATGCGTTGTTGCGTCAGCCAACCGGCATGAGCATCGACGACCTGGCGCAGGCCCTGTCCGTCACCCGCACGGCCGTGCGTCAGCACCTGGCCGCACTGGAGCGCGACGGGCTGGTCATGCGTGGCGCAACACGCCCTACCGGCCGACGCCCAGAGCAATTGCACCAGCTGACCGAGCAGGGCCGTGAATTGTTCCCCCGCCAGTACCCGCTGCTGGCCAACCTGCTGATCGGTGAAGTGGCCGGCCTGCTGGGCGAGCCGGCGCTGCTGGCGCTGATGCGGCAACTGGGGCGCAAGCTGGCCAGTGACCTGCAGCCCGAAGTGGTGGATGAAGCGCAGATCGTGCAGCACATGAATGCGGCCGGGTATGAAGCTGAAGTGTTCTTTCGTTCAGGCGGGGAGCCGCAGATCGTTGCGCACAACTGCGTGTTTCATCACCTGGCCAAGGCGCACCCGGTGGTCTGCGAGCTGGACCTTGCGCTGATCGGGGCCTTGGGTGGGGGAGAGGTGGAGCATCAGGAATGCATGTTGCGCGGCGGCCAGGTGTGCCGCTTCGCGCTGCGCAAGCACGACACTTAGATAAGAAAACCCGATCCCTGTGGGAGCCGGCTTGCCGGCGATGAGGCCGAGGCAGGCACGACACGATAGCCCTGTACAGCCTGTTCGGGCCCTATCGCCGGCAAGCCGACTCCCACAGGAATCGCGCCTGCTTTTAGAAATTGAGCAAGACAGTTGCTCCCACAGTCATCGCCGAATCACTGCTGTCGCAGGATGCTCGCCAGCAATCCAGGGAACCGCCCGTCGAGCATTTCGCTGCGCAGCGAATTCATATGGGTGGTCCCCACATTGCGCGTATGCACCAGCCCCGCATCGCGCAACACGCGAAAATGGTGCGACATGCTCGACTTCGGCCGGCCACCGTCCAGCTCACCGCAGCTGGCTTCGGTCACGCCCGCCAGGTGCCGCACGATCTCAAGGCGCACGGGGTCGCTCAGCGCATAGAGCACGCGCTCGAGAATCAGGTCTTCGGGGTTGGGATGTTTGTAGGCTCGCATGGTCGCCATGATAACGGGGGTTTCACAAATTGCCATAGTTCGAATATGATCGAACAATCGTATTCGAAAGACCCTGGAGTCTGCTCATGTCTGCATTGTTCGAACCCTATACCCTCAAGGACGTCACCCTGCGCAACCGCATTGCCATTCCGCCGATGTGCCAGTACATGGCCGAGGACGGCATGATCAACGACTGGCACCAGGTGCATTACGCGAGCTTGGCACGGGGTGGCGCCGGCCTGCTGGTGGTCGAGGCCACTGCCGTGGCGCCGGAAGGGCGCATCACCCCCGGCTGCGCCGGTATCTGGAGCGACGCCCATGCCCAGGCCTTCGTGCCGGTGGTGCAGGCGATCAAGGCCGCGGGCTCGGTGCCCGGTATCCAGATCGCCCATGCCGGGCGCAAGGCCAGCGCCAACCGCCCGTGGGAAGGTGACGATCATATCGCCGCTGACGATGCCCGTGGCTGGGAAACCATCGCCCCCTCGGCCATCGCCTTTGGTGCGCACCTGCCGAAAGTGCCGCGTGAGATGACCCTGGACGATATCGCCCGGGTCAAGCAGGACTTCGTCGATGCCGCCCGCCGTGCGCGGGACGCCGGCTTCGAGTGGATCGAGCTGCACTTTGCCCATGGTTACCTGGGCCAGAGCTTTTTCTCCGAGCACGCCAACCAGCGTACCGACGCTTATGGCGGCAGCTTCGAGAACCGTAGCCGCTTCCTGCTGGAAACCCTGGCTGCCGTGCGTGAGGTATGGCCGGAACACCTGCCGCTGACGGCCCGTTTCGGCGTGCTGGAGTATGACGGCCGTGATGAGCAGACCTTGGATGAGTCCATTGAGCTGGCGCGTATGTTCAAGGCAGGTGGCCTCGATCTGCTGAGTGTGAGCGTTGGCTTCACCATTCCTGAAACCAGCATTCCGTGGGGCCCGGCGTTCATGGGACCGATTGCCGAGCGCGTGCGCCGCGAGGCGGGGATGCCGGTGACTTCGGCGTGGGGCTTTGGTACGCCGCAGTTGGCGGAAGCGGCGCTGCAGGCCAATCAGCTTGACCTGGTGTCGGTGGGGCGTGCGCATTTGGCCGACCCGCATTGGGCGTATTTTGCGGCCAAGGCGTTGGGCGTGGATAAAGCGGCGTGGACCTTGCCGGCGCCGTACGCGCATTGGCTTGAGCGTTATCGCTGAGGGATTTCGCCGATACATTTGTGGTGGTTTTGAGACCGAGCGCCGCCCGCGCGGCGCATCGCGAGCAAGCTCGCTCCTACATTTGTTGCAACGTGCCACGGTCTGTCAGGCCATGGTTGTCCGCTTTTTAGC
>NZ_AKJC01000237.1 GCF_000282535.1 Pseudomonas sp. GM84 | reverse complement strand
GCGCAAATCGAGCGCCGCCCGCGCGGCGCATCGCGAGCAAGCTCGCTCCTACATTTGTTGCAACGTGCCTATGTCTGTCAGGCCATGGTTGTTCGCCTTTGGTGCATGGCGATAAATGAGGGTAGGCGCCAGCGCCAACCCTAAAATCGAGTTGTAGGAACGGATTTATTTGCGATGCTTCACCGGCCTCTTCGCGGGACAAGCCCGCTCCCACAGACACCCCCACTGTTCTTGCGGGCGGTGTTTACCTGTGGGAGCGGGCTTGTCCCGCGAATGGGGCGCAAAGCGCCCCCGCCAATCACAACCCCTCCAACTCCGCCATCAGGTCACTCAACCGATCCACCTTCTCCTCATCCAGCGCACTGTCCTGCAACCCGCGCACATACGCCGCCAACGCCTCCACCGTGCTGCACTCGAACATCGCCCGCAGCGGCACATTAAGCTGCAACTGCTTCTGCACCCGCGACGCAATCTGCGTTGCCAGCAACGAATGCCCGCCGAGTTCGAAGAAGTTGTCATGCACCCCTACCCGCTCAGCCTTGAGCACATCGGCCCAGATGCCGGCGAGCACCTCTTCCAGCTCATCACGCGGCGCCAGGTAGGCCTGGCTATGCTGCCCGCCGATATCGATGGCCGGCAGGGCCTTGCGGTCGAGCTTGCCGTTGGCGTTGTGCGGCAGGCTGTCGAACCAGCCCCAGTGCAGCGGCACCATGTATTCCGGCAGCTCGGCGCGCAGGCGTTGCTTGACCTGCTCAAGCAGCGCTGCATCGGCGCTGACACCTTGGTGAGCCACCAGGTAGCCAACCAGGTGCTTGCCATTGACGCCTTCCTGCACGCCCACGGCGGCATCACGCAGCTCGGGCTGCTCGTGCAGACGGGCCTCGATCTCGCCCAGCTCGATGCGGAAACCGCGGATCTTCACCTGGTGGTCGATACGCCCGACATACTCCAGCACGCCGTCCGGCCGCTGCCGCGCCAGGTCACCGGTGCGGTACAGCCGCTCGCCCGGTGCACCGTGCGGATGCGGGATGAAGGCCAGCGCAGTACGCACCGGGTCACCGACATAGCCACGCCCGACGCCGGTACCGGCAACGCACAGCTCGCCGACAGCCCCCAGCGGCACCAGGGCCTGGTCCTCGCCGTACAGGTACAGGCGGTTGTTATCGGTCGGTGTGCCGATCGGCAGGTAGCTGCCGCGGGTCGACGCGCGGTCGACACGGAAGAACGCCACATCGTCCGAGCACTCCGCCGGACCGTAGGCGTTCACCAGGCCAATCCGCGGGTAACGCTGCAGCCATTGCGCCGCCAGCTCCGGCGGCATGGCTTCACCGGTCGGCAGCATCCAGCGCAGGCCGTCCAGGGCCTGGTGGTCGTTGGCCAGCATGCCCTGGATCAGCGATGGCACGCTTTCCAGCACGGTAATGCCGGTGGCCTGCACATGGGCCAGCAGGCCCTGCGGATCGTGGGCGATGGCGTTCGGCACGATCTCGACCTTGGCGCCGAACAGCGGTGCGGCAAGGAATTGCCATACCGAAATATCGAAGCTCTGCGAAGCGGTCTGGGCGATCACGTCGTGCTCGCTCAAGGCCAGGTACGGCACCTTGCTCAGCTGGTTGTTGAGCATGCCGCGCTGCTCGACCATCACGCCCTTGGGCAGGCCGGTGGAGCCGGAGGTATAGATCACGTAGGCAAGGTTGTCCGGCCCACTGTGAATGCCGGGGTTGTGGCTGGCGATGTGGCTGCCCTGGACCTCTTCCCACACCAGCAGCTGCGGCCGGGCCACGCCCGCCAGTTCGTCCAGCAACTGCCGCGCCTGCTCGGCACAGGCCGCGCTGCACACCAGCATCGGGGTGCGGCTGAGCTCGACGATGCGCTGCAGGCGCGCCGAAGGCAGGCCCGGGTCCAGCGGCAGGTAGCCGG
>NZ_AKJC01000236.1 GCF_000282535.1 Pseudomonas sp. GM84 | reverse complement strand
TTGCCGGCGATAGGGCCCGTACAGGTTACAGATGCCCCTGCCTGGGCAACCGCTGGGACAGTTCATCCAGCAAGCGCTGCTCGCGCTTGTCTTCAGCCCGCCGCGCCTCGTCCATGTACCGCTGCACCAGCTTGCGCAGCCCCTCGACCCTGGCATAGGCCTGCTGCCAGGTGCCACGGGCATTCTTCAAATTGTTCTGGTGCCAGGTCAGGCTCTGCCGCTGCTGGGTCATGGCCGTCTCCAGCTGGCCGAGGAAGCGCTGGTAGTTGACCAGCCAGCTGCCATTGACCCCCTGCCCGCCACGGTCGATCCATTGCGCCTGGTAACCTTCGCGAAACGACTCCAGCTCGCTCAGCTTGGCCTGGGCCTGGGCCACCTGCTGCTGGAAATGCCCCACGCGCTGCGCGGCCTTGCGCTCGGCTTCCTCGGCCATGTTCACCACCGGCGCCAGGCGCGCGGCACGGCTGGGCATGCTCATGGCCTATCGACCATTGCCGGGGGGCACGAAGATCGCCCCCAACTGCTGGCGACTCTGGCCCATGCCGACATTCTCGTCCAACCCCTGGCGCAGGAAATCCACCAGCTTGGGCTGCAGGGCAATGGCCAGGTCGGTTTCCGGGTCACCGCCGGCGACATAGGCACCGACGCTGATCAGGTCGCGGCTTTGCGACAGGCGCGACCACAGCTGCTTGAACTTCTGCGCCTGACGCAGGTGGTCGGCATCGACCACCTGGGGCATGACCCGGCTGATCGAGGCCTCGATGTCGATGGCCGGGTAATGGCCTTCTTCGGCCAGGCGCCGGGACAGCACGAAGTGACCGTCGAGCACGCCGCGTGCCGAGTCGGCGATCGGGTCCTGCTGGTCGTCGCCTTCGGACAGCACGGTGTAGAACGCCGTGATCGAACCACCCCCTGGCTCGCCGTTGCCGGCGCGCTCCACCAGCTTCGGCAGCTTGGCGAACACCGACGGTGGATAGCCACGGGTGGCCGGCGGCTCACCGATGGCCAGGGCAATTTCACGCTGGGCCTGGGCAAAGCGTGTCAGCGAGTCCATCAACAACAGCACGTTCTTGCCCTTGTCGCGGAAGTACTCGGCGATACGCGTGCAATACATGGCCGCACGCAGGCGCATCAGCGGCGCATCGTCGGCCGGGGATGCGACCACCACCGAGCGCTTGAGGCCTTCTTCGCCCAGGATGTGCTCGATGAACTCCTTGACCTCCCGACCCCGCTCGCCAATCAGCCCGACCACGATGATCTCGGCCTCGGTAAAGCGGGTCATCATGCCCAGCAGCACCGATTTACCCACACCGGTACCGGCGAACAGGCCCAGACGCTGGCCACGCCCGACGGTCAAAAGGCCGTTGATGCTGCGGATACCCACGTCCAAGGGCTGGCTGATCGGGTCGCGGTTCAGCGGGTTGATGATCGGGCCATCCATCGGCACCCAGTCTTCGGCCTTCATGCCGCCCTTGCCGTCGAGGGCGCGACCGGCGCCATCGAGCACCCGGCCGAGCATGCTCATGCCCATGGGCAAGCGACCGCTGTCATCCAGCGGCACCACCCGCGCGCCGGGGGCGATGCCGGCGATGCTGCCGACCGGCATGAGAAACACCTTGTTCCCGGAAAAGCCCATGACCTCGGCCTCGACCTGCACCGGGTGGTAACTGTCATCGTTGATCACCAGGCAGCGCCCGCCTACCGCAGCGCGCAGGCCCTCGGCTTCGAGGGTGAGGCCGACCATGCGCAGCAGCCGACCTTCGACCACCGGCTGCACGGGCAGCTCGATCGCCTCGGCGTAGCCGCCCAGGCGCTTGCCGAAACTGGTGCGGTCAAGGCGCATCGTTGCCGTCCAGCTCGACCGCGATGTCCGGCGCCGCCGGGTGCAGGGCCTGGTCGTGCAACTGATCGAACAGCTGGGCGACAGCCTTCTCGATGCGGGTTTCCATGGTCGCGTCGATGCGGCTGTGCAAGGTCTCGATACGGCAACCACCGGGCAACAGCGCCTCATCTTCGAGCAGCTTCCACTGCTCTTCGTGGCGCTCGCGCAGGGCCTTGGCCAGTTCGAAGTCCTGGGGGTTGAGGTGAATGCGGATATTGTCGGCGCCCATGGGCAGCAGTTTCAGGGCTTCGCGCAGGACCTGGGTGATCTGGCTGGAATCACTACGCAGCTCGCGGCCGATGACCTGACGGGCCATGTGCGAAACCAGGTGCACCAGGGTCTTTTCGATCTGGGTGTCCTGCTCGGCAATCGGCTCGAGCAAATGCCCCATCAGCTGCTCCAGGCTGGCCAGTTTGGCTGCCAGCGCCACCTCGGCCTCCTGGCGCACCTTGAGCTGGGTGCTGTGAAAGCCCTCGCGCTCGCCGGTGGCAAAACCTTCGTTGTAGGCTTCTTCGCGGATCGCCTCGAGCTCTTCGAGAGTCAGCGGCTGGACTTCCTCCAGCGGCACCTCTTCGACTTCTTCCTCGACGACTTCAGGTTCCGGCTCAGGCACAGGTTCCGGCTCGGGGTCGAAGCTGGGCAATGCCCACACGTCGACGCCCACGAGGTCGCGGGCGCGGATCAGGTCACTGGGGTGGGATTCTTTAGTGGGCATGTTCTCAGGTACTCAACAACGACCAATGCAGTCTTTGTGGGAGCGGGCTTGCCCCGCGAACACCGGCAAAGCCGGTGCCATTCACTGCGGCGCCTGCTTCGCGGGCAAGCCCGCTCTCACAGGAGGGCGCATTGCCCGATGACTCAGATCATTTCCTCGGCACCCTTGCCACCGAGCACGATCTCGCCGGCCTCGGCCATGCGGCGGGCGATGGTGAGGATTTCCTTCTGCGCGGTTTCCACGTCGCTGACGCGCACCGGGCCCTTGGCTTCCAGGTCGTCGCGCAGCAGTTCCGAGGCACGCTTGGACATGTTCTTGAAGATCTTGTCCTTGACCCGCTCGTCGGCGCCCTTGAGCGACACCACCAGCACGTCGGAGGACACCTCGCGCAGCAGCGCCTGGATACCGCGGTCGTCGACATCGGCCAGGTTGTTGAAGACGAACATCAAGTCCTCGATCTGCTCCGACAGGTCGTTGTCGACCTCGCGGATCGAATCCATCAGTGCGCCTTCCACGGAACTGTCGAGGAAGTTCATGATATCGGCGGCGCGCTTGATGCCACCCAGGGTGGTGCGCGCGGCATTGGAATTGCCCGAGAACTGCTTCTCGAGAATCTGGTTCAGCTCCTTGAGCGCCGCCGGCTGCACGGTATTGAGCGACGACACGCGCAGGATGATGTCCAGACGTACCTTGTGGTCGAAGTTGCTCAGCACTTCACCGGCCTGGTCGGGGTCGAGGTAGGCGACCACGATGGCCTGGATCTGCGGGTGCTCGTAGCGGATCACGTCGGCCACCGCGCGCGGTTCCATCCACTTGAGGCTGTCCAGGCCGCTGGTGTTGCCACCGAGCAGGATGCGGTCGATCAGGCCGTTGGCCTTGTCTTCGCCCAAGGCCTGATTGAGCATCTTGCGGATATAGCCATCGGAGCCCACGCCCAGGCTGGTCTGGTCGCCGACGATCTCGACGAACTCGCTCATTACCTGCTCGACCTGCTCACGGTGCACGTTGCCCATCTGCGCCATGGCCACACCGACCCGCTGCACTTCTTTCGGGCCCATGTGTCGCAGCACTTGCGCAGCATCGGTCTCACCGAGCGACAGCAGCAGGATCGCTGCCTTGTCGACGCGGCTGAGCTTGGCGGTAATGGCTCGATTGTCACTCATCGGCGTTGATCCACTCTTTCACGACCTGGGCCACGCGGCCCGGGTCTTCGGCCACCAGGCCTTTGATTGCGTTGAGCTGCGCCTCGTAACCCTCGTTCGGGCTTGGCAACAGAATGCTTGTCGGGCCACCCAGACTGACGCGGTCGTTGGCCAGTTCGCCATCCAGACCGATCATGCCGCCCAGCTCCATGTCGCTGTCCGTGGCAGCTTGCTTGCCGCCGCCAGTAATGTTGTTGAGCACCGGGCGCAACACGCCGAACACCAGCACCAGGATGAACAGCACGCCCAGCACCTGCTTGACGACGTCCCAGAACCAGGGCTGCTGGTAGAAGGCGATGTCGGCGATCTCTTCGCCACGGTCGGCGGCGAACGGCACGTTGATCACCGTCACGCTGTCGCCGCGGCTGGCATCGAAGCCCACCGCGTCCTGCACCAGGCGGGTGAAGCGTGCCAGATCTTCGGCAGCCCAGGGCGCACGGGTAGTCTCGCCATTGGCGCCAACCTTGGCCTGGTCATCGACCACCACTGCGACCGACAGACGGGTCAGGCGGCCCTGCTGTTGGCGGGTGTGGCTGATGGAGCGGTCAAGCTCGAAGTTCTTGGTGGTTTGCAGGCGCTTGTCCGCTGGGTACGGTGCGAGCATCGGCTGGCCGGTGGCCGGGTCCATGATCTGCTGGCCGTTGGCATCCACCAGCGGCTGGCCCGGCTGGATGGCGCCAGCGGGCGCTGCGGTGCCACCGGTGGTCTGCGGCGCCGAGGCTGGGCCCGGCGGCTGGTTGCTCAAGGCACCCGGCACACCTTGCGGGCCTTGGCTGCTGGCGCGCTGCTCGTTGACCGACTGCTCGCTGCGCAGCGCCGGCTGGTCCGGGTTGAACTGCTCGGAGGTCGACTCCACGGCGCTGAAGTCAAGGTCAGCGGACACTTCCGCCTTGTAACGGTCGTTGCCCAGCACCGGCTGCAGGATGTTGTGCACACGCTGGGTGAGCATGCCTTCCATGCGGCGGCTGTAGTCGAACTGCTTGCCAGCCATGGTCAGCGCCGTGTCCTGCAGCTGGTCGGAGAGCAGGTTGCCCTTCTGGTCGACCACGGTGACCTGCGACTTGTCCAGCTCCGGCACGCTGGTGGCGACCAGGTTGACGATGGCCATCACCTGGCCCGCTTCCAGCGCGCGACCTGGGTACAGCTCGACCAGTACCGAGGCGCTGGGCTTGCGTTCATCGCGCACGAACACCGAGCTTTTCGGGATGGCCAGGTGCACGCGCGCGGCCTTGACGTTGTTCAGGCTGGAGACGGTACGCGCCAGCTCGCCTTCGAGGCTGCGACGGTAACGGGTGGCTTCCATGAACTGGCTGGTGCCCAGGCCCTGCTCCTTGTCGAGCAGTTCGAAACCGACGTTGCCGTCGCTTGGCGCCACGCCAGCGGCTGCCAGTTTCAGGCGCGCCCGGGAGAGGTCGTCGGCCTTGACCAGCAGAGCGCCGGAATTGGGCTCGACGTTGTAGGGAATATCGGCAGCGGCCAGGGTATCCATGACCTGCTTGGTGTCCATCCCCGCCAGGCTGCCATACAGCGGGCGGTAATCCGGCTGCTGCGACCACAGCACCACGGCGAAGCCGATCGCCACGCTCGCGGCCAGCCCGACCAGCAGGCCAACCTGGCGCAGCATGGGCATCTGCGAGATGTTTTCCAGAAACGCCATGCCGAACAGCGGCGGTTTGCTCGCGGGCGAACCACTCTTGGCGGGTGCGTTTTCGACGACTGCTTCAGCCATGACTCACTTCCGTCCTCAAACCGGCATCTGCATGATGTCCTGGTACGCCTGGACCAGCTTGTTGCGTACCTGGGTCAAGGCCTGCATGGACACGCTGGCTTTCTGCGAGGCGATCATCACGTCGGTCAGGTCGACACCGCTCTTGCCGATCTCGAAGGCATTGGCCAGCTGGGTGGACGCCTGCTGGGTTTCATGCACCTTGCCAATGGCCTGGCCGAGCATGTCGGCAAAGCTGCTCTGCCCAGGCGCCAGCTCCGGCGCGGCAGTGGCCTTGGGCGCAGACATGGCTTCTGCCTGCATGGCCCGCATGTCCAACATCAGACGATTGAATTCAACACCTTGGCTCATGACCTTCTCTCTCCGGCGGCCGCATTTTTTTGACACTCATGCGGCGGATAGCCCAGAACTAGCAACAAAAGTGCCAGCCCGCTGCGCGACCTTGCAAAAGACTGCTTCAGCCGAACAGGCTGGCTTCCACGTCGAGCCCGGCATCACGCATCTGCGCCAGCTTGTAGCGCAGCGTGCGCGGGCTGATGCCGAGCCGTTCGGCTGCTTCCTTGCGGCGTCCGCGTTCGGCGCGCAAGGTGTCGATGATCAACTGGAATTCGAGGCGGCGCATGTCATCGCCCAGGCCCCCGGCGTCGTCCACGGCAGCCACTGGCATTGGCGCCGCCGGCACGGCGCTCGACAGGGGAATGGCGCCCGCCAGACAGAAATCCGCCGCCTCGATGATCCCGCCTCGCTGCAGGATCAATGCCCGCTGCAAGGCATTGTCGAGCTCACGGACGTTGCCCGGCCAGGCATAGGCCTGCAGGCAGGCCCGGGCCTCGGCAGAGAGGCGCACCGGCGCATGCTTCATCTTCGCCACATGCCGCGCCAGCAAGCGCTCGGCCAACGGCAGGATGTCACTCGGGCGCTCGCGCAGCGGCTGCCAGGCCAAGGGGAACACCGACAACCGGTAGAAAAGGTCTTCACGGAAACGCCCCGCCGCCACCTCGCCCGCCATGTCGCGGTTGCTCGTGGCCAGCACGCGGATATCCAGGGCAATCGGCTTGCGCCCACCGACCCGCTCCACTTCACGCTCCTGCAGCACACGCAACAACTTCGCCTGCAGCCCGAGGGGCATTTCGGAGATCTCGTCGAGCAGCAGCGTGCCCCCTTCGGCCTGCTCGAACTTGCCGGCCTGGGCGGCGATGGCGCCGGTGAAAGCGCCCTTTTCGTGGCCGAACAGGGTGGCTTCGAGCATGTTGTCCGGGATTGCCGCGCAGTTGATCGCGACGAATGGCTGCGCCGAGCGCGGCGACTGCTGGTGGATGTAGCGTGCAAGAACTTCCTTGCCAGTGCCCGACTCGCCGGAGATGAGCACGGTGGAATCGCTGCGCGCGACACGCGCGGCCAGCTCCAGCAGTTGTCGGCTGGCGACCTCGCAGGCCACTGGTCCCTCATCTGCAGCCAGCCGCCCGGCCGCATGGCGTTCGACCAGGCTCAGCAGTGCCTTGGGCTCGAACGGCTTGACCAGGTAATCCACCGCCCCCTGGCGCATGGCCTCGACAGCACGCTCAACGGCCGCGTGGGCGGTCATCAGCAGTACGGGCAGCTGCGGCTGATGGCGGCGCAATTGCGCCAGCAACTGGTGACCGTCCATGCCCGGCATGTTCACATCACTGACCACCAGGCTGAACGCTTCGCCCGCCACCGCCTCCAGCGCCTCTTCGGCACTGCCTACGGCCTGGTAGGCGAAGCCGCCGATTTCCAGGGTATCGCCCAATGCCTGGCGCAGGGCGCGGTCGTCCTCGACCAGCAGCACCTTGATAGGCATCACGCCACCTCCACAGACTGACCGTCGATCAAAGGCAGCACAACGCTTACGCAGGTGCCACGGCCAACCTTGGAGCGCAGCTGAAAGCTGCCCTGGTGCGCACGCACCACAGCCTTGACCACCGCCAGCCCCAGCCCGGTGCCGGTGGATTTGGTGGTGAGAAAGGGCTCGCCCAGGCGCCCCAGCAGCGCTGGCTGGATGCCCGTGCCGGCATCGCTGATGCACAAGTGCAGGCTGTGCTGACGGCGGAACAGGTGCACCTTGAGGCGCGCAGGGCTTTCGCTGGCCTGCAGGGCGTTCTCGATCAGGTTGAGCAAGGCGCCTACCAGGGTATCGCGATTGCACAGCAACTCGCCCAGGTGGGTGTCGCATTGCCAGCGCACGGCATGCCCCTGGACATGCACCTGGGCCGCCTGCTGCAGGGCCTGGAACAGGCCCTTGGGGGTCAGCCGGTCAGTCAACGGCAGCTCGCCACGGGCAAACACCAGCATGTCACGCACCTGATGCTCCAGCTCGTGCAGGCGCTCCTTGAGGCTACCGGCAAAACGTTGACGGGTCTCTGGCGCGAGGTCGCGCTCGCCATCGGCCAGGTGGCTGGCATACAGCATGGCCGCCGACAGCGGCGTACGGATCTGGTGGGCCAGCGAGGCCACCATGCGCCCCAGCGCCGACAGCCGTTCATGGCGCGCCAGCTGGTCTTGCAGGCGACGGGTTTCAGTCAGGTCGTTGAGCAGCACCAGTTGGCCGGGCTCGGCGTCCAGCGAGCGGGTGGCGATGGACAGGCGGCGACCGTCACGCAGCGACACCTCGTGGCCGTCATCCTTGCGCGGGGCGAAGCTACGGGCGATCACCTGGCGCCACAGTTGACCGAGCAAAGGCTCGCCCAGCAGCTCGCGGGCTGCCGGGTTGGCTTCGCGCACCAACCCCTGGTCGTCGATCACCACCACCCCGCCGGGCAGCAGGTCGAGCAGGTTCTGCAGGCGGTTGGCCAGGCGCTCCTTCTCGTTCAGTTCAGCCATGCGCTGGGCACCTACCACGGCCAGCTCCCCCTTGAGCTCGCTGACGCGGGCTTCGAGCATGCTGTAGGACTGGTTGAGCTGGGTGGATACCTGGTTGAACAGGGCGAATGCCTGCTCCAGCCCCTCTCGACTCTCCTGTTCGACCGGGGAACGCCCCTGCGGATCAAGGGCTCGGGAAAAGTGGGCGGCTTGGGGCATCGTGCTCTCTCGCGTGGCGGACCGTCATAAAAACGGTGTGGTGCCTGCGGTGTAGCAATAGCCGTGCCGGGGATGGGGGATTGTGCTTGGCAGGTCCGGCCCTATCGC
>NZ_AKJC01000235.1 GCF_000282535.1 Pseudomonas sp. GM84 | reverse complement strand
CCGCGAACACCGGCGAAGCCGGTGCCATGCTCCGCGCCGCCTGTTTCGCGGGTCAAGCCCGCTCCCACAGGTACCCCCACTGACCTCAAGGACAGTGCTGAACCTGTGGGATTTCTAAAAGCTAACGCGAATCCTGTGAGAGCCGGCTTGCCGGCGATCACGGGCGCAGCCCGTGCCATAAAGCCTAACTCCCCTCAAACCGCGGCGCCCGCTTCTCGATAAACGCCTGCATCCCTTCCTTCTGATCCTTCGAGGCAAACAGCAGCGCATTGGCCTTGCGCTCCAAGGCCAACCCAGCCTCCAGCGGTGCATCCATCCCCGCCAGGATCACCTCCTTGATCTGCTCCGCCGCCAACGCCGGCATCGCTGCAATCACCCGCGCCAACTCCAGCGCCTGGGCCTGCACCTGGTCATCCTCGACCAAATCGCTGACCAGCCCGGCGACCCAGGCCTCCTCGGCACTGATCGGCTGCCCGGTCAGCGCCATGCGCATGGCCTTGACCTTGCCCACCGCGCGCACCAGCCGCTGCGTGCCGCCAATGCCCGGCATGATGCCGATGCGGATCTCCGGCTGGCAGAAGCGCGCCCCCCGGCCGGCGACGATCAGGTCGGCCAGCATCGCCAGCTCGCAGCCGCCGCCATAGGCATAGCCGCACACGGCAGCGATCACCGGCTTCGGGCAATGCTGGATCGGCGCCCACAAGCGCTCGGTGTGCCGTTGGTAGATATCGATCGGGCCGACCCCGGCCATGCTGCTGATATCACCCCCCGCAGCAAACACCTTGTCGCCACCGGTCAGCAGGATGCAGCGCACCTCAGGGTCGCCACCCAGTTCGCTGAAGTAGCGAGAAAGCAGGGCCTGCAACTCCAGGCTCAAGGCATTGGTGGCGTGCGGGCGGTTGAGCCGCAGCAGCGCCACGCCGGGCAACGGGCGTTCGAGCAGGACCGGTGGAGCAGGGGTGTCAGGCATAGCATTCCTCGCGGGCAAAAGGGCCTCGGTAACGGCCAGTGTCCCGTTCGGCCCTGACCCATTCATCGTCCGTTCAGACGAAGAACGGCCCACCCATAGCCTCTAGAGTCGACCCAGACAGCAATCCAAGGAGCATGCAATGGGGCTTGATTTCAGTGGCAAGGTGGTGCTCGTCACCGGTGGCAGCAAAGGCATCGGCGCAGGCATCGCCCAAGGGTTCCTGGCCGCCGGGGCGCAGGTCATCGTCTGCGCCCGCAGTGCGCCGGAACAGTTGCCGTGCGTAGACGGGCGCAGTGCGGTGTTCATCCCCTGCGACGTGCGTGACGGCGATTCGCTGCAGGGGCTGTTCGACACCCTCGAACGTGACTTCGGCCGCCTCGACGTACTGGTCAACAATGCCGGTGGCAGCCCCTCGGCAGTCGCCGCCACGGCCTCGCCACGCTTTCACGAGAGCATCCTGCGGCTGAACCTGATCGCCCCGCTCAATGCCGCGCAGCATGCCAACCGGCTGATGCAGGCCCAGCCGCAAGGGGGCTGCATCGTCTTCATCGGCAGCATCAGCGCCCTGCGCGCATCGCCAGGCACCGCCGCCTACGGCGCGGCCAAGGCCGGCGTGCTGGCGCTGGTGCAGTCCCTGGCGGTGGAGTGGGCGCCCAAGGTGCGCGTGGTGGCGGTGAGCCCGGGGCTGGTGCTGACCGACCAGGCCCACCTGCACTACGGCAGCGAGCAGGGCATCGCCGCCGTCAGCGCCGGCATCCCCGCCGGGCGCATGGCCGACGCCAGCGATATCGCCAATGCCTGCCTGTACATCGCCTCGCCCCTGGCCAGCTACGCCAGCGGCTGCAACCTGCTGCTGCACGGCGGCGGCGAGCGCCCGGCGTTTCTGAGCGCGGCGCAAGTCCTACCCACTTGATCGACCACCCGGCGGTGGCCGTATCCGGTCGCCGCCCTCACGCAGCAGGAGACGACTTTGGCTGATCCACAATTGCTTTCCCGTGTGCGCGCCCTTGTGGGCCGCCAATATGGCCGGGTGTATGCCTGGGACGCGGTCAACGCCCCGATGATCCGCCAGTGGTGCGAGATCATGGGCGTCGACAACCCGCTCTACACCGACCCCGCGTTCGCCCAGGGCAGCCCGTTCGAAGCGCTGGTCGCCCCGCCGGCCATGCTCCAGGTGTGGACCATGGAGGGGCTGCACGCCAACAACTACCCGCCAGGCTCCACCGACCAGAACCCCTACGAAGTGCTCAAGCTGATCGAGGAATACGGCTACGCCTCGGTGGTGGCGGTGAACTCCGAGCTCAGCTTCACCCGCCCGCTGCACCTGGGCGAGCGGCTGTACTACACCACCCGCCTGGACGCGGTCGGCGAAGAGAAAACCACCGCCCTGGGCACCGGCTTCTTCGTCACCCTGGTGATGAGCCACTTCGTCGAAAAGCCCGAGGGCGACGAACCGGTGGGCGAGCTGCTGTTCCGGGTGTTCAAGTTCCGTCCGGCCCAGGCACAACCGGCAGCGCAGCCTGAAGCCGCGCCGGCCAAGGCCAAACGGCCGATGCCCGGAGTCAGCGACGACACCCGCTTCTTCTGGGAAGGCTGCGCCGAAGGCCGGCTGCTGATCCAGCGCTGCAGCGCCTGCGCCACCTTGCGCCACCCCCCGGCGCCGGTGTGCATGCAGTGCCACAGCTTCGAATGGGACACCGTCCAGGCCAGCGGGCGCGGCAGCCTGTATTCGTTCGTGGTCATGCACTACCCGCAGGTTGCACCGTTCGACCACCCCAACCCCATCGGCCTGATCGAGCTGGAGGAGGGCGTGCGCCTGATCGCCGGCCTCAGCGGCGTGCAGCGCGAGCAGTTGCAGATCGGCCAGCGCCTGCAGGTGGCGTTCGAAACCTTTGACGAACAACTCACCCTGCCGTTGTTCCGGCCTGTGGTCGAGTAGGAGGGCGCCAGCATGGATTTTCAATTGAGCGAAGACCAGCGGGCCATCGAGCAGATGGCCGACAGCCTGTTCAGCGACAACTGCGACGACGACTACCTGCGCCAGTGGGACAGCAGCGGCGAAGCGCTGATGGCGCCCCTCTGGGCACTGTGCCTGGAAACCGGCCTGCACGCCCTGGCCATTCCCGAAGGCGAAGGCGGCAGCGGCCTGGGCATGACCGAACTGATGCTGGTGTTGCAGGCCCAGGGCCGCAGCCTGGCCCAGGTGCCCCTGTGGCGTCACCAGCTGGCGGCCGCGACCCTGGCCCACTTCGCCCTGGGCGATGCGGCGCAACTGGCGGCCCGCGCTGCCCGCGGCGAAGCGCTGCTGAGCCTGTCGCTGGACAGCCTGAGCGCCGCCCATGGCATCGAGCTGCAGGCCAGTGCCTGTGCCGAAGGCTGGCAGGTCAATGGCCAGGTGGCCGCACTGGCCCTCGGCGGGCAGGCACAGGCGGCACTGGTGCCGGTGCGGGTGGAAGACCAGGTGCGGCTGCTGTTGCTTGACCTCGACGCCCCGGCGGTACGCCGGGTGGCCGGGGTGCTGAGCCATGGCGAGGCGATCACCGACGTGCAGGTCGAGGGCCTGCTGGTCAGCGCCGACCGGGTGCTGCCAGCCCCGGCCCTGGCCTGGCTGGAGCCCCGTGCCATCGCCGCCCTGGCGGCGCTGCAGCTGGGCGTCAGCGCCGAGCACATTCGCCGCACCGTGGACTATGTCGGCGAGCGCCAGCAATTCGACCGGCGCATCGGCAGTTTCCAGGCCGTGCAAATGAGCATGGCCGACGCCCATATCGCCCTGGAAACCCTGCGCAGCACGCTGTGGCAGCTGTGCTACCGC
This sequence comes from Pseudomonas sp. GM84, assembly GCF_000282535.1. GTDB lineage: Bacteria > Pseudomonadota > Gammaproteobacteria > Pseudomonadales > Pseudomonadaceae > Aquipseudomonas. The sequence continues at coordinate 8,786 of NZ_AKJC01000235.1, read as the reverse complement.
CTCGATGCCGGCCTGCCGGCGCCTTCCGAGGCGCTGGCCACGGCCTACCTGGCCTGCGAGGCCGGGCACCGGATCGGCCACGTCGCCCAGCACGTGCATGGCGGCATTGGCGTCGACCTGAGCTACCCGATTCACCGCTTTCTCTACTGGAGCCGCGCCCTGGGCATTGCCTTGGGCGGTGCGGCGGCCTGCCTGGAACGGCTCGGCGACTGGCTGAGCGACAACGACAAGCTGGGATGGAAATATGACCTCGAAGAACACCAAGCGCTTTGAAGACGTGCGCCCCGGCGAAACCCTGCCGACGCTTGAGGTGCCGATTACCGTGGCGCTGATCGCCGGCGGTGCGATCGCCACCCGCGACTACTTCCCTGGCCACCACGACCTGGACGCCGCCCGTGAACTGGGCTCGCCCCATGTGTTCATGAACATCCTCACCACCAATGGCCTGGTGCAACGCTTCGTCGAAGCCTGGGCCGGGCCGCTGGCGCGCTTCACCTCGCTGAAGATCAAGCTGGGCGTGCCCAACTACCCGGGCGACTGCATGACCTTCAGTGGCAGCGTGACCCGCCACGACGTCGAGACCCGCGAAGTCGAAGTGACCCTGAGCGGCAAGAATTCCATGGGCAACCACGTGACCGGCACGGTCGCGCTGGTGCTGCCATGACTACCGGAGGCAGCATGAGCAACCTGTCGATTTCCGGGCGCGCCGCCATTGTCGGGCTGGGCGCGACCGAATTTTCCAAGAACTCCGGGCGCACCGAGCTGCGCCTGGCCCTGGAAGCCACCCTGGAGGCGCTGCGCGACGCCGGCATCGATCCGTCCGAAGTCGAGGGCTTCAGCTCGTATTCGGTGGACAAGGTGCCGGAATACGAAATCGCCCGCCTGCTGGGCTGCAAGGACGTGAAGTTCTTCTCCCAGGTGCCCCACGGCGGCGGCGCGGCCTGCGCACCGGTGATGCATGCGGCGATGGCCGTGGCCACCGGCGTGGCCAAGGTGGTGGTGGTCTACCGGGCCATGAACGAACGCTCCTGGTACCGCTTCGGCAGTGGCAGCTATGGCTTCGCCACCACGCCGATCTTCGACAACGTCAACTACGGCTGGTACATGCCCCACGGGTTTCACACCCCGGCGGCCTGGGTGGGGATGTTCGCCCAGCGCTACATGCACACCTATGGCGCCACCTCCGAGGACTTCGGCCGGATCGCCGTGGCCGCGCGCGACTTTGCCGCCAGCAACCCCAAGGCGTTCTTCCACGGCAAGCCGATCACCCTGGAAGAGCACCAGGCCTCGCGCTGGATCTGCGAGCCGCTGCACCTGCTCGACTGCTGCCAGGAGTCCGATGGCGCGGTGGCCATGGTCATCACCTCGGCCGAGCGCGCCCGCGACCTGCGGCAGAAGCCGGTGACCATCAAGGCCGGCTCTCAGGGCATCAGCAGCGGCCAGCAGAGCATGACCTCGTTCTACCGTGACGACATCACCGGCCTGCCCGAGATGGGCGTGGTCGCCAAAGAGCTGTACCGCCAATCGGGCCTCGGCCCGGACGCCCTGCAAACGGCGGTGATCTACGACCACTTCACCCCCTTCGTGCTGCCGCAGCTGGAGGAATTCGGCTTTGCCCGGCGTGGCGAGGCCAAGGACTTCATCCGTGCCGGGCACCATGCCCGGGGCGGCAAGTTGCCGATCAACACCCATGGCGGGCAGTTGGGCGAAGCCTATATCCACGGCATGAACGGCATCGCCGAGGCGGTGCGCCAGGTGCGTGGCACGGCGGTCAACCAGGTGGCGGACGTGGAGAACGTGCTGGTGACCGCCGGCACCGGTGTCCCCACCAGCGGCCTGATTCTGGGCACGGCCTGAGGAGCGCAGCATGTTCGTCGATCTCACCCCCGAGCAACACGCCCTGCGCCACAAGGTGCGGGACTACTTCCAGGCCTTGATGACCCCCGAACTGCGCGAGCAGCTGCGCGGCCAGGAGGGCGGCGAGCTGTATCGCCAGACGGTGCGCCAGATGGGCCGCGACGGCTGGCTCGCGGTCGGCTGGCCGAAGGCCCATGGCGGCCAGGGCTATGCCGCCACCGAGCAGCTGATCTTCTTCGAAGAGGCCAACATCGCCGGTGCACCGTTGCCGTTCGTGACCATCAGCACCGTCGGCCCGGCCTTGATGGAGCACGGCAGCGCCGCGCAGAAGGCGCGCTTTCTGCCAGGTATCGCCGCCGGCGAAATCATGTTCGCCATCGGCTACTCCGAGCCCGACGCCGGCAGTGACCTGGCAGTGCTGCGCACCAGCGCCCGGCTCGATGGCGATGCCTTCGTGGTCAACGGCAACAAGCTGTGGACCTCGGGCGCCGAGTCGGCCGACTTCATCTGGCTGGCGGCGCGCACCGACCCGACCCAGGCCCGGCACAAGGGTGTGTCGATCCTGATCCTCGACACCCGCCTGCCCGGGTTCTCCACCACCGTCATCCCCACCACCAGCAACCCGACCACGGCCACCTACTACGACAACGTCAGGGTGCCGACCGACCTGCTGGTCGGCGAACTGCACGGCGGCTGGAAGCTGATCACCGCCCAGCTGAACCACGAGCGCCTGGGCTTGGGCTCGTGGTCGGACAAGGTCGTCGGGCTGTTCCGCCGGGTCTACCTGTGGGCCCGCGCCCGTGACGAGCAAGGCCGTCGGGCGATGGACAAGGCCTGGGTACGCAGCGCCCTGGCCGAGTGCTATGCGCGCCTGGAGGCCATGCGCCTGATCAACCTGCGCATCGCCGCCAACCTTGAGCGCGAGCACATGGACGTGGCCCTGAGCTCGACCACCAAGGTCTATGGCTCGGAATCGGCCATCGAGATCCTGCGCAGGCTGTCGTCCATCGTCGGGGCCAACGGCCTGGTTCGCAGCGGTTCGGCCGCTGCAGCCCTGCACGGCGACCTTGAGTACGAGCTGCGCGCCTCGGTCACCGTCACCTTCGGTGGCGGCACCAACGAAATCCAGCGCGAGCTGATCGCCCAGTTCGGCCTGGGCATGCCGCGCACCCAGCGCTGAGCGGCCCTGCGCCGCCCAGCCATTCCAACAACAGGCCCCTCCGGCGCGCGCCGGGGAAGGGCCGAGGTTTGCATCTGATGACGACGATCGAGCAATTCAGGCACGAGACCCGTGCCTGGCTGGAAGCCAACTGCCCGCAGTCGATGCGTGTGGCCATGGGCGAGGGCGATGTGGTGTGGGGCGCCAGCCAGCCGCAGTTCCCCAACGACGATGCGCGTCTGTGGTTCGAGCGCATGCGCGACAAGCGCTGGTTCTGCCCCGAATGGCCCGAAGCCTACGGCGGTGCCGGCCTGAACGCCGAACAGGTGGCGGTACTGGAGAGTGAAATGCGCCGCCTGCGCTGCCGGCCGCCGCAGATCAACCTGGGCATCTGGATGCTCGGGCCGGTGCTGCTGGCCTACGCCAGCGAAGAACAGAAGCTCAGCCTGCTGCCGCCCATGGCCCGCGGCGAAGTGCGCTGGTGCCAGGGGTTCTCCGAGCCCAATGCCGGCTCCGACCTTGCCAGCCTGAAGATGGCGGCGCGCGATGGCGGTGACCACTTCGTGGTCGACGGCAGCAAGATCTGGACCTCCTACGGCGACAAGTCCGACTGGATGTACGCCCTGGTGCGCACCGACTTCCAGGCGCCGAAGCACGAAGGCATCAGCCTGATCGTGCTGGACATGCGCAGCCCCGGCGTCAAAGCCGTGCCGATCGACCTGATCAGCGGCAAATCGGCGTTCTGCCAGGTGTTCTTCGACGCGGTGAAGGTGCCCAAAAGCAACCTGATCGGCCCGCTCAACGGCGGCTGGAACCTGGGCAAGTACCTGCTCCAGCACGAGCGCAAGGCGATGTCGAAGTTCGGCGAATTCAGCCTGCCTTCGCACTTCGACCTGCTGGCCCTGCTGCGTAAATACCTGCCACGCCCGCGCAGCCAGGGCGAGCTGGCCCTGCAGGCGCGCGCCGTGGCCTGCGCCATGGACGAACACGCCTACAACCTCACGGTGCAGCGCATGGCCGAGGAGGGGCGTTGTGGCGACGACATCAGCGGCCTGATGGCGATCATGAAACTGGTGCACACCGAGCAGGAACGCGACAAGTTCGAAGTGCTGCTCGATGCCCTGGGTGGCCACGCCCTGGGCTGGCAGCACGAGGCGTTCGGCGAGCGCGAACTGGCGGTGACCCGCGCCTGGCTGAACAGCTACGCCCTGACCATCTCCGGTGGCGCTTCGGAAGTGCAGCTCAATGTCATTGCCAAGCGCGTGCTTGGCCTGCCCGACGGCAAGAAAGGAGTGCAAGCATGAACCTTCGTTACAGCGAGGAACAGCGCCTGCTGGCCGACAGCGCCCAGGATTTCCTGGCCGCCCGCAGCCCGGTGGCGGCGCAGCGGCGCCTGCGCGACCAAGGCGCGCCGGACGGTTTCGATGCCCAGGTCTGGCAGCAGGCGGTGGCACTGGGCTGGAGCGCGATCCCGTTCCCCGAGCAGGTAGGCGGGCTGGACTTCGGCTGCATGGGCCTGGGCCCGGTGTTCGAGGCCATCGGCCACAACCTGGCGCCGACGCCGTTGCTGTCGAGCGTGGTGCTGGCCGGCTCGTTGCTGCACCTGGCGGGCTCGGCGCAGCAACAGGGCGACTGGCTGCAGGCGCTGATCGCTGGCGAACGGCGTCTTGCCCTGGCGGTGGACGAACGTGCCCGCCATCAGCCTCGCGACATCGCCCTGGCGGCCGTGGCCGACGGCGAGGGCTTCTGCCTGCAGGGTGAAAAGTTCTGGGTGGTCGACGGCGTCGGCGCCGATGCCTACGTGGTGGCGGCGCGTACTGCCGGCCAGCCAGGCGAAGTGCAGGGTATCAGCCTGTTCCTGGTGCCGGCCGACGCGCCGGGCGTGAACTGCAGCCCGCTGCCGTTGATCGATTCGCGCAACTGCGGGCGCTTGCGCCTTGAACAGGTGCGCGTTGGGCGCGAGGCATTGCTGGGCCGCCTGGGCGAAGGCTGGGCGGTACTGGACGCCGCGCTGGACCGTGGCCGCGCCTGCCTGGCGGCGGAGCTGCTGGGCACCGCGCAGCAGTTGTTCCAGACCACCCTCGACTACCTCAAGACCCGCGTGCAGTTCGACGTGCCGATCGGCTCGTTCCAGGCCCTGCAGCACCGCGCCGCGCAGCTGTACGTGGACCTGGCGCTGGCCCGCAGCGCAGTGATGGCCGGCCTGGCCGCACTGGATGACGGCGAGCTGGATGCCGCCCGGCGCGGCCGTCTGGTCAGCCTGGCCAAGTGGAAAGCCGGCGATACCGCACTGAAGGTGGCCAACGAAGCGGTGCAGATGCACGGCGGCATCGGCGTGACCGACGAGCTGGATGTCGGCCTTTACCTGAAACGCGTGCGGGTGGCGCAAGCCTGCCTGGGTGATCGTGATTTTCATTGCGAGCGCTACGCGGAACTCGACCAGGCCTGCGCCTGAGCCCTTCGATGGAGAGCGTTGATGAGCATTGAACAGTGGCGACAGGCCTGGCAGCAGTTGACGGCGCCTGGCTCGCCTTTTGAAGTGATGACCCCGGCCGATGGCAGCCCACGGTATTTCCGCCACGCGGCGCGCAACCTGGTGCAGGTGATCGACGCCGGCCGCGTGCATGGCGACAAGGAGTTTGTCGTCTGGCAGCAGCAGCGGCTGACCTTCGCCGCCTTCTTCGAGGCGGTCGACCGTTTGGCCGGGCAACTGTCCGGGCCCTTGGCTGTACGCCCCGGCGACCGCGTGGTGATCGCCATGCGCAATCAGCCCGCCTGGCTGGTGGCGTTCGCGGCCATCCAGCGCTGCGGGGCGGTGTGTGTGCCGCTCAACAGCTGGGGCTTGCGTGACGAGCTGCTGCATGGCGTCGAGGACAGCGGCGCACGCCTGCTGATCTGCGACGAGGCACGCCTTGCGGTATTGCAGGCCGACCTGGCGGCGGGGGATCGCACCTGCATTGTCGTCGGCCTCGCCCCCGAGGCGGCGCTGGCGGATCGCTGCCTGCGCTACGAAGCGCTGCTGGCGGCCGAGCCGCTGGCACACCAGCCGCCCGACCTCGCCCCCGAGGCCCCGGCGCTGATCCTCTATACCTCGGGCACCACCAGCCGGGCCAAGGGCGTGTTGTCCAGCCACCGGGCCGTGTGCCAGGCCTTGACCGCCCTGGAGTTCCAGGGCGCGTTCTGCGCCATGAGCTCGCCCCAGCGTGTGGGCGGCCTGCTCGCCAGTGGCTACGCGCCGACCTCGCTGATGGCGGTACCGTTGTTCCATGTCAGTGGCCTGCACGCGCAGTTTCTCTCGGCCTTTCGCCCCGGCCGGCGCCTGCTGCTGATGTACAAGTGGGACGCCAGCCAGGCCTTGGACCTGATCCGCGACGAGTGCTGCACGCAGTTCAACGGTGCGCCGGTGATGATGCAGCAACTGCTGGCATCCCCGCGTTATGGCACTGACGACACCGCCAGCCTGTTCGGCCTGGGCCTGGGCGGCGGCGCCTCGTCCGCGGGCCTGTTGGCCGAGATGCTGGCCCGCAAGCCCGAGGTGATCGGTGGCAGCGGCTACGGCCTGACCGAGAGCAACGGCATTGGTGCGGCCATCGGCGGCGACCCGTTCGAGTACCGCCCGGCCAGCGCCGGCTGGCCGTTGCCGATTGTCGATGTGCGCATCGGCGATGACCCGCTCCAGCCGCAGCTACCGGGCACAGAGGGACTGATCTGGCTGCGTTCGCCGACATTGATGGAGGGCTACTGGCAGCTGCCGGGCGCCACTGCCGGAAGCCTGCGCGAAGGTTGGCTCGATACCGGCGACCTGGGCTACCTCGACGAGCAAGGGTTCCTGTGCATCAGCGGCCGGGTCAAGGACCTGATCAACCGGGGCGGCGAGAAGATTTCCGCGGCTGAAATCGAAACCTGCGTCAGCGACATGGCCGGCGTGCAAGAGGCGGCCGCCTTTGCCCTGGACGACCCGGCGCTGGGCGAAGTGGTGGCGCTGGCGATCCACGGCAGCCCCGGCGTGCTGCCAAGCGACGAGCAGGTGCGCAGCTACATCGCCGCGCGGCTGGCGGCCTACAAGGTGCCCGCGCAGGTGTTTCGCGTGGCCCATCCGCTGCCGCGCAATGCCACCGGCAAGGTGCTCAAGGCCGCCCTCAAGGCCAGCTTGCGCGTCGAGTGATTCTTAGTCTCTCCGGACGATGCCGGCGAGCCTGGAACGAGAACAATGAAGCCATACCAGAAGCCTTATCAGCGAAGGAGGCAAGACATGAAAACAACAAAATGTGTGATGCTCGCGGCCGCTCTGACCGTGAACACGGGGCTGGTTGCCGGCGCCTATGCCGCCGTAGCGCCGGAGGAAGCCGCCAGGCTCGGCAAGGACCTGACCTGTGTCGGCGCCGAGCAGGCGGGCAACGCCGAAGGCACCATCCCGCCCTACACCGGCAAGTACCTGGGCCAGGTGCCGGGCTGGAACCACGTGAAGTTCTCCGGTGACCAGCCGGTGGACCCTTATGCCGACGAGAAGCCGATCCTGGTGATCACCGCGCAGAACATGGACCAGTACTCAGCCCACCTGACCGAGGGGCAGAAGGCGCTGCTGAAGAAGTACCCGACCAGCTACAAGATGAATATCTACCCAGGCCACCGCGACTTCCGTTACCCCGACTATGTGTGCCAGCGGGTCATGAACAACGCCCTCAATGCCAAGCTGGTGAACGATGGGCTGGGCGTCGAGGGGCTGGGCCAGGTGCCGTTCCCGATTCCGAAGAACGGCATGGAAGTGCTGTGGAACCACCAGTTGCCGGCCCGCGCCTACACCGAAGAGAAGATCTCCGACCTGGCCTCGGTACTGCCCAACGGCAGCATCGGCTGGGGCCGCGCCCATGCCCGCAACCTGTCCCAGGCCAACTCGCCGACGGTGGAGCCGAAGACTTCGGACATGATCCAGGCGATGAGCTACAACACCACGCTCAAGCCCGCCCGCGACAACGGCGTGATCAGCATTGCCCACGAGCCGTACAACTTCGTCACCTCCGCGCGCCAGGCCTGGGCCTACAGCCCCTCGACCCGTCGCGTGCGGCAGATGCCGGGCTACGGCTACGACCAGCCGATGATCGGCACCAACGGCACCATGACGGTGGACGAGGACCGTTTGTTCAACGGCGCGCCCGAGCGCTACACCTGGAAGCTGATCGGCAAGCGTGAAATCTACAGCCCGGCGAATGCCTTCAAGGCCAATGCCGGCACCATCAAGTACGCCCAGCTGCTCACCCCCAACCATCCCAACCCGGAGTTCATGCGTTACGAGCTGCGGCGGGTGTGGGTGGTGGAAGCGGACCTGAAGGAAGGCTACCGCCATGTGTATGGCAAGCGCGTGCTGTTCATCGATGAGGACACCTGGAATGCGGTGATGGCCGACAACTACGATGCCCGTGGGCAGTTGTGGAAGCATGCGATGGTCAACTACTACTACCACCCGGACATGAGTGGCTGGCAGGCGGGTTCGCAGTTCTTCATGGACCTGAACTCGGGGCAGTACACCGGCTACGGGATGACCAACGAAGCGAAGAAGGGGCCGATTCTCAACGAGAGCAAGTTCACCCCGGACATGTACACCGCGGATGCGGCGCGCGCGATCGGGCGCTAAGCGGGCAGGGCGTTTGCAGGGGCCTGGCGGGTGACCGCCAGGCCCTTTTTCTTTGGGGCTGCTGCGCAGCCCATCGCCGGCAAGCCGGCTCCCACAGGGCGATGAGGCCAGCACAGGCAAAAGCAGACTATGTGGGAG
>NZ_AKJC01000234.1 GCF_000282535.1 Pseudomonas sp. GM84 | reverse complement strand
AGTTTGGGAATTATCCTACGAGCGCTGCTGAAGTTTCGCTGTTGTCGGGGAAATGCCTCACGGATAACGTTTCCGAGTCGCTCTTGCGACCGGGTGTGAGAACCCGACGAGAAGCAATTTCGGCAAGCTGTCATGGCGGCCGTGCGCGGGCAGACTTCGGTCTGGCCGAGTTTTCCTTTGCTTCCTCGGTTTCTCACCCCGCGTACGGCTGCCACCTAAACCCGTGAGAAGGTTGAGGTGGTGGTTCCTTTAAGCAAGCGAAGGAAAATCACCATGAAGAAGATCGTCCCTGATCCTCCCCGCCGTAAACCTGTCACTACCCCATTCTTCACCGTCCAATCCGACATGTACCCCCCCGACGCCCTGGCCCACGTCAGCGAGCTGCTGCGCGGCGTCATCGAAACCCTCGACGAACACTGCCGCGCCCGCGCTGGCGAACACGGCCTGAGCATGCTGGGCAATGCCATTCATGCCAGCGAGATCGCGTTTGCGTTGGTGGAGCATGTGCACGCTCGACTTTATGGCCAACAGGCTCAGAGGTGACGGCATGGCGGATGAACCCAAAGTCCTCACCACGGCCGGCGTAGAGACCTTCCTCGATGTCGGCAACCCGCCGATTGATCTGCTGCGGGTGCAGCCGGGCATTCCGATCGAGGATGCCTACGAGCAAGTTTCGATACTGCTGGGCTACATCAAGCACCTGGTGCGCGAGGGCGACATGGAGGATGACCACAAGTTGCTCGGTGCAGCGGACTACCTGAGTGCGTTGGCCAAGGCGTTGATGAACGATATCGAGATGGCCAAGAACCGGTTGCATTGACCTCAAGGGCCCTATCGCTGGCAAGCCAGCTCCCACAGGTTCACCACAGTGCTTGAAAGCGATGGAGTACCTGTGGGAGCCGGCGTGCCGGCGATGAGGCCGGTGCAGACCCATGAAAAAGGCGCCTCGAAGGCGCCTTTTTCATTTCAGCAGTATCGCTCAGCTAATCGCCTTGGACGCCAGCCAGAACAGGCCAGCCGCCAGGCCGATGGTGGCTGGCAACGTCAGCACCCAGGCCAGCAGGATGGTTTTCACCGTGCCGCCTTGCAGGCCGCTCTTGTTGGCGACCATGGTGCCGGCAACGCCGGACGACAGTACGTGGGTGGTCGACACCGGCAGGGCGAACACGTTGGCCATGCCAATGGCGCACGCTGCGGTAATCTGCGCCGACATGCCTTGGGCATAGGTCATGCCCTGCTTGCCGATCTTCTCGCCAACGGTCAGTACCACACGCTTCCAGCCGACCATGGTGCCCAGGCCCAGGGCCAGGGCAACGGCCACGATGACCCAGAACGGGGCGTACTCGGTGGTGGCGGTGATGTCCTTGCGCAGCTTGTCCAGGTCAGCCTTTTCACGGGCATTTAGGCTCGGCAGCTTGCCGACCTTCTTCGCGGTGTCATCCAGGCACAGCAGGTAGCGGCGAACTTCCACGCGCTTTTCAGCACTCAGGGCGCGGTAGTCGGTCACGCCTTGCAGCGAGGACTGCAGTGCGGCGATGGTCGGCTCGGTCTGCTGCGGGTTGCAGCTGAACTGCTCCGGCAAGTCGCTGGCCTGGGCCTTGCCCAGCGCCAGGAATTCGCCCAGGGTGGCGGCGTTGCGCTGGTAGAACTGGCTCAGGTGCGTGGTGGCGTCGCGGGTGCGCTCGATCTGGTAGGTGGTGCTGTTCAGGTCGAGTACGAACTTGGCCGGAACGATACCGATCAGTACCAGCATGATCAGGCCGATGCCTTTCTGACCATCGTTGGAGCCGTGAACGAAGCTCACACCCATGGCCGAAATGACCAGTACCAGGCGGTTCCAGAACGGTGGGTGCTTCTTGTCGTCGAGCTTGCGGCGCTGCTCCGGTGTCTTGTGCATCTTCGACAGCGGGCGCCACCATTTCAGGCCGAGCAGCACCAGGGCGGCAACAGCGAAGCCAGCCATGGGCGAAACCACCAGCGACATGGCGATGTCGATCGCCTTCTGCCAGTTGACGCCATCACCCAGCGGAATGTCGTTGATCAGGGCATTGGCCAGGCCCACACCAAGGATCGAACCGATCAGGGTGTGCGAGCTGGAAGCCGGAATGCCGAAGTACCAGGTGCCGAGGTTCCAGGTGATGGCGGCGGCGAGCAATGAGAAGACCATGGCCAGGCCGTGACCGGTGTTCACGTTGATCAGCAGTTCGACCGGCAGCAGGTGAACGATGGCATAGGCCACCCCGACACCGCCGAGCAGAACGCCAAGGAAGTTGAACACCCCGGAGAAGAACACGGCCAGGTGTGGCGGCATGGCTTTGGTATAGATGACGGTGGCTACCGCGTTGGCGGTGTCATGAAAGCCATTGATGAACTCGAAAGCGAGCACGAAGGTCAAGGCGAGCAGCAGGCTCACCAATACCCAGGCATCCAGTCCGCTGAATAAATCGATCATGAAGGTTGTCTGGCGGTCATAGGGGGGCGGGATTATGCCAGAAAACCTTGGCAATCGATGCACCCACTGCAGACCAGTGGCAGGGGTGTGAGCTGCCTCTCACGGCCTGAGAAGACAGGCTTAAGCGTGATAAGTTCCGCTAAAAATCGCAAAAACTAGGAAATTTCGCCAATTTCCCGAAAATTACCAGGGGCTTCAGTGATTCAAACGGCTGTATGAAATTTGTGTAATTCCATTTCATCCGAAGCCAATCGGTAAATATAGGCCGCGTCGAGGGCGCTTGGCCCACGACGCAATGACGCTGGCAGCGGTTCAAGGTTCGTCGCTGCGCAGTTCCTTTTCCATCTTCTCCAGTTCCTGGCTGAACGCCTGATCCTGAACGGTGGCGCGCTTGCGCCAGGGTTTGCGTTCCGGGTCGGGTTGAGCTGCGTAGGTGGTCACTTCACCACCGTAAACTTCCTTGTAACGTTCAGCCTGGCGCTCGAGTTCCGCGCGCAGTTCATCTTTCGTCACAGTAATACCTGAATGCTTGAAAGTGCCGATGTTGTATGCAGGTGCTAGTTGCTCCATGCACTGAGTGTGCTGGATGGCCGATGGCGGTGCTTGCAGTGCCGGTGTATCGATCCGCGCCAGCAGAATCGATTATAGCAATCGATAAATCGACAAACAGGGTTATTTACCGACTGTGACATCGACTGTTGCAAGTTATCGGCTGTGCAAACTTTGAGCGAACAGAGGCCCGCAAAGTTCACTACTGTTTGGGGGCGTGCAGGGGAGGCAATGAAAAACGGCCTCGCACTGGGCGAGGCCGCTGCCTGGGACTTCTACGGTGGGTACCTGACCAGTCTCTCCAAAGAAGCCACAAAGTGGCTGGAGAAAGGTATAAGTAAATTTGTCAGCGGTCAATTGCGATTATCGGCCGTTCGTTCGATAATCGCACAAGCTAGCGATTTTTCTGAGGTGAGCGATGAGCGACCAAACCCCGTCCAATGAATCGGCCAACCCGGAGGCGTCCCGCCCGAGTTCGCCGGCATTGGCACCGCCGATCGTGGCCTCGCCGGCCAAGCGTATCCAGGCGTTTACCGGCGACCCGGACTTCATGACCTCCCTGGCGCGGGGGCTGGCCGTGATCCAGGCATTCCAGGAGCGCAAACGCCACCTGACGATCGCCCAGATCAGCCACCGTACCGAGATTCCCAGGGCTGCGGTGCGCCGTTGCCTGCATACGCTGATCAAGCTCGGCTACGCCACCACCGATGGCCGCACCTATTCGCTGCTGCCCAAGGTGCTGACCCTTGGCCATGCCTACTTGTCGTCGACGCCGCTGGCCGTGTCGGCCCAGCCGTACCTGGATCGCATCAGCGACCAACTGCACGAGGCCGCCAACATGGCCACCCTCGAAGGCGACGACATCCTTTATATAGCCCGCTCGGCCACGGTGGAGCGGCTGATCTCCGTCGACCTGTCGGTAGGCGGGCGGTTGCCGGCCTATTGCACGTCGATGGGGCGCATTCTGTTGGCGGCGATGGACGACACCAGCCTGCGCGAGTACCTCGATCGCGCCGATCTGAAGGCGCGCACCAGCCGTACCCTGCATGACGCCGAGTCGCTGTTCGCCTGTATTCAGCAGGTGCGGGCGCAGGGGTGGTGCGTGGTCGACCAGGAGCTGGAGCAGGGCTTGAGGTCCATCGCAGTGCCGATCTATGACGCCTCGGGCCAGGTGCTGGCGGCGTTGAATGTCAGCACCCATGTCGGGCGGGTGAGCCGCAGTGAGCTTGAGCAGCGGTTCCTGCCGATCCTGCTGGCAGCCAGCCGCGATCTTTGCCATCAGTTGTTTGGCTGACAGGCTGTATGCGCCCCCTCTACACCGTTTCCTGTTCGATAAACGCACAGTGTCGTCCCCGGTCAATTGCACCCCCCTCATTCGCTGATTAATGTCTCTCGCAACGGTCGGCCTAGCCGACCGAACAAGAAAAACATAAGAGGCGCACATCAATGATCACTGTCCCTTCGCTGCCGCGGCCGCACCCGCTCGCAGTGCTGTTGTTTCCAGGCTGATATCGGCTCGCACTTACTCGTACTTGACCCTGCACGCCCGCAGCGGCCCGACCGTGCCTAACTTCTGGATAACAACAATGAACAAACCCCACGCTGTCGGGCAATGCCTCGACGTACAGTCCTTCATCAATGAACAACCGCTGTCGCGCTATCAATGGCGCGTGGTGATCCTGTGTTTTCTGATCGTCTTTCTCGACGGCCTCGACACCGCCGCAATGGGCTTCATCGCCCCGGCGTTGTCGCAGGAATGGGGCATCGACCGCGCCAGCCTGGGCCCTGTGATGAGCGCCGCGCTGATCGGCATGGTGTTCGGAGCCTTGGGCTCGGGCCCGCTGGCTGACCGTTTTGGCCGCAAGGGCGTGCTGGTGGTGGCCGTGTTGGTGTTCGGTGGCTTCAGCCTGGCCTCGGCCTATTCCAGCAACGTCGACCAGCTGCTGGTATTGCGCTTCCTGACCGGCCTGGGCTTGGGGGCCGGCATGCCCAATGCCACCACGCTGCTTTCCGAGTACACCCCTGAACGCCTCAAGTCGCTGCTGGTCACCAGCATGTTCTGCGGCTTCAACCTGGGGATGGCCGGTGGTGGCTTCATTTCGGCCAAGATGATTCCGGCCTATGGCTGGCACAGCTTGCTGGTTGTCGGCGGTGTGCTGCCGCTGCTGCTGGCAGTAGTGCTGCTGGTCTGGCTGCCGGAATCCGCGCGCTTTCTGGTGGTGCGCAACCGCGGCACTGACAAAATCCGCAAGACCCTGGCGCCGATCGCCCCGGCCGTGGTGGCCCAGGCGTCCGGCTTCAGCGTGCCGGAACAGAAGGTCGTGGCGGCGCGCAACGTGTTCGCGGTGATCTTCTCTGGCACTTACGGCCTGGGCACGCTGCTGCTGTGGCTGACCTACTTCATGGGCCTGGTGATCGTCTACCTGCTGACCAGCTGGCTGCCGACCCTGATGCGCGACAGTGGCGCGAGCATGGAGCAGGCCGCGTTCATCGGCGCGCTGTTCCAGTTCGGTGGCGTGCTCAGCGCGGTGGCGGTGGGCTGGGCCATGGACCGCTTCAACCCGCACAAGGTGATTGGCGTGTTCTATCTGCTGGCGGGCGTGTTCGCTTATGCGGTCGGGCAGAGCCTGGGCAACATCACCGTGCTTGCCACCCTGGTGCTGATCGCCGGCATGTGCGTGAACGGCGCGCAATCGGCAATGCCTTCGCTGGCGGCGCGTTTCTACCCCACGCAAGGGCGTGCCACAGGGGTGTCCTGGATGTTGGGCATCGGCCGCTTCGGCGCGATTCTGGGGGCCTGGAGTGGCGCGACATTGCTCGGTTTGGGCTGGAACTTCGAACAGGTGCTGACGGCTTTGCTGGTGCCTGCGGCGCTGGCGACGGTAGGTGTGATCGTGAAGGGGCTGGTGAGCCACGCCGACGCTACGTAGGCGTTCGTGCTGGCCTTATCGGCGGCAAGCCGGCTCCCACAAGAGCAGATTGTGAGGGCCCTTTGTGGGAGCCGGCTTGCCGGCGATGAGGCCAGATCAGACATAGGTAGGAAGGCATTAATTGGTTCGATAATCGCACGAATAGTCGATTATCGGATTGTAAGCCCCCACCGCTCTCCTTAATCTGAACGCAACGTAGCACCCTGACCAGGAGTCTCCAAATGGCTGCAATTCTCCCGCTTCACGAAGCCGTGAAGCAGTTCATCCAGGACGGCGATACCGTCGCCCTCGAAGGCTTCACCCACCTGATCCCGACTGCCGCCGGGCACGAGATCATCCGTCAGGGCAAGCGCGACCTGACCCTGGTGCGCATGACCCCGGACCTGATCTACGACCAGCTGATCGGTGCCGGCTGCGCCCGCAAGCTGATCTTCTCGTGGGGCGGCAACCCCGGTGTCGGTTCGCTGCACCGCCTGCGCGATGCGGTCGAAAAGCAATGGCCACAGGCGATCGAGATCGAGGAACACAGCCACGCCGACCTTGCCAACGCCTACGTCGCCGGTGCTTCCGGCCTGCCGTTCGCGGTGCTGCGTGCCTACGCCGGTTCCGACCTGCCGAAGGTCAACCCGCTGATCAAGAGCGTCACTTGCCCGTTCACCGGCGAAGTGCTCGCTGCCGTGCCGTCGGTACGCCCGGACGTCACCGTGATCCACGCACAGAAGGCCGACCGCAAAGGCAACGTGCTGCTGTGGGGCATCCTCGGCGTGCAGAAGGAAGCGGCCCTGGCGGCCAAGCGCTGCATCGTCACCGTCGAGGAAATCGTCGATGACCTGCAGGCGCCGATGAACGCCTGCGTCCTGCCGACCTGGGCCCTCAGCGCCGTGTGCCTGGTGCCCGGTGGTGCCCACCCGTCCTATGCCCACGGCTACTACGAGCGTGACAACCGCTTCTACCAGGATTGGGACCCGATCGCGCGCAACCGCGAATCGTTCACCGCCTGGATCGACACCTACATCCGTGGCACCGCCGACTTCAACGCATTCAAGGCCAAGCTGGCCAGCACCGCGGAGGCTGCACAATGAGCTACTCCACCTCTGAAATGATGACCGTTGCCGCTGCCCGCCGCCTGCGCAACGGCGCTGTCTGCTTCGTCGGCATCGGCCTGCCGTCCAAGGCCGCCAACCTGGCGCGCCTGACCTCGTCGCCTGATGTGGTGCTGATCTACGAGTCCGGCCCGATCGGTGCCAAGCCGAGCGTGCTGCCGCTGTCGATCGGTGATGGCGAGCTGGCCGAAACCGCCGACACCGTGGTGCCGACCGGCGAGATCTTCCGTTACTGGCTGCAAGGTGGCCGCATCGATGTCGGTTTCCTCGGCGCTGCCCAGGTCGACCGCTTCGGCAACATCAACACCACCGTGGTCGGTGACTACCACGCGCCGAGGACCCGCCTGCCGGGGGCCGGCGGCGCGCCGGAGATCGCCGGTTCCGCCAAGCAGGTGCTGATCATCCTCAAGCAGTCGCCACGTGCCTTCGTCGACAAGCTCGACTTCATCACCTCGGTCGGCCACGGTGAAGGCGGCGATTCGCGCAAGCGCCTCGGCCTGCCGGGCGAAGGGCCGGTCGGCATCATCACCGACCTGTGCATCATGGAGCCGGAAGCCGGCACCCACGAATTCGTCGTGACCTCGATCCACCCGGGCGTGACCCGCGAGCAGATCGTCGCCGCCACCGGTTGGGCAATCCGCTTTGCCGATGACGTGCAGACCACCAGCGCACCGACCGAAGTCGAGCTCGGCGCCCTGCGCGACCTCGAAGCCCGTACCGCCGTGGCCCATGGCCAGGTGGCAGGAGAAGCCTGATGCGCGACGTATTCATCTGTGACGCCATCCGCACCCCGATCGGCCGTTTCGGCGGCGCCCTGGCCGGGGTACGTGCCGACGACCTGGCTGCGGTCCCGCTGAAGGCGTTGATCGAACGCAACCCGACCGTGCAGTGGGAACAGCTCGACGAAGTGTTCTTCGGCTGCGCCAACCAGGCCGGCGAAGACAACCGCAACGTGGCGCGCATGGCGCTGCTGCTGGCGGGCCTGCCGGAAAGCATCCCGGGGGTCACCCTCAACCGTCTGTGCGCTTCGGGCATGGATGCCATCGGCACCGCCTTCCGCGCCATCGCCAGTGGCGAAATGGAACTGGCCATTGCCGGTGGCGTCGAGTCCATGTCGCGCGCACCGTTCGTCATGGGCAAGGCCGAGAGTGGCTATTCGCGCAACATGAAGCTCGAGGACACGACCATCGGCTGGCGCTTCATCAACCCGCTGATGAAAAGCCAGTACGGCGTGGACGCGATGCCCGAGACCGCCGACAACGTCGCCGACGATTACCAGGTTTCCCGCGCCGACCAGGACGCCTTCGCCCTGCGCAGCCAGCAGAAGGCCGCTGCGGCCCAGGTTGCCGGTTTCTTTGCCGAAGAGATCGTGCCGGTACGCATTGCCCACAAGAAGGGCGAGACCGTGGTCGAGCGCGATGAGCACCTGCGCCCGGAGACCACCCTCGAAGCGCTGAACAAGCTCAAGCCGGTCAACGGCCCGGACAAGACCGTCACCGCCGGCAATGCGTCGGGCGTCAACGACGGTGCCGCGGCGCTGATCCTGGCCTCGGCGGAGGCTGTGAAGAAGCACGGCCTGACCCCGCGTGCCCGGGTCCTGGGCATGGCCAGCGCGGGTGTGGCACCACGGGTCATGGGTATCGGCCCGGTACCGGCGGTGCGCAAGCTGACCGAGCGCCTGGGTGTGGCGGTGAGTGATTTCGATGTGATCGAGCTCAACGAAGCGTTTGCCAGCCAGGGCCTGGCAGTGCTGCGCGAGCTGGGTGTGGCCGATGATGCGCCGCAGGTGAATCCCAATGGCGGCGCGATTGCCCTGGGCCACCCGCTGGGCATGAGCGGTGCGCGCCTGGTGCTGACGGCGCTGCACCAGCTGGAGAAGAGCGGTGGGCGCAAAGGCCTGGCGACCATGTGTGTCGGGGTTGGCCAGGGGTTGGCGCTGGCCATCGAGCGAGTTTGATCCTTGCCGGCGATAGGGCCGGTAGCTACGACACAAGGCCAATTGCCAGCCTGCCAGCGGAACGAGTGTGTTACTAGGTATGTCTAGACTTACCCAGGACCCTCCAGGAGTAAAACCGCCATGACCTCAGCCTATTACACCGGCGAAGAACGCAGTAAGCGCATCTTCGCCATCGTCGGTGCCTCTTCAGGCAACCTGGTGGAATGGTTCGACTTCTACGTCTACGCCTTCTGCGCGATCTACTTCGCCCCGGCCTTCTTCCCCTCCGACGACCCCACCGTGCAGTTGCTCAACACTGCCGGGGTATTCGCCGCAGGCTTCCTGATGCGCCCCATCGGTGGCTGGATTTTCGGCCGCCTGGCCGACCGCCACGGGCGCAAGAATTCCCTGATGATCTCGGTGCTGATGATGTGTGCAGGCTCCTTGATGATCGCCTGCCTGCCGACCTACGCCAGCATCGGCACCTGGGCGCCGGCGCTGCTGTTGCTGGCCCGCTTGATCCAGGGCCTGTCGGTCGGGGGCGAGTACGGCACCACCGCCACCTACATGAGTGAAGTGGCACTGCGCGGCCAGCGCGGTTTCTTCGCCTCGTTCCAGTACGTCACCCTGATCGGCGGCCAGTTGCTGGCGGTGCTGGTGGTGGTGATCCTGCAGCAGCTGCTCAGCGAAGACGAGCTGCGAGCCTGGGGCTGGCGCATTCCGTTCGTGGTCGGTGCCATCGCCGCACTGATCTCGCTGATGCTGCGCCGTTCGCTGCACGAGACCAGCAGCGCCGAAACCCGCAAGGACAAGGATGCCGGCTCGGTCAAGGGCCTGTTCCGCCATCACACCGCCGCCTTCATCACCGTGCTCGGCTACACCGCCGGCGGTTCGCTGATCTTCTATACCTTCACCACCTACATGCAGAAGTACCTGGTCAATACCGCCGGCATGACCGCGAAGAACGCCAGCTACGTGATGACCGGCGCGCTGTTCCTGTTCATGGTGCTGCAGCCGTTCTTCGGCATGCTGTCGGACCGCATCGGCCGGCGTAACTCGATGCTCCTGTTCGGCGCCTTGGGCACCCTGTTCACCGTGCCCTTGCTGATGGCGTTGAAGACCGTGAGCAGCCCGTTCATGGCCTTCGTGCTGGTGAGCCTGGCACTGTGCATCGTCAGTTTCTACACCTCGATCAGCGGCCTGGTGAAGGCCGAGATGTTCCCGCCGCAGGTGCGCGCACTGGGCGTGGGTCTTGCCTATGCGGTGGCCAACGCGATGTTCGGCGGCTCGGCCGAGTACGTGGCCCTGGGCTTGAAAACCCTGGGCATGGAGAACACCTTCTACTGGTACGTGACGGCCATGATGGCGATCGCCTTCCTGTTCAGCCTGCGGCTGCCGAAACAAGCGGCGTACCTGCACCATGACGACTAAGGATGCTGCATGAGCAACCAACTGTTCGATGCCTACTTCACGGCCCCGGCCATGCGCGAGGTGTTCTCCGACCGCGGTCGCTTGCAGGGCATGCTCGACTTCGAAGCGGCCCTGGCCCGCGCCGAGGCCGGCGCCGGGCTGGTGCCGCACACTGCGGTGGTGGCCATCGAGGCCGCCTGCCAGGCCGAGCGCTATGACGTGCGCGCACTGGCCGATGCCATCGCCACGGCGGGCAACTCGGCGATCCCTCTGGTGAAGGCGCTGGGCAAGGTGATCGCCAGTGGCGTGCCCGAAGCCGAGCGCTACGTGCACCTCGGCGCCACCAGCCAGGATGCCATGGACACCGGCCTGGTCCTGCAGTTGCGTGCCGCACTGGAACTGATCGAAGCCGACCTCGCCAAGCTGAGTGATACCCTGGCGCAGCAGGCCCTGCAGCATGCCGACACGCCCCTGGTGGGCCGTACCTGGCTGCAGCACGCCACGCCGGTGACCCTGGGCATGAAGCTGGCGGGGGTGCTTGGCGCCCTCACGCGCCACCGCCAACGGTTGCAGGAACTGCGCCCGCGTTTGCTGGTGCTGCAGTTCGGCGGCGCTTCCGGCAGCCTGGCCGCCTTGGGCAGCAAAGCCATGCCAGTTGCCGAAGCCTTGGCCGAACAGCTCAAGTTGAGCCTGCCCGAGCAGCCGTGGCACACCCAGCGTGACCGCCTGGTGGAGTTCGCCTCGGTGCTGGGCCTGATCGCCGGCAGCCTGGGCAAGTTCGGCCGCGACATCAGCCTGCTGATGCAGACCGAGGCGGGCGAGGTGTTCGAACCGTCGGCGCCGGGCAAGGGCGGATCGTCGACCATGCCGCACAAGCGCAACCCGGTAGGGGCGGCGGTGCTGATCGGTGCCGCCACCCGCGTGCCGGGGCTGCTCTCGACGTTGTTCGCCGCCATGCCTCAGGAACACGAGCGCAGCCTGGGGTTGTGGCACGCCGAGTGGGAGACGCTGCCAGACATCTGCTGCCTGGTGTCCGGTGCCCTGCGCCAGGCCCAGGTGATCGCCGAGGGCATGGAAGTGGACGCTGAACGCATGCGCCGCAACCTCGACCTGACCCAGGGCCTGGTCCTGGCCGAGGCGGTGAGCATCGTCCTGGCCCAACGCCTGGGCCGTGACCGCGCCCACCATCTGCTGGAGCAATGCTGCCAGCGCGCCGTCGCCGAGCAGCGCCACCTGCGCGCCGTGCTGGGTGACGAGCCGCAAGTCAGCGCCGAACTGTCGGCACAAGAACTCGACCGCCTGCTCGATCCTGCCCATTACCTCGGCCAGGCCCGCGTCTGGGTGGCGCGGGCGGTGGCCGAACATCAACGTTTCACTGCCTGAAGGAGACCGCTGTGGCGCAATTGCAACTGGCCGATGGCGTACTGAACTATCGAATCGACGGCCCGGATGATGCCCCGGTGCTGGTGCTGTCCAACTCGCTCGGTACTGACCTGGGGATGTGGGACAGCCAGATCCCGCTGTGGAGCGAGCACTTGCGTGTGCTGCGCTACGACACCCGTGGCCATGGCGCTTCGCTGGTGACCGATGGGCCGTACAGCATCGAGCAACTGGGCCGCGATGTGCTGGCCCTGCTCGACGCGCTGGATATCCGCCACGCGCACTTCGTCGGCCTGTCGATGGGCGGCCTGATCGGCCAGTGGCTGGGCATTCATGCCGGTGATCGCCTGCACAGCCTGACCCTGTGCAACACGGCGGCGAAGATCGCCAACGACGAGGTCTGGAATACCCGCATCGACACCGTGCTCAAGGGCGGCCAGCAGGCCATGGCCGATTTGCGCGACGCCTCCATCGCCCGCTGGTTCACCCCCGGTTTTGCCCAGGCCCGACCGGAGCAGGCGCAGCGCATCTGCCAGATGCTCGCGCAGACTTCCCCGCAGGGCTACGCCGCCAACTGCGCGGCGGTGCGCGACGCCGACTACCGTGAGCAGCTGAGCCGTATCCAGGTGCCCACGCTGATCGTCGCCGGTAGCGAAGACGTGGTGACCACCCCGGAGCATGGTCGCTTCATGCAAGCCAACATCGTCGGTGCCACCTATGCCGAGTTCCCGGCAGCGCACCTGTCCAACGTCGAAATCGGCGATGCGTTCAGCCATCGCGTGCTCGACTTCCTGCTGGCCCGCTGAGGAGTCTGCCATGGACGAGAAACAACGTTACGACGCCGGCATGCAGGTACGCCGCGCGGTGCTCGGCGATGCCCATGTGGACCGCAGCCTGGAAAAGCTCAACGACTTCAATGGCGAGTTCCAGGAGATGATCACCCGCCATGCCTGGGGTGATATCTGGACCCGCCCCGGCTTGCCACGGCATACCCGCAGCCTGATCACCATCGCGATGCTGATCGGCATGAACCGCAATGATGAGCTCAAGCTGCATTTGCGCGCGGCAGCCAACAACGGCGTGACCCGCGACGAGATCAAGGAAGTGCTGATGCAGAGCGCGATCTATTGCGGGATTCCGGCGGCCAATGCCACCTTCCACCTGGCGGAATCGGTGTGGGATGAGTTGGGTGTGGAGTCGCGCCAGCCCTGATGCCTGCACTGGCCCCATCGCCGGCAAGCCGGCTCCCACAAGTACTCCACAGATTTCAGATACAGTGGGATACCTGTGGGAGCCGGCTTGCCGGCGATAGGGCCAGTGAATTTCCTACAGGGCAGCTTTCTTCTGCCGCAATGCCACGGGCCCGGCATTGGCCTCCACGGCACGCTTCAAATCCGGGCACAGCCCCAGCATGAACCCCGCCTCGGCCACCACGAACAACGGCCCGATGATCAACCCGCTGACATCGTCGACGAATGCCGGCTTGCGCCCTTCGTAATAGTGCCCGACGAACTGGATGATCCAGCCCACCACGAACGCCCCCAGCCCGGCACCGAGCCAGAGCGCAGTACTTTGCATCGCCAGTACCTGGCCAACCCACAGGCACAGCCCCAGCAGCAGGCCCATGACCAGCCCGAAGCGCCGGTCCAGGCGCAGGTAGAACCACACCGAAGCCCCTGCCGCGAGCAACGCGGGCGAGAGCCACATGCCTGCTACGTCCCAGCCGGGGCGCGACAGCAGCACGGTCACTGCCAGCACGATCAGCGGAATGCCGACGAAGTGGGTGGCGATGTTGCGCGGGTCGCGGTGGTAGGCGGCGTACTGGCTCAGGTGTTCGACGAGGGTTTTCATTGTTGTTCCTCCTTGGGCAGCCACTGACCCACTATTGCTGAGAATAGCCTGCAGCCGAACCATCATCAGTTCAGCGAATGGCAGCAGCGCGCATGGGCGCATCCAGCCCCACCAGGGTCTCGATCATCGCCCGCGCCGCCGGCGACAGGCGGTAGCCACTGCGGCTGACCACCCCGCAGCGCACACTCAGTACCTCCAGTGCAGGCGGCAGGTTGCGCCAGTGCAGGCGGACCAGACGCCCGGCGGCGAGGTCGTCGGCCACCGCCTCCTCGCTGGCGTTGCCGATGGCATCACTGGCCAGCACCACACTGCGCAGGATTGCCAGGTGTTCGGTCTGCAGGTGCGGGGTGAAGTCGCTGCGTCCGCTCAGGTTTGCCAGGCGCTTGCGCACGCCTGGGGTGAGCAGTGCGCTGGCAAGGGGGTAGGCGAACAGGTCATTGGTCGAAAGGCTGTCCTTGTTCAGCAGGGGGTGGCCTGGGCGGCAGAAGAACAGGCCCGGACGCGGGCTGAGGGGCTCGGTGTGGAAGTTGGGGTCGGCTTCGAAAGGGCGGATATCGTCGACGAAGAATTCGATCTGTTCGCGACGCAATGCCTGGCCGAGGCGTTCGCCATTGTCGACCAGCAGTGCGGTGCGGATTCCGGGGTGGCGGGCAATGAAATGCTGCAGTGCCTCTGGCACCAGGCGCGCCGCCAGTGCCGGGCCGCTGCCGAAATGCAGCTCGCCGGCGTCGAGCTTGGTCATTTGCAGCACGTCGTTGCTTAGCTGCGCGGCGCCTTGCACCAGGCGGCGGGCGTGCTGCAGCACCACCAGGCCTTCGGGGGTAGGGGGCAGGGCTTTGCTGGCGCGGTCGACCAAGGGGCAGCCGAAGGTTTGTTCGAGGCCCTGAATGGCGCGGCTGAAGGCAGGTTGGGTGATGCCCATGGCTTCGGCGGCGCGGACGAAACTGCGGTAGTCGTTGAGGGCGATGAAATAGCGCAGTTGGCGAAGGTCCATGTCGAAGCTCTGCGGCGGGATCAGAGAACGATTTAAACGGTTACCTGATATGTCGTCAATGAAGGTTATTTTATTTTGTTATGTCTTTTAGTTATTTAATTGGTCCTGCTGACCGCTTCGCGGGACAAGCCCGCTCCCACAGGTTCACCGCAAGCTTGAAGATTGCGCAGAGCCTGTGGGAGCGGCGGTGCGGCGATCCGACTTGTCCCGCGAAGAGGCCGGTGGCTTCACAGCAGATTCAACGGATAACTCACAATCAAGCGGTTCTCATCGAACGAATTGGTGCTGAAGTCTCGCCGCATGGTCGAGTTGCGCCATTTCACCGACAAGTCCTTGAACGACCCCGACTGCACCACATACGCAAGCTCGGTCTCGCGCGCCCACTCCTTGCCATCATCGACGCCACCGGCCGTCACATTGTCGCCCTTGATGTAGCGGTTCATCAGGGTCAGCCCAGGGATGCCGACACTGACGAAATTGAAGTCATGGCGCACCTGCCAGGAGCGTTCCTTGGCATTGTCGAAGCTTGAGTTGTAGCTGTCGTTGGCCAGGGTGCCGCCGCTGGTGCCGTTGACCCGCAACCAGGCGTCATCGCCGCTGACTTTCTGCAGGCCGACATAGAAGGTGTTGCCTTTGTAGCGTGCCGAGAGCATCGCCGAGGCCGTGCGGTTGTCCAGTTGCCCGGCGCGCTCGGCGCCGTCTTCCTTGCCGATGAAGTAACCCAGGTTGGCGCCCAGGGTCCATTCACCCAGTGGCTGGCTGTGCACCAGGTTGAGGTACTGCTGGCGATAGATGTCCTTGAGCTGGGCATCCCACAGGCCGATCAGCGTGCGCTTGTCGTTGAACGTGTATTCACCGCCGCCGAAGTTGAAGCGGTCGGAGGTGAAGGCCGCGCGGCCGTTGAGCGACATGTCTTCCATGCTGGCGTCGTTGCGCGGGCTGTTGCCGCGGAACTGGCCGGCGTACAGGGTCAGGCCATCGATCTCCTTCGAGGTGAGCTGGCCGCCACGGAAGGTCTGTGGCAGCGAGCGCCCATCGTCCGAGCGCAGGATGGGCAGTACCGGCATCCACTCGCCAACCTTCAGTTCGGTCTCGGACAGTTTGGCCTTCAAGGCCACGCCAAGGCGGCCGAAGTCGTCGGCCGGGCGGCCGTCGTCGTGTACCGGCAGCAGGTGGGTGTTGGTGGTGCCTTTGCCACCGTCGAGCTTGACCGAGTACAGGCCCAGCACGTCGACACCGAAGCCGACGGTGCCCTGGGTGAAGCCCGAGCGCGCATCGAGGATGAAGCTCTGGGTCCATTCCTCGCCCTTGGCCTGGGGGTGGGCCGGGTCGACGAAGTTGCGGTTGATGTAGAAGTTGCGCAGGTTGAGGCTGGCCTTGGCGTCCTCCATGAAACCGCCTTCGGCGGCGAACACGGGGAGGGCGCAGGACAGGGCCAACAGGCCGGGCAGCAGCTGGCGTGCGGGTTGCAGAGTGCTCATCGGTGGTGGATCTCTTGTTTTTATTGGCGAGCCGGTACGCTGCAGGGTGCGGGCCTGCAGGGGCGGGGCTGTTTGATGAACCAGTGCAACGTTGCGTGAGGGATGGTGCGGGGAGGGGCAGGGATGAGGCAATTCGTCGCAAGCGGAACGGGGCGATAATCGAACGGAATGTTCCAGTTGGTTAATTGTTTGCCTGTACTGGCCTCTTCGCGG
>NZ_AKJC01000233.1 GCF_000282535.1 Pseudomonas sp. GM84 | reverse complement strand
TGTAGGAGCCGGCTTGCCGGCGATAAGGCCAGTACAGTCAGCCGCGAAAATGGCTCGGGGCAACCCCACTCCAACGCTGGAACGCATGCCGAAAACTGGCCGTCTCACTGAAACCCAAGGTCTCGGCAATCCGATAGATCGGCATCTGCTCATCGGCCAGCAACTGCTTGGCCCTTTCAAAGCGCAGGTCATCGAGCAGCTGTTGATAACTGCTGCCCAGTGCCTGCAGATGCCGGCGCAAGGTTCGCGACGAGCAGTTCATCTGCCGCGCCAACCCCTCCAGGCCCGGTGCGGCATCCAGTTGCTGCAGCAACAGCTGGCGAATCCGTCCTAGCCAGGCCTGGCGCCCAGTGAATTCAAGGTTCAGCCGTCGGCAACGCTCGCTCATGGCCTTGTGGGTAATCGGGTCGGCCAGCGGCAACGGGGTGTCGAGCCAGCGCCGCTCGAAGGCAAATGCATTGTCTTTGTCGGCGAAGCTCAAGGGGCATTCGAATGCACGGGTATAAAGCCCGTGATAGCCGGGTTGAGCGTGTTCGAAGCGGGCGCCGAGCAACGGCAGTGGGCGACCGAGCAGGTCGTCACAGATGACTTTCAGTGAAACCAGGCAGAACTCGGCATTGAAGGCGGCCAGTGCCGGGCTGTCACCATAGTCGCTGGCGCTGAACCAGACCCGTTGGCCATCGTCGATCAGGCGTAGCTGGAAGACTGTTCCCAGCAGTGCCGGATACTGCAGCGCGACGCGCAGGGCGTCACCCAAAGTGGCACTGGAGAGCAGCGCGTAACCGAGCATGCCGTAGCACGACACGTGCATGCGACGGCCCAGCTCCAGGCCGATGTCCTCGCGCCGCGCCACGGCATTGGCGCACACCTGCAGCTCTTGCTGGGTGGTGATGCGTGCATCGGCATGCCCAAGGTCTTGCGGGCCAATACCGCTGCCGGCCAGCAACGCCGCCGCTTCGCAACCGTCTTCCTGAAACAGGTTGAGGATCAGCGAAACCGCGTTGAGGGTGGTCAGGTGGCTATGCAGCATGCTCGGTAATCCCGTTTGCCTGGGAGGCATTATGGAGCAAGTTGTGTGCCGGGCAGCGGCGGGCATAAAAAAAGGGCCCGGAGCGTGCGCTCGGGCCCTTGAAAGGTTGAGAGGTGTCTAGTCCCTCGACCTGGTGAGACTGTTTGCAGCGGTCGGGTTACGCCTTCAGCGGAACCAGACGTGGAGCGATCATGTTTTCCGGACGCAGGATGTCGTTGAGCATCGCTTCGTCCAGCAGCTGTTCTTCGCGCACCAGTTCCAGTACGCCGCGGCCGGTTTCCAGGGCAACGCGAGCGATACGGGTGGCGTTTTCGTAGCCGATGTACGGGTTCAGGGCGGTGACCAGGCCGATCGAGTGCTCGACCAGTTCACGGCAGCGCTGTTCGTTGGCGGTGATGCCGACGATGCAGTGCTCGCGCAGCATGTCCATGGCGCGTTGCAGCAGGCGGATCGAGTCGAAGATCTTGTAGGCGATCAGCGGCTCCATCACGTTCAGCTGCAGCTGGCCACCTTCGGCGGCGACGGTCAGGGCCAGGTCGTTGCCCATGATGGCGAAGGCCACTTGGTTGACCGCTTCCGGGATAACCGGGTTGACCTTGCCTGGCATGATCGAGCTGCCTGGCTGACGCGCTGGCAGGTTGATCTCGTTGATGCCGGTGCGCGGGCCGCTGGACAGCAGGCGCAGGTCGTTGCAGATCTTCGACAGCTTGACCGCGGTACGCTTGAGCATGCCGGAGAACAGCACGAAGGCACCCATGTCGGAGGTGGCTTCGATCAGGTCGGCAGCCGGTACCAGCGGTTGGCCGCTGATGGTGGCCAGGCGCTGTACGGCCAGGGCCTGGTAGCCCGGGTCGGCGTTGATGCCGGTACCGATGGCGGTGCCGCCCAGGTTGATTTCGGTCAGCAGTTCCGGAGCCAGCGAGCGCAGGCGCTGCAGGTCTTCGGTCATGGTGGTGGCGAAGGCGCGGAATTCCTGGCCCAGGGTCATCGGCACGGCGTCCTGCAGCTGGGTGCGGCCCATCTTCAGTACGTGGTCGAACTCTTTACCCTTGGCAGCGAAGGCCTGGATCAGGCTGTCGAGGCTGGCCAGCAGGGCGTCGTGACCCAGCAGCAGACCCAGACGGATAGCGGTCGGGTAGGCGTCGTTGGTCGACTGCGCCATGTTCACATCGTTGTTCGGGTGCAGGTACTGGTACTCACCCTTCTGGTGACCCATGGCCTCCAGCGCGATGTTGGCGATGACTTCGTTGGCGTTCATGTTGGTAGAAGTACCAGCACCGCCTTGAATCATGTCCACCACGAACTGCTCGTGGTAATCGCCCTTGATCAGTCGTGCGCAGGCTGCGCTGATCGCGGCGTGCTTGGCATCGCTCAGGTGCCCCAGCTCACGGTTGGCGTCAGCAGCTGCCTGCTTGACCATCGCCAGGCCGACTACCAGTTTCGGGTAGTGCGACAGCGGAACACCGGAGAGGTGGAAGTTGTTGGCAGCGCGCAGAGTCTGGATGCCGTAGTAGGCATCGGCAGGGACTTCAAGGGTACCAAGCAGATCTTTTTCGACGCGGAACGATGCAGCGGAGGACATGATGGATATCATCTCGATTTTGACCCGGCACATGCCGGAATGGCGCCAATCCTAGGCCTGAAGGGGATTTTGCGGCCAATGCTGATGCACGCTAACCTATGCACAAACGGCATAGTGATTCGTGTGACGCTAATTGACAAACGAGCGTGTTCCAATTTGGTGCACGCCGGGAGACCTGCTTCATGAACCTCGAAAGCAAGTGGCTGGAAGACTTCAGTGCCCTGGCCGCTACCCGCAGTTTTTCCCAGGCGGCGGAGCGCCGTTTCGTGACTCAGCCGGCCTTCAGCCGACGGATTCGCAGCCTGGAGGCAGCCCTTGGGCTGACCTTGGTGAATCGTTCCCGCACCCCGATTGAATTGACCGAGGCGGGGCAGCTGTTTCTGGTAACGGCACGGACGGTCGTCGACCAGTTGGGTGAGGTTCTTCGCCACCTGCATCACCTCGAAGGCGGGCAGGGCGAGGTGATCCAGGTGGCCGCTGCGCACTCCCTCGCATCGGGCTTTTTCCCACGTTGGGTTGCTCAGTTGCGCAACGAAGGTTTGAACATCGCCACTCGCCTGGTTGCGACTAACGTCGGAGATGCCGTGCATGCTTTGCGTGAGGGCGGATGCGATTTGATGCTGGCTTTCTACGATCCCGATGCAGCGCTGCAGATGGACGCCGAAATTTTCCCGTCGCTGCACATGGGCACCACCGAAATGCTGCCGGTGTGCGCCGTGGGTGCCGACGGCAAGCCCTTGTTCGACCTCGAAGGCGATAGCAGCGTGCCGTTGCTGGCTTACAGCGCCGGTGCGTTCCTCGGCCGTTCGGTCAACCTCCTGCTGCGCCAGCGCAGCCTGCGCTATACCACGGTTTACGAAACTGCCATGGCCGACAGTCTCAAGAGCATGGCCCTGGAAGGCATGGGCATTGCCTGGGTGCCGCATCTGTCGATGCGTGGCGAGCTGGCGCGGGGTGAGCTGGCCATTTGCGGTGGCAGTCAATGGCATGTGCCACTGGAAATACGCCTGTACCGTTGCGCCCTGGTGCGCAAGGCCAACGTCCGGCTGTTGTGGCGCAAGCTGGAGTCCAGTGCTCAGGTTGAAGGGGCTGTTTGAGGCGTTGTCGAGCGCCGCGCAGGCGGCGCTCCCTGCATGGTTGAAGAGAAAGCCATGCACCCGCAAAAAACTTGTCCCGCGAGACAGCTTGCCTTTGATCTGCCAATGTGCATACAGGGCTGGGCGGTTTACTCATCGATACGCTATAATCCCGCGCCTTCGGCCAACCTGGTCGATTCAGAATCCGTATGACAAGCCACGCCGGTCCACCTGCGTGGCTTGTTGCTTTTAGCGCGCCAGAAGGCGCTTGCAGGAGAGGCTCGACGATGAGTGCACTGGTTGGCGTGATCATGGGCTCCAAGTCCGATTGGTCCACCCTTAGCCACACCGCCGATATGCTGGAAAAACTCGGCATTCCCTACGAAGTGAAGGTGGTTTCCGCCCACCGCACCCCGGACTTGCTGTTCCAGTACGCCGAAGAGGCAGAAGGGCGTGGCATCGAGGTGATCATTGCCGGCGCCGGTGGCGCTGCCCACCTGCCAGGCATGTGCGCCGCCAAGACCCACCTGCCGGTGCTGGGCGTGCCGGTGCAGTCCTCGATGCTGTCGGGTGTCGACTCGCTGCTGTCGATCGTGCAGATGCCGGCCGGTGTGCCGGTTGCCACGCTGGCCATCGGTCGTGCGGGCGCGGTCAACGCTGCGCTGCTGTCGGCGAGCATCCTCGGCGCCAAGTACCCGCAGTACCACGCCGCGCTGAAGCAGTTCCGTACGGAGCAGACCGACACCGTGCTGGACAATCCTGATCCACGCCAGGCTTGAGGCTGACTCCATGAAGATCGGTGTAATCGGTGGCGGCCAACTGGGCCGCATGCTGGCCTTGGCGGGAACTCCGCTGGGCATGAACTTCGCCTTCCTCGACCCGGCGCCAGACGCCTGTGCCGCGCCCCTGGGTGAACACCTGCGGGCCGATTACGGCGACCAGGATCACCTGCGCCAGCTGGCCGACGAAGTCGACCTGGTAACGTTCGAGTTCGAAAGCGTCCCGGCCGAGACCGTGGCTTTCCTTTCGCAGTTCGTCCCGGTCTACCCGAGTGCCGAGGCGCTGCGCATCGCACGCGACCGTCTGTTCGAAAAGAGCATGTTCCGCGACCTGGGCATTCCGACCCCGGCCTTCGCCGACATTCTTTCGCAGCAGGACCTCGATGCCGCGGTAGCCAGCATCGGCCTGCCGGCGGTGCTCAAGACCCGTACCCTGGGCTATGACGGCAAGGGCCAGAAGGTCCTGCGCAAACCTGAGGATGTGGTCGACACCTTCGCCGAGCTGGGCAGCGTGCCCTGCCTGCTGGAAGGCTTCGTGCCGTTCACCGGCGAAGTGTCGTTGGTGGCCGTACGTGCCCGTGATGGCGAAACCCGCTTCTACCCGCTGGTGCACAACACCCACGAGAGCGGCATCCTGCGCCTGTCTGTGGCCAGTGAGGCGCACCCGCTGCAGGCGCTGGCCGAAGACTACGTCGGCCGTGTGCTCAAGCAACTGGACTACGTTGGCGTGATGGCGTTCGAGTTCTTCGAAGTCGACGGTGGCCTGAAGGCCAACGAAATCGCCCCGCGTGTGCACAACTCCGGGCACTGGACCATCGAAGGGGCCGAGTGCAGCCAGTTCGAGAACCACTTGCGCGCCGTTGCCGGCCTGCCCTTGGGCTCGACTGCCAAGGTCGGCGAAAGCGCGATGCTCAACTTCATCGGTGAAGTGCCGGCAGTGGACAAGGTCGTTGCCATCGACGACTGCCACCTGCACCACTACGGCAAGGCCTTCAAGGTCGGGCGCAAGGTCGGCCACGCCACCCTGCGCTGCCAGGACATGGCTACTCTGCGCAGCAAGATCGCCGAAGTAGAGGCGCTGATCAGCAACTGATCGCGCTTTCGTTCGAACTTCTGCAAGCGGCTTGCCCTCAGAAATGGCAACAAGTCAAAGCGCTGTCTAGGCTTTGGCTTGTTCCATCTTCATAACAGAGGGGTTGCCATGGGCATCATCGGAACTATCTTCATCGGCCTCATCGTTGGCCTGCTGGCCCGCTTCATCAAGCCGGGCGACGACAGCATGGGCTGGATCATGACCATCCTGCTGGGTATCGCCGGCTCCCTGCTCGCCACCTATGGCGGCCAGGCACTGGGGATCTATCAGGCAGGTCAGGCGGCGGGCTTCGTCGGCGCGCTGATAGGCGCCGTGATCGTTCTGGTGATCTACGGATTCATCAAGAAGCGCTGATTACTGGTTAGAATGCCCGGCAATTCAACCGAGTTGCCGAGCATTTTCATGCGTGCGTTTTTCCTCATCCCCTTGCTGCTTGCCAGCACCCTGGCCCATGCCGAGCTGCCTGAAACCGACTGGTTGGAGCTGATGCCCGAGTCGGACCAGCAGGCGCTGGAGCAAATGCCCGAAATCGATCACGACTCACCCGAGGCCATGGGCACCTTCACTGACAAGGGCGGCCTGAAGCAGAGCAAAGGGCTGCCGGCGGTGATGTACTCGACCAAGACCGTGGCGGCCATGAATGGCAAGGACATCCGCCTTGGCGGTTATCCGGTGCCGCTTGAAAGCGATGCCAAGGGCAACAGCACGCTGTTCTTCCTGGTGCCGTACCCCGGCGCCTGCATTCACGTACCGCCGCCACCGCCGAACCAGTTGGTGCTGGTGCGGTATCCGAAGGGGCTGAAGATCGACGATATCTACACGCCGCTGTGGGTCAGCGGGACGTTGAAGGTGGAGAAGGTCAGCAATGACCTGGCCGATGCGGCCTATGCGCTGGAGGCGGGGAAGGTGAGGGTAGTGGAGGACGCAGACCTCTGAGGTGTCTGTAAGGGCCCTATCGCTGGCAAGCCAGCTCCTACAGGTACTCCACAGGCCTCAAGAGCGGTGGTATCCCCTGTGGGAGCCGGCTTGCCGGCGATAGGGCCGGTAAAGCCAGCGAAAGAATCAGATCGCTTCACTACCCAATCTGACCCGCAGCGCATGGCTCGCCCCAGGCCGCAACTCCACCACGTCATCCCAGACATTCGCCGTCTCGATGCACAGCATCCGCTGCCAGCCATCATCGGCCATGTCCGCCAACTCCTTGGCCCGCTCGGTCCACGGATTCCAGATCACCGCCGAACGCGAGCCGCTGCTGGTCAAGGTGATGCGTCGGCTCCAGTGTGGGTCGACGATGCTCAGCGTGGTCGGCGTGTCGAGGTAGATTCGGTCGGTCTCGCCGGCAAAGGTCAACGCACCCTGTTGCTGGCGCTGCTCCCAGTCGGCCAGGGTTTCGATGTACGCCAGCCCTTCGACGCCCTCGACCCGTGCCTGGCGTACGTCGCTGACCGCGAAGTAACTGTGCAGGGCCTGGCTGATGGTCACAGGGGTATTGCCCATGTTGCGGCTGGTCAGGCTCAGTTCGAGTTCATCGCCCAGCACCACCAGCAGCTTCAGTTCAACGTCATGCGGCCAATCCGGCAGGTCGCCCTGGGCTTCGGGCAGGCCGAATTCGATGCGCAGCTCGCTGCCCGACTCCTCGATGCCCAGCAATTGCCAGTCACGCGTGCGTGCCAGACCATGGGCAGGCGCCTGCTCACCGCGGTACAGGGATTGAACCGATTGCGGGTTGCGCTGCAGGTTGCCAAACCACGGCCAGCACACCGGCACACCGGCGCGCACCGACTTGCCCTGGCGGAAGATGGCCTGGTCGCTCAGCCACAATAGCGGTGGCTCGCCAACACGCTGGTAGCTGAGGATCTGCGCACCCTGCTGGGCGATCAGTAGTTCGGCGCGGTCGCTGCTGATGCGCCAGCAGTTGAGTTCGCCGTGTTGCTCGGTTTCGACCTTGAAGGTAGCCATTGCGCTCTTCTCATTGATTGTCCGTGGGTCTTCGACCCGATGACCTGCAATGAGTTTAACGCTCGCATGGCTCAGCGACGAGGCACCGAACGGGTACGGCCACTGCCATCGATGGCCACGAACACGAACACCGCTTCGGTGACCTTGCGCCATTCGCTGGACAACGGGTCATCGCTCCACACTTCCACCATCATCTGGATCGAGCTGCGGCCGATTTCCAGGGTCTGGGTATAGAAGGACAGTTGCGCGCCCACGGCTACAGGCACCAGGAAGGCCATGCGGTCGATGGCTACCGTGGCCACTCGGCCGCCTGCAACGCGGCTGGCCATGGCAGTGCCGGCCAGATCCATCTGGGCAACCAGCCAACCGCCGAAGATATCGCCGAAACCGTTGGTCTCGCGTGGCAATGCGGTGATCTGCAAGGCCAGGTCGCCTTGCGGGATGGGATCTTCTTGTTCGAGTTCAATCATGCGGTGGGGCCTCTGACCCGTGACGCTTTCGTTGGTGTGGCGCGAAGGCCGGGAAAACGATCCAGCTGTAAAAGATACTACGCCGATATCGCTTCGCTGGACGGCCATAGGGAAATTCTGCGAAACCGTCTGACATCAAGACCGGCGATTTCGCACAATATCCCAAGGGCGACAGCAACCTTTTCCTACGAACGGCCAGTATATATAGCCAAACGACCAGCGACGACCGCGTATTCATGAATATCTATAGGGATTTTGTGTCGCTTTCGGCGTAGCTCGGCAATTTGCTATCTTCGCCAGTTCGCCCAATCCAGAAGCCGCGTTGCAAGCGGCCTGCATGACCTACAAGAGAACAACCAGCGATGACCTCCGTGCCGAGCAGTATCGAGCAGCCCTCGCGGCCGCTGACCCGCAGTGACTACAAAACCCTCTCACTGTCCGCCCTGGGCGGAGCCCTGGAGTTCTACGACTTCATCATCTTCGTGTTCTTCGCCACCGTGGTCGGCAAGCTGTTCTTCCCGGCCGACATGCCCGAATGGCTACGCCTGATGCAGACCTTCGGCATCTTCGCCGCCGGTTACCTGGCGCGGCCGCTGGGCGGCATCGTCATGGCGCACTTCGGCGACCTGCTGGGGCGCAAGAAGATGTTCACCCTGAGCATCTTCATGATGGCCCTGCCGACCCTGATCATGGGCCTGCTGCCGACTTATGCACAGATCGGCATGTGGGCGCCGATCCTGTTGCTGCTGATGCGCGTCATCCAGGGCGCAGCGATTGGCGGGGAAGTGCCGGGGGCCTGGGTGTTCGTCTCCGAACACGTGCCTGCGCGCAATACCGGGTATGCCTGCGGCACCCTCACCGCCGGCCTGACGGCGGGCATTCTGCTGGGCTCGCTGGTGGCGACGCTGATCAACAGCGTCTACACCCCTGAAGAAGTGGCTGACTACGCCTGGCGTGTGCCGTTCCTGCTGGGCGGTGTGTTCGGGTTCTTTGCCGTGTACCTGCGCCGCTGGCTGCATGAAACCCCGGTGTTCGCCGAGATGCAGCAGCGCAAGGCACTGGCCGAGGAGTTGCCGCTGCGCGCGGTGCTGCGCGATCACCGTGGGCCGATCATCCTGTCGATGCTGCTGACCTGGATGCTGTCGGCAGGCATCGTGGTGGTCATCCTGATGACCCCGGCGCTGCTGCAGAGCATCTATCACATCAGCCCGACCGACTCGCTCAAGGCCAACAGCCTGGCCATCGTGCTGCTGAGCCTTGGCTGCGTTGCCTCGGGTAGCCTCGCCGATCGTTTCGGTGCAGGGCGCGTGTTCGTCATCGGCAGCCTGATGTTGCTGGTGAGCTCCTGGACCTTCTACCACAGCCTGCCGACCCACCCGGAGCTGCTGTTCCCGCTGTACGCCGTAACGGGTCTGTGCGTGGGCGTGATCGGTGCGGTGCCTTATGTGATGGTCAAGGCATTCCCGGCGGTGGTGCGCTTCAGTGGGCTGTCGTTCTCCTACAACGTGGCTTATGCGATCTTCGGCGGCTTGACGCCGATGGTGGTGACCGCGCTGCTCAAGGTCAGCCCGATGGCACCGGCCTACTATGTTGCCGGCTTGTGCGCCGTCGGTCTGATCGTCGGCCTCTATCTGCTCGCCAATAAACGCTAAGGCGTCGGCCTTACTGGCCTCATCGCCGGCAAGCCGGCTCCCACAGGAACGACGCCGAACCCTGTGGGAGCTAGCTTGCCAGTGATGGGGCCTGACCTGCCCTGCAACATTTTGAAAGGCCATCCTGGGCTACCAGTGATGGCCTTTCATCCAATTGTCATATTGAAGTCATATCGTGTTCATGCGGCCTGCAGATACTGGGCCCCGATCCATCCAACACCCCCAATATTCCTGCTAGGAGCAAGGCATGAAACTGAAGCGTTTGATGGCGGCCCTCACCTTTGCCGCCGCTGGCGTTGCGACCGCCAACGCGGTAGCCGCTGTCGACCCTGCGATCCCGACCTACACCAAGACCACCGGTGTTTCGGGCAACCTCTCCAGCGTCGGTTCCGACACCCTCGCGAACCTCATGACTCTGTGGGCCGAGGCCTACAAGAAGGAATACCCGAACGTAAACATCCAGATCCAGGCTGCCGGTTCCTCCACCGCGCCACCCGCGCTGACCGAAGGCACCGCCAACCTCGGCCCGATGAGCCGCAAGATGAAGGACGTCGAGCTGCAGGCCTTCGAGCAGAAGTACGGCTACAAGCCGACCGCCATCCCGGTCGCCGTTGACGCCCTGGCTGTCTTCGTCCACAAGGACAACCCGATCAAAGGCCTGACCATGGCCCAGGTCGATGCGATCTTCTCGTCCACCCGCCTGTGCGGTGGCAAAGCCGACGTCAAGACCTGGGGCGACCTGGGCGTGACGGGCGACCTGGCCAACAAGCCAGTGCAGCTGTTCGGCCGCAACTCGGTATCGGGCACCTACGGCTACTTCAAGGAAGAAGCCCTGTGCAAAGGCGACTTCAAGCCTAACGTCAACGAACAGCCTGGCTCGGCTTCGGTCGTGCAGTCGATCAGCTCCTCGCTGAACGGCATCGGCTACTCGGGCATCGGCTACAAGACCGCCAGCGTCAAGACCGTGCCTCTGGCCAAGAAAGAAGGCGGCGAGTTCATCGAAGACAACGAAGCCAACGCCCTGAACGGCTCGTACCCGCTGTCGCGCTTCCTGTACGTCTACGTCAACAAGGCACCGAACAAGCCTCTGGCGCCGCTGGAAGCCGAGTTCGTCAAGCTGGTGCTGTCGCAAGCGGGCCAGCAGGTCGTGGTGAAGGATGGCTACATCCCGCTGCCGGCCAAAGTGGTCGACAAGACCCTGGCTGACCTGGGCCTGTCCCACGCCGGTAACGTTGCAAAGAAGTAACTAACTGAGGAAGAGGCCGGTGCCAATGCCCGGCCTCTTCCAAGCATTCTTGGTCCGAAGCCAGGGCTCCTGAGCGGCGGGCTTTTTTGCGTCAACGCACTGTCATGTTTTTGTCATACGGGACCGCTAGGGTGTGCGCATGAATGATCTGGCCAACTCCACAATGACCCAAAATTCTCCTCCCGTGCGCATTGATTTCAATACGCCGGAGTTGCAACGCAAGCGCCGCATGCGCGCCCTCAAGGATCGCTTCACCCGCTGGTATGTACTGGTGGGTGGGCTTGCCGTGCTGGCAGCCATCACCCTGATCTTCTTCTACCTGGCCTATGTGGTGCTGCCGTTGTTCCAGGGCGCCGAACTGACCAGCAAGAAGGCCCTGGAGCCAACCTGGCTGCAGCAGGATGCCGGCAAGCCGCTGTTGATCGCCCTTGAAGAGCAGAACCTGGTCGGTATGCGCGTTTCGGACAAGGGTCAGGCGCTGTTCTTCGATACCAAGACCGGTAACGAACTCAAACGCGTCGACCTGCCGTTGCCGGCAGGTACGCAGGTAACCTCCATCAGCACCGACCAGCCGGGTAGCCCGATGGTGGTGCTGGGCCTGTCCAACGGCAAGGCGCTGGTGTTCCACCACACCTACAAGATCACCTACCCGGACAACAAGAAAACCATCACCCCTGGTATCGACTACCCGTATGGGCAAGAGCCGTTCGCGCTCGACGACCAGGGCCGTGCGCTGGAACATGTCAGCGTCAACGTCAATGGCGATACCCTGGTGCTGGCCGGCTCCACTGGTGCGCACCTGCAGGTGCTCGAACTGACGCGCACCGAGAACATGATGACCGACGAGGTCACCACCGAGCAGAATCGCATCGAGCTGCCACAGATGACCGAGGTGGTGAAGAACATCTTCATCGACCCGCGTCAGCAGTGGTTGTATGTGATCAACGGCCGCGCCACCGCGGATGTCTTCAGCCTGCGCGACAAGAGCCTGAATGGGCGCTACAAGCTGTCCGACAGCGCCGATACCGAAATCACTGCCACGGCCCAGCTGGTCGGCGGTATCTCGCTGATCATCGGTGACTCCAAGGGCGGCCTGGCCCAGTGGTTCATGGCCCGCGACCCGGATGGCGAGCAGCGCTTCAAGCAGATCCGTACCTTCCAGATGGGCAAGGCGCCAATCGTGCAGATCGATGCCGAGGAGCGTCGCAAGGGCTTCATCGCCCTGGACGCCGAAGGCAAGCTCGGTGTGTTCCACAGCACCGCGCACCGCACCCTGCTGGTCGAGCCCGCGGCGGAAGGCGCCGGCGTGCTGGCCCTGTCGCCACGTGCCAACCGCATCTTCATCGAAGAAGGCGGCAAGCTGCTGCCGCTGAGCCTGAAGAACCCGCACCCTGAAGTGTCCTTCAGCGCGCTGTGGGGCAAGGTCTGGTACGAAAACTACGACGAACCCAAGTACGTCTGGCAGTCGACCGCCTCGAACACCGACTTCGAACCCAAGCTGAGCTTGTCGCCACTGACCTTCGGTACCCTGAAGGCAGCGTTCTACGCAATGATCCTGGCAGCCCCGCTGGCCATTGCCGCGGCCATCTACACCGCCTACTTCATGGCCCCGGGCATGCGCCGCAAGGTCAAGCCGGTGATCGAGCTGATGGAAGCGATGCCGACGGTGATCCTCGGTTTCTTCGCCGGCCTGTTCCTGGCGCCGTACCTGGAAGGGCACCTGCCGGGCGTGTTCAGCCTGTTCGTGGTCATGCCGGTTGGCATCCTGCTGGCGGGCTTCGGCTGGAGCCGCCTGCCGGAGTCGATCCGCCTGCGCGTCCCGGATGGCTGGGAAGCGGCCATCCTGATCCCGGTGATCCTGTTCATTGGCTGGTTCGCCCTGTACATGAGCCCGTTCCTGGAGACCTGGTTCTTCGGCGGTGACATGCGCCTGTGGATCACCAACGACCTCGGCATCACCTACGACCAGCGCAACGCACTGGTGGTCGGTATCGCCATGGGCTTCGCGGTCATCCCGAACATCTACTCGATCGCCGAGGACGCCGTGTTCAGCGTGCCGCGCAGCCTGACCCTGGGCTCCCTGGCCCTGGGTGCGACGCCGTGGCAGACCCTGACCCGCGTGGTCATCCTCACTGCCAGCCCGGGTATCTTCTCGGCGCTGATGATCGGCATGGGCCGTGCGGTGGGCGAGACCATGATCGTGCTCATGGCCACCGGCAACACCCCGGTGATGGAGCTGAACCTGTTCGAAGGCATGCGCACCCTGGCGGCCAACGTGGCGGTGGAGATGCCTGAATCGGAAGTCGGCGGCAGCCACTATCGCGTGCTGTTCCTCGCCGCGCTCGTGCTGCTGATGTTCACCTTCGTCATGAACACCTTGGCCGAGCTGATTCGCCAGCGTCTGCGCAAGAAATACTCGTCGCTTTGATAGAAAGGTAGAGATCCGTGAAAAAGGATTCCCTCAAAGGCTGGTTCAAGAGCGGCGCCCCAGGCGTCTGGATCAGCGGTGGCGCGGTCGCCATGGCGGTCATCATGACCGTCGGCCTGCTGGCTGTGATCGCCGTGCGCGGCCTGGGCCACTTCTGGCCGGCCGACCTGGTCCAGGCCACCTACAAGGTGCCGGGCCAGGCAGACCACATCGTCATCGGTGAAGTGGTACAGAAGGAAGAAGTACCGCGGGCGCGCCTCAAGGGTGCCGGCCTGCCGGTGCCGGACGAAGGCCCGGAGTTCATGACCCGCGAGCTGATCAAGGTGGGTAACCGCGACCTCAACGGCAGCGACTTCACCTGGGTGGTCGGCGAGTGGCTGGTGGACCAGCAGCGTCCGGCCGACCTGATCGCCCTGGAACGCCGCGAGTGGGGCAACTTCTACGGCTATCTGGTCAGCGTCAAGGAAGAAGGCCGCGTGGTCGCCGAAGGTCCTGCCGCCTGGAACGAGCTGCAGGCGCGCCTCAAGCGTGCCAACCAGCTCAACGCCGAGCTGCAGACCCTGGAAAAGAAAGACATCGGTGCCATCAACCATGGCCTCGAACGCCTGCGCCTGCACAGCCGCAAGCTGGAGCTGGACGGCAAGCTGGACGCCGCCGCCCAGGCCGACATGGAAACCGAGCGCGCCGAGCTGAACAGCCGCTACAAGGCCATCGAAGACCGCTTGAGCGGCCTGCACCAGGCCTTTGCCCGAGACAGCCTGGTAGCGCGTGACGGCAACGGCCGCGAAGTAGAGATCAACCTGAGCAAGGTGGTGCACGCCATCCAGCCGAACGCCATGTCCGGCTTCACCAAGATGGGCAGCTACTTCGCCAAGGTATGGGAATTCCTCAGCGACGACCCGCGTGAAGCGAACACCGAAGGCGGTATCTTCCCGGCCATCTTCGGCACCGTGATGATGACCCTGATCATGGCTGTGATCGTCACCCCGTTCGGCGTGCTGGCCGCTGTCTACCTGCGCGAGTACGCCAAGCAGGGCCCGGTGACACGGCTTATCCGTATTGCCGTGAACAACCTGGCGGGCGTCCCGGCGATCGTCTATGGCGTGTTCGGCCTGGGCTTCTTCGTCTACGTGCTGGGTGGCTCGATCGACCGGCTGTTCTTCCCTGAAGCGTTGCCAGCACCGACCCTGGGTACCCCGGGCCTGCTGTGGGCGTCGCTGACCCTGGCGCTGCTGGCAGTGCCGGTGGTGATCGTCGCCACCGAGGAAGGCCTGGCGCGTATTCCGCGCACCGTGCGCGAAGGCTCGCTGGCGCTTGGCGCGACCAAGGCCGAGACCCTGTGGAAGATCGTCCTGCCGATGGCCAGCCCGGCCATGATGACCGGCATGATCCTCGCCGTGGCCCGTGCCGCCGGCGAAGTGGCACCGCTGATGCTGGTGGGTGTGGTGAAGCTGGCGCCGTCGCTGCCGGTGGACGGCAACTACCCGTACCTGCACCTGGACCAGAAGATCATGCACCTGGGCTTCCACATCTACGACGTCGGCTTCCAGAGTCCCAACGTCGAGGCCGCGCGGCCGCTGGTATACGCCACCGCGCTGTTGCTGGTGATGGTGATCGCCACCCTCAACCTCTCGGCAGTGTGGATCCGTAACCACCTGCGCGAGAAGTACAAGGCCCTCGACAGCTGAACTTGATTGCAAGCGTGCCGCCCGTGAGTCGGGCGGCCCTTTGAAACGAATTGATAGCGTATGGAGT
This sequence comes from Pseudomonas sp. GM84, assembly GCF_000282535.1. Lineage (GTDB taxonomy): Bacteria > Pseudomonadota > Gammaproteobacteria > Pseudomonadales > Pseudomonadaceae > Aquipseudomonas. The sequence continues at coordinate 5,230 of NZ_AKJC01000233.1, read as the reverse complement.
TGACCATGCAGCAAGAATCCCACACCCACGGCATCGACATGTCTGCCCTGGGTCGCGACAAGCAGAGCCTGCGCCTGGCCGAAGAAACCGTGGCCATCGAAGTCCCCGGCCTGAGCCTGTTCTACGGCGACAAGCAGGCGTTGTTCGACGTCAGCATGAATATCCCCAAGCAGCGCGTGACCGCCTTCATCGGCCCGTCGGGCTGCGGCAAGTCGACCCTGCTGCGTACTTTCAACCGCATGAACGACCTGGTCGACGGTTGCCGCGTGGAAGGCGCCATCAACCTGTATGGCAACAACATCTACCGCAAGGGCGAAGACGTTGCCGAGCTGCGCCGCCGCGTGGGCATGGTGTTCCAGAAGCCCAACCCGTTCCCCAAGACCATCTACGAGAACGTGGTGTATGGCCTGCGCATCCAGGGCATCAACAAGAAGCGCGTGCTCGACGAAGCGGTCGAGTGGGCACTGAAGGGCGCGGCCCTGTGGGACGAGGTCAAGGACCGTCTGCACGAATCGGCGCTGGGCTTGTCCGGCGGCCAGCAGCAGCGTCTGGTGATCGCCCGCACCATCGCCGTCGAGCCTGAAGTGTTGCTGCTCGACGAACCCTGCTCGGCGCTGGACCCGATCTCGACCCTCAAGGTCGAAGAGTTGATCTACGAGTTGAAATCCAAGTACACCATCGTCATCGTCACCCACAACATGCAGCAGGCCGCGCGCGTCTCCGACTACACCGCGTTCATGTACATGGGCAAACTGGTCGAATTCGGTGATACCGACACCCTGTTCACCAACCCGGCGAAGAAGCAGACCGAAGACTACATCACCGGTCGCTACGGCTAAGCAGCCTTGCCAGGGAACGACACGAACCACTTGAAGCTTGCAGCTGCTTCGCGGAGCCAGACGATGATCAACAAAGAAAGCCTTACGCACCACATTTCCCAGCAGTTCAACGCCGAACTCGAAGAGGTGCGCAGCCACCTCCTGGCCATGGGCGGCCTGGTCGAGAAGCAGGTCAACGACGCCGTCACCGCGCTGATCGAGGCCGACTCGGGCCTGGCCCAGCAGGTGCGTGAAGTCGATGAGCAGATCAACCAGATGGAACGCAATATCGACGAGGAGTGCGTGCGCATCCTCGCTCGCCGCCAGCCGGCGGCTTCCGACCTGCGCCTGATCATCAGTATCTCCAAGTCGGTAATCGACCTCGAGCGCATCGGCGACGAATCGACCAAGATCGCCCGCCGTGCCATCCAGCTGTGCGAGGAAGGCGAGTCGCCGCGTGGTTACGTCGAGGTGCGCCACATCGGCGACCAGGTGCGCAACATGGTGCGCGATGCGCTCGACGCCTTCGCCCGCTTCGATGCTGACCTGGCGCTGTCGGTGGCCCAGTACGACAAGACCATCGACCGTGAGTACAAGACCGCTCTGCGCGAACTGGTGACCTACATGATGGAAGACCCGCGTTCGATCTCGCGGGTGCTGAGCGTGATCTGGGCCCTGCGTTCGCTGGAGCGTATCGGTGACCACGCACGCAACATCTCGGAGCTGGTGATCTACCTGGTTCGCGGCACCGACGTGCGCCACCTGGGTCTCAAGCGCATGAAGGCAGAAGTCGAAGGCACTGCGGGCGTAGAGGCCGAAATCGCTAATGTTCCGGCTGAACCGGACGATAAATAAGACTGCTCCCGAGCATCGACGCCCGGCCTTGGCCGGGCGTTTTCGTTTGTGCTTGAGCAGCAGGCAAGCACCCGCGATTCAAGAGGAGTATCGATGAGTAAAGTGAATGTGCTGGTGGTGGATGACGCCCCGTTCATCCGTGACCTGGTCAGGAAGTGCCTGCGCAATGCCTTTCCGGGCATGGTCATCGAAGATGCGGTGAACGGCCGCAAGGCCATGGCCATGCTGGCCAAGGAGCCATTCGACCTGGTCCTGTGCGACTGGGAAATGCCGGAAATGTCCGGCCTGGAACTGCTCACCTGGTGCCGTCAGCAGCCCGAGATGAAACAGCTGCAGTTCATCATGGTGACCAGCCGCGGTGACAAGGAGAACGTGATCCAGGCCATCCAGGCCGGGGTTTCCGACTTTGTCGGCAAGCCGTTCACCAATGAGCAGCTGTTGACCAAGGTGAAGAAGGCGCTGAGCAAGATCGGCAAGCTGGAGAGCGCGATGGGCGGCGCACCGGCGCGGGTGAACTCGGCGTTCGCCAATGACTCGCTCAGCGCCCTGACCGGCGGCAAGGTGGAAGCGGCCAAGGTGGCAGCCCCGGCCAAGCCGTTGCTCAATGCGCCAGTGCCGCAAACCGCTGCGACCGCCGCGCAGTCCGGGCGTGGCCAAGGCCAGTTGCGCCTGGCAAGCGGTATCCAGCCCTGCGTGATCAAGGCGCTGAGCCTCAAGGAAGCGCTGCTGGTGGTGCGCCGCAGCGCAGCATTGCCACAGGTGCTCGAAGGGGCGGTGCTGGACCTGGAGCAGGGTGAGAGCGCCGAGGTGGCTCGCTTGAACGGCTACCTGCATGCCGTCGCGGCGCTGGAGCCGAAACCGGAAAGCGACTGGCTGCAACTGACCTTCAAGTTCGTCGACCAGGACGCGCAGAAGCTCGACTACCTGTCGCGGCTGATTGCCCGCGGTACTGCCCAGAAGCATTTCACGCCCGGGGCCTGAGCGGGCCCCATCGCCGGCAAGCCGGCTCCCACAGGGACAGTGCTGATCTGCTCTGTGTGGGAGCCGGCTTGCCGGCGATGAGGCCCTTGCAGACAACCACCCGACCAACTGCCCTACCACTCCCGGATCGCGCTGCTAGGCTTCGACAGATCACAACTGTCAAAAAGCCACTATCATGCCCGCCGCCGCCCGCTTGCTGCTGTTCTGTGCGTTGCTCTCGGCCTCGGCGTCGAGCCTGGGCGTGACGCTCTACAAGACCGTCGACAACTTCGGCGTGGCCTCGTACTCCGACCGCTACAGCCCAGGGGCGAAAACCTTCGAGCTGAACGAGCCCATGCTCGAGCGCCTCGATGGCCAGGTGCGCCTGCAGGCCGAGACCTTCCCCGGCGGCGTGCGCTTTCTGGTGCGCAACGAGCTGTACGTGCCGATGCAGGTCGAGTTACGCATCGACCAGCTGGCCAATGCCTTTGGTGGCAACAAGCCGCGCAGCATTCGCGCGGTAGTGGGGCCACGCTCTACCAAGGTGCTGAGCTCGGTGCTGGCGGCTCCGGGTGGCAAGCTGCAATACGCCAGCAGCTTCCAGTACGCCATGGGTGACCCCGGCCAGCGCTCGCAGGCTTACCGCTATCCCTTCCCGTGGAAGGGCGGGCCATTTCGCCTGACCCAAGGCCCCAACGGGCGCTTCAGCCACTTCGGCCCCAAGGGCCGCTATGCCATGGACATCGCCATGCCCGAGGGCACACCGATCATCGCGGCGCGCGGCGGCAGGGTGGTGAAAGTCGAGAACGATCAGAGCGGGCGGGGGAGCAACCCGTCGGGCAACTTCGTGCGCATCCTGCACCCGGACGGCACCATGGGCGTCTACCTGCACCTCATGCGTGGTTCGGTGGTGGTGGCGGAGGGGCAGCAGGTGGCGCTGGGGCAGGCGCTGGCCAAGTCCGGCAATACCGGCAACAGCACCGGCCCGCACCTGCACTTCGTGGTGCAGCGCAACGTCGGCCTGGCGCTGGAGTCGATACCGTTTCAGTTCGACCGGCCAATCGGCGGCTTGCCGGACTTTACCGCCGGCAACCCGTGAGGCAGGTCAATCGAGCTTGAGCACCTTGGCCAGCACGATCTTCGGCCCTTTCATCTTCTTGATGATGATGCGCAGGCCTTCGACTTCCAGCACTTCCTCTTCTTCAGGCACGCGCTTGAGGGTCTCGTAGATCAAACCGGCCAGGGTTTCCGCCTCGATGTGGTCGAGGTCGATACCCAGCAGGCGCTCGACCTTGAACAGCGGCGTATCGCCGCGCACCAGCAGCTTGCCGGGCTGGTAGGCGAGGATGCCGCGCTCGGTCTTGCGGTGCTCGTCCTGGATGTCGCCAACCAGCACTTCCAGCACGTCTTCCATGGTCAGGTAACCGATCACGTTGCCGTCGGCTTCCTCTACCAGCACGAAGTGCGCGCCGCCCTTGCGGAACTGCTCCAGCAGCTGGGCCAGCGGCATGTGCCGGGTAACGCGCTCCAGCGGCCGGGCCAGGTCTTCGAGGTCGACGGTTTCGGGCAGGTGTTCGAGCTCGGCCAGCTCCAGCAGCAGGTCCTTGATGTGCAGCAGGCCGGTGTACTCCTCGCGCTCGGCGTCGTACAGCGGGTAGCGGCTGAACTTGTGACGGCGCACGAGGGCGAGGATTTCCTTCAGCGGTGCGTGGGCATCGATGCTGACCATGTCTTCCCGCGAGTTGGCCCAGTCGACCACTTCCAGCTCGCCCATTTCCACGGCCGAAGCCAGCACGCGCATGCCCTGGTCGCTTGGATCCTGACCACGGCTGGAGTGCAGGATCAGCTTGAGCTCTTCGCGGCTGTAATGGTGCTCATGGTGCGGGCCTGGCTCACCCTGGCCTGCGATGCGCAGGATGGTGTTGGCGCTAGCGTTGAGCAGGTAGATGGCCGGGTACATCGCCCAGTAGAACAGGTACAGCGGCACGGCCGTCCACAGTGACAGCAGCTCGGGCTTGCGGATGGCCCAGGACTTGGGCGCCAGTTCGCCGACCACGATGTGCAGGTACGAGATCACGAAGAAGGCGACGAAGAACGACACGGCCTTGATCAGCTCGGGGGTGTCCACGCCCAGGTAGGCCAGCAGCGGTTCGAGCAGATGGGCGAAGGCCGGCTCACCGACCCAGCCCAGGCCCAGCGAGGCGAGCGTGATGCCCAGCTGGCAGGCCGACAGGTAGGCGTCGAGCTGGTTGTGCACCTTGCGCAGGATGCTGCCGCGCCAGCCGTGCAGCTCGGCGATGGACTCGACACGCGTGGAGCGCAACTTGACCATGGCGAACTCGGCGGCAACGAAGAAGCCGTTGAGCAGCACCAGGAACAAGGCAAAGAGAATCATGCCGAAATCGGCGAAGAGCGAGGTGAGGCTGATACCAGGGGAAGGGTCCATGATGGAGTTTTTACGGGGTCCGTCTTTGAGAATGGTCGAAAAGAAAGTGCCAGCGTTTGCTGGCACAGGGGATCCAATGTAGCGGCTGGGGCGATAAAAGCAAAGGGTGGTGGTGCTATGGGGCCGCTTTGCGGCCCGATCGCCGGCAAGC
>NZ_AKJC01000232.1 GCF_000282535.1 Pseudomonas sp. GM84 | reverse complement strand
GCCGCCAAGCCGGCTCCCACATGTACCCCATTGCCCTCAGGCTGAGTGGATTACCTGTGGGAGCCGGCTTGCCGGCGATAGGGCCCGAGCAGCCGAAGCACTATCCAGCAACAGCCATCCCCTCAAGCACCATCCGCTCCCCAGCTACCACCTCGCCAATCACCAGAATCGCCGGGCTGCGCAATCCAAACGCCCGTGCATCCTCCAGCATCGCTCGCACATCGCTCCTGCATTCGCGCTGCCCAGGCAGCGACGCATTTTCGATCATCGCCACCGACGTACCCGGCGCCATGCCGCCCTCCAGCAGCCCTTGGCGGATCTGCGCCAACCGCGCCACGCCCATGTACACCACCAACGTGGTCCCGCCTTGAGCCAACGCGGCCCAGTTCAGCTCGCTGTCATCCTGAGTGTGCGCAGTGACCAGTGTCACCCCGCGGCTGACCCCGCGCGAGGTCAGCGAGATGCCGCACCGGGTCGCCCCGGCCAGGCCGGCGGTGATGCCGTTGACCACCTCCACCTCGATGCCATGCCCCTGCAGCCACGCCGCCTCTTCACCGCCACGGCCGAAGATGCAGGGGTCGCCACCCTTGAGCCGCACGACGCAGCGCCCCTGGCGCGCATGGCGCAGCATCAGGCGCTGGATGAAGGCCTGGGGCGTTGAACGGCAGCCACCACGCTTGCCCACGGCAATCACCTGAGCTTTGGGGCAGTGCTCCAGTACGGCGGGGTTGACCAGGTCGTCGATCATCACCACCTGTGCCTGCTGCAAGGCGCGCACGGCCTTCAGGGTCAGCAATTCAGGATCACCGGGGCCTGCACCGACCAGCCAGACTTTCGCGTTCATCAGGGTTTTCCTCATCGGCATGCGCTGTTCAGCCCTTCAGCAGGCTGAGCAGCAGAATCAGGTTGAGTAACAGAGACAACAGGGCCAAGGTGCGCCAGACCTTGAGCGGCTCACGTTCGAGCAGTGGTCGAGGGTGGCTGGCAGGCGCCTGGCGGTCGCCGCGTTCGAGCAACAGCAACCATTGCTCGGCTGTTTCGAAGCGCTGTGCGGGGTCGGCTGCCACGGCTTGTTGCAGATTGTGTTGAAGCCATTCCGGCAAGTCAGGCCGGTAGCGCGAGGCATTCACCGGCTGGCCAAAGCGCGGGCGCTGGAAGGCTTCGACTTCACCGTAGGGGTAATGCCCGGTCAGCAGCCGATAGAGCGTCACACCCGCCGCATAGAGGTCTTGTCGGGGGCTTGGCGGCAGGCCTTCGAAGGCTTCTGGCGCAAGATACGAGGGCGTGCCGGGCAGCGTGTGCGGGGTCTCGGTGGACAGCCCCGGGCAGTACGCCAGGCCGAAGTCCAGCAGGCGCAACTGACCGTCTTCGCCCAGGTGCAGGTTCTCGGGCTTGATGTCGCGGTGCAGCAGGTTGCGCCGGTGCAGCACGCCGACGGCCTGCAGCAGTTGGCGCGCCACCTCCAGCCATTGGGCCAGAGGCAGTGGGCCGTGTTCGCCGAGCTGGGCGGCGAGGGTGTGCCCGCTGTGTTCACGCATGACGTAGTAAAGGTGCTGGCGCTGGCTGGCTGCATGCAGCTCGGGGAAGTGGCGGCCGGCGACCCGACGCAGGAACCATTCTTCGAGCAACAAGGCTTGGGCCGCGCCCGGCTCATGCTCACGTTCTGCGGGCAAAGTCTTCAGCAACCACGGCTGGCCTTGGCTGTCGCGAACCCGGTAGAGCAGCGACTGGCGGCTGTGTGCCAGGCGCGTGTCGACCTGCCAGCCATCCAGCGCCTGGCCATCGCGCAGCGGGCCGGGCAGTGGCCACTGCTGCAGCTGCACCAAGGTGTCGCCCAGGTTGGCCGGGCCCAATTGCTCGACCCGTACCAACAAGGCGCTGGCATTATCCTGGCTGCCATTGAGGTGGGCGCTGGCAACCAAGGTGTCGGCAGCCAGCTGCAGGTCGGGCTGATCACGCAGCACGGCCTGGATGTGCGGGTCGCCCAGGCTGGCCCAGACGCCATCGCTGAGCAGCAGGTAGCACTCGCCCGCCTGCAGCTCACCGTCGAGGTAATCGACCAGCAGGTGCTGGTCCAGTCCCAGCGCACGTTTGAGCACGTGCTGCATGCCGGGCTGGTCCCACACGTGGTCCTCGCTCAGGCACTGCAGGCGGTCGTTGTGCCAGCGATAAACGCGGCAGTCACCGACATGCGCCAGGGTGAAGCGGCGCCCGCGCAGCACCAGGGCGCTGAGGGTGGTCAGCAGCGGCTGGCTGCCCTGGGCGCGCAGCCAGCGATTCTGGGCTAGCAACAGGCGATCCAGGGCTTGCGCCACGCCCCAGGTGGCAGGTGTGGCGTAGTAGTCCATGGCCAGCGCCTGCAGGCTGGCGCGGGCTGCCAGGCCGCCGTCGGCGCACTGGCTGACGCCGTCGGCGAGGGCGAACAGATAGCCCTTGCTGGCGGCCAGTTCCGGCGCCGGCGTCACCAGACGCAGGGCGTCCTGGTTCTCCTCACGCGGGCCGGTGGCGCTGGCTTGGGCGAAACTCAGCTGCAGGCTCATTGGCGTGCCTCAGACGCGTGCCGCAGTAACCGCTGCCGAGCCCCAGGTGGTGCGCCAGCGCTGCTTGACCCCATGCAACCCGAACCAGGCCAGCAGGCCGAGGCTGGCGAACAACCACAGGCCCATTTGATAGTCACCGGTATGTTGCTTGATGGTGCCAAGGCCCGCGGCGAGCAGGAAACCACCGATGCCACCGGCCATGCCGATCAGTCCGGTCATCACCCCGATTTCCTGGCGAAAGCGCTGCGGCACCAGCTGGAATACCGCGCCGTTACCGGCGCCCAGACCGAGCATGGCGCTGACGAACAGGGCCAGGGCAGCGGCGGCGCTCGGCAGGTTGAAACCGACGGCGGCGATGCAGATGGCCGCTACGCTGTACATGCCCAGCAGGGTGCGGATACCGCCAAAGCGGTCGGCCAGGGCGCCGCCGAGCGGGCGCATCAGGCTGCCGGCGAAGACGCAGGCGGCGGTGTAGTAGCCGGCGGTGATCGGGCTCAGGCCGTACTGATCGCTGAAGTAGCCGGGCAGGGCGCTGGCCAGGCCGATGAAGCCGCCGAAGGTGACGCTGTAGAAGAACATGAACCACCAGCTGTCACGATCGCCCAGGGCCTTGAGGTAATCGGCCATGGCTTTGGGTTTGGGCCGCTGCGGGGCATTGCGCGCGAGCAGGGCGAACAGCACCAGGGTCAGCAGCAGCGGGATCACGGCAAAGCCGAACACATTGTTCCAGCCGAACGCTGCGGCCAGCACCGGGGCCAGCAGGGCCGCGAAGACGGTGCCGGAGTTGCCCGCGCCGGCGATGCCCATGGCTTTGCCTTGGTGCTGAGGCGGATACCATTGCGAGGCGAGCGGCAGGGAAACGGCAAACGAAGCGCCGGCGACGCCCAGGAAGACGCCAAGCAGCAGCGCTTGCTCATAACTGTGCACGCCCAGGTACCAGGCGCCGGCCAGCGCAACGATGACGATCACCTGGCCGATCAGCCCGGCGGTCTTGGGTGAAAGACGGTCTACCAGCAGGCCCATGACAAAGCGCAGCACGGCACCCGCGAGAATCGGCGTGGCCACCATCAAGCCGCGTTGCTGAGTACTGAGCTGCAGGTCGGTGGCAATCTGCACCGCCAGGGGGCCAAGCAGGTACCAGACCATGAAGCTCAGGTCGAAATACAGGAACGCGGCGAACAGCGTGGGCACATGCCCGGATTTCCAGAAGCTGGTACTCATCGAACACCTCACTCGGCAATGCAACGGAAACAAAAAGACGCCGCTACCCGGTCCACTGGCGTGGAGGGGAGAGCGACGTCTTTGTCGGGATTACGTGGGGCAACCGCCGTTGGCTACCGGTGGATTATCTTCAGCAAGAGATGGGCCAACTCATCAATCTGCACTGGCTCTTGTGGGAGCCGGCTTGCCGGCGATAGGGCCTGCAGCCCTAGCCCAGCATCTCGTGCATGGCAATGATCTGCTCGGCCACCTGGATCAGCTTCTGCTGCCGGCTCATGGCCTGGCGACGCATCAGGGTGTAGGCCTGTTCTTCGTTGCAATCCTTCATTTTCATCAGCAAGCCCTTGGCCTGTTCGATGCGCTTGCGCTCGGCCATTTGCTGGTCGCGCGCCAGCAGCTGGGCCTTGAGGGCCTGGTCGCTCTCGAAGCGGGCCATGGCGACATCGAGGATCGGCTGCAGCCTGGCAGCGTGAATGCCTTCGACGATGTACGCACTGACGCCTGCCTGGATCGCCTGGCGCATCACCGCCGGGTCATGCTCGTCGGTAAACAGCACGATGGGCCGTGGCTGGTCACGGCTGACCATCACCACTTGTTCCATCACATCGCGGTCGGGTGACTCGGTATCGATCAGCACCACGTCCGGCCGCACCGTTTCGACGCAGGCGGGCAGGTCGATGGTCAGGTCTGGCGCTTCGATCACTTCGAAGCCGGCTTCGCTCAAAGCCGCCTTGAGGCGGCCGATCTTCTTCTGGGTATCTTCGATCAGCAGGATGCGCAGCATGGTGATGGCCCTCACAAACCGACGCGGGTATGGGGCGCATCGCCCAGGGCATGCAGGCGAAAGCTGCGGGCATAGCCGTGCGGGTTGCTGCCGTCCCAGCGGCTGCCGTCGATCAGCAGGCTGCTGCGCATGGGCTGGGCGGGGCAGGGCACGCCGAGCGCTTCGGCGGCGTCGCGGTACAACGCCAGTTGCTGGACCTGGCGGGCTACGCCGAGGTAGTCGGGGTCGTCGCGCAGCAAGCCCCAGCGGCGGAACTGGGTCATGAACCACATGCCGTCGGACAGGTAGGGCAGGTTGGCGCGGCCCTGGTCGAACAGGTGCAGGGGGTGCGTGTCCTGCCACTGGTTGCCGAGGCCGTCCTGGTAGGCGCCGAGCAAGCGCGGTTCGATGTTTTCCACGGGTGTATCCAGGTAAGCGCGGCCACCAAGCAGCTGCGCGGTGCTGCGGCGGTTCTCCTGGCTCTGCTCGATGAAGCGGCTGGCGGCGAGGACGGCCTTGACCAGTGCCCGGGCGCTGTTGGGGTACTGCTCGACGAATGTGCGGGCACAGGCCAGTACCTTCTCTGGGTGATCGGGCCAGATCGACTGGCTGGTGGCCAGGGTGAAGCCCTGGCCCTGCGCCACCGCCGCGGCGGCCCAGGGTTCGCCGACGCAGAAACCGTCGATGCGGCCGGCCTGAATGTGCGCAGCCATCTGGGCGGGTGGCACCACCACGCTGTCGACATCGTGCAAGGGGTGAATGCCCTGGCTGGCCAGCCAGTAGTACAACCACATGGCATGGGTGCCGGTGGGGAAGGTCTGGGCGAAGGTCAGGCGTGCGCCATGCTGGTGCACCAGGCGCGCCAGTGCCTCGGGGCTGGTCACGCCTTTGCGCTGCAGGGCCGGGGACAGGTTGAGTGCCTGGGCGTTCTGGTTCAGGCCCATGAGCACGGCCATGTCGTTGGCCGGCACGCCGCCGATGCCCAGGTGCACCGCGTAGACCAGGCCGTACAGGCAATGGGCGGCATCCAGCTCGCCACTGGCCAGCTTGTCGCGCAAGCCAGCCCACGAGCCCTGGCGCTTGAGGTTCAAGGTCAGGCCGTGTTGTTGGGCGAAGCCTTGGGTGGCGGCAACCACCACCGATGCGCAGTCGGTCAGGGCCATGAAGCCGATGTCGAGGCTGGGTTTTTCCGGCGTGTCGCTGCCGTTGACCCATGCCAGGGCTGATGTATTCACGAAGATCCTCGCCTGTACTGAATAGGCAGTGTGCAGGCGATGTTGCAACGCATGTGCCAAGGCCCTGTCATGGCGAGCGCGTGCTGGCTATAATCGCCCCCTCACTCACCCCGAGTCTTGCCCGCCCATGTATACCCTGGCCCGCCAGCTGCTGTTCAAGCTTTCCCCGGAAACCTCCCATGACCTGTCCCTGGACCTGATCGGCGCCGGTGGCCGCCTCGGGCTCAACGGCGCGTTGTGCAAGCAGCCAGCGGCGTTGCCGGTGACGGTGATGGGTTTGAACTTCGCCAACCCGGTGGGCCTGGCCGCGGGCCTGGACAAGAATGGTGCGGCCATCGATGGCTTTGCCCAGCTGGGCTTCGGCTTCGTCGAAATCGGCACCGTGACGCCGCGCCCGCAACCGGGCAACCCCAAGCCGCGCTTGTTCCGCCTGCCGGAAGCGACAGCGATCATCAACCGCATGGGCTTCAACAACCTGGGCGTCGATCATCTGCTGCAGCGGGTACGGGCCTCGCGTTACGACGGCGTGCTGGGCATCAACATCGGCAAGAACTTCGACACCCCGGTCGAGCGCGCGGTCGACGATTACCTGATCTGCCTGAACAAGGTGTACACCGAGGCCAGCTACATCACCGTCAACATCAGCTCGCCGAATACCCCGGGCCTGCGCAGCCTTCAGTTCGGCGATTCGCTCAAGCAACTGCTCGATGCGCTGGCCGAGCGCCGTGAACAGTTGGCCGGCGAGCATGGCAAGCGTGTGCCCCTGGCGATCAAGATCGCGCCGGACATGAGCGATGAAGAAACCGCGCTGGTGGCGGCAACGCTGGTGGAATCGGGCATGGATGCGGTGATCGCCACTAACACCACGATGGGCCGTGAAGGCGTCGAAAGCCTGCCGCATGGTGGTGAAGCGGGTGGCTTGTCGGGTGCGCCGGTGCTGGAAAAGAGCACCCACATCGTCAAGGTGCTGGCCGGTGAGCTGGGCGGCAAAATGCCGATCATCGCCGCCGGCGGCATCACCGAAGGGCAGCATGCGGCACAGAAAATCGCTGCAGGGGCGAGCCTGGTGCAGATTTACTCTGGCTTCATCTACAAGGGGCCGGCGCTGATTCGTGAGGCGGTGGATGCCATCGCCGCCATGCCGCGGGTATAAAACACAGGCATAAAAAAGGGCCCCATCTAGGGGCCCCTGGGCCGTAGCCCGCCGCCCGGATGGGGCGTGCATGGTAACTCGAATTCAGTGTCCTCGATCAGCCAACGGCGTGATTTTCGTTGAGTCTATGGATGCCAGCGGTGCCAGTCATTCCGTCCCAGTTATCACCGCGACCTTCGCGCCAGCCGTTAATCCAGGCTTGGCGAACTGAAGGAAGATTGAAGGGGCAAAGTTCGCGGGATTTGCCGGTGACCCCGTATTGGTAGCCACGTGAATATGCTCTTTCCAACGGATCACGCTTAAGTCTTCTCATAGGGTGTTGCCCTCACTTGTTGACTGTAATGTCCCGTCGGCCTCTCCGAGGCCGGGCAGAGTCTTTCTGCCGGTGTGCGCCCGCTGCCGGCGTGGCGGGCTGAAGGTGCCGCCTCATTGCGAAGCGGCCTGAGACCAGTTCTAACGAATGCGGGTCACGGTGTGAATGATCGATTTGTCATAAGCACGTAACGTTTCCTAGGGTGAAGGGATAAGTAAATAAATGCGACTCAACCTTGTTTGGCGTTGAGCCCGCTGTGATCGGCGTTTGCTGATCCTTGACGTCATTTCGCCAGCGTGGCGCAGTGATGAAAGAAATATTTAGTAATGCGACGAAGGGTCACATCGGCCCCCACATCGATAGAAATTATTCGTACTGCCTGATGATCTAAGCTGTTTTTGCCAGCCGGCGAGCAGCAGATCGATCAGGCGGCCTGGCCAGCCGACTGCGTTGATGCAGTCGGCGAAGGCCACTCGAACGCTTGCTGGAAGGGCGTTCGGGCAAACATCGGCGAAGCGATGCGTCGCCTCGTCAGTCAAATAGCCCAAGGCGCTGGAATCCTCATGTCGGACCGTTTCGAACTCTATCTCACCTGCCCCAAAGGCCTGGAAGGCCTGCTTGCCGAAGAGGCCAAGGGCCTCGGCCTGGACGAAGTGCGTGAGCACACCTCGGCCATTCGCGGCACCGCCGACATGGAAACTGCCTACCGCCTGTGCCTCTGGTCGCGTTTGGCCAACCGCGTGTTGCTGGTGCTCAAGCGCTTCTCCATGAAAAACGCCGACGACCTGTACGACGGCGTGAACGCGGTCGACTGGGCCGATCACCTGGCCGCCGACGGCACCTTGGCGGTGGAGTTCAGCGGTCATGGTTCGGGCATCGACAACACCCACTTCGGCGCACTCAAGGTCAAGGATGCGATCGTCGACAAACTGCGCAACCGTGAGGGCCTGCGCCCGTCGGTGGAGAAGGTCGATCCGGACGTGCGGGTACACCTGCGCCTGGACCGGGGCGAGGCGATTCTGTCCCTTGACCTCTCCGGCCACAGCTTGCATCAGCGTGGTTACCGCCTGCAGCAAGGCGCCGCGCCGCTGAAGGAAAACCTGGCGGCGGCCGTGCTGATCCGCGCCGGCTGGCCACGCATCGCCGCCGAGGGCGGCGCGTTGGCCGACCCGATGTGCGGTGTGGGTACCTTCCTGGTCGAAGCGGCGATGATCGCCGCCGACATCGCCCCCAACCTCAAGCGCGAGCGCTGGGGCTTCAGCGCCTGGCTGGGCCATGTCCCGGCCACCTGGCGCAAGGTCCATGAGGAGGGGCAGGCCCGTGCCCAGGCGGGGCTGGCCAAGCCGCCGCTGTGGATTCGCGGCTACGAAGCCGACCCACGGCTGATCCAGCCGGGGCGCAACAACGTCGAGCGCGCAGGCCTCGGTGACTGGATCAAGATCTACCAGGGCGAGGTCGCCAGCTTCGAGCCGCGTCCAGACCAGAACCAGAAAGGCCTGGTCATCAGCAACCCGCCGTATGGCGAGCGCCTGGGCGACGAAGCCAGCTTGCTGTACCTCTACCAGAACCTCGGCGAGCGCCTGCGTCAGGCGTGCATGGGCTGGGAAGCGGCGGTATTCACCGGCGCCCCGGAACTGGGCAAGCGCATGGGCCTGCGCAGCCACAAGCAATACGCATTCTGGAACGGCGCGCTGCCCTGCAAGCTGCTGCTGTTCAAGGTGCAACCCGACCAGTTCGTCACCGGCGAGCGCCGCGAGGCCCAGGGCGACAACGGCGAATCCGGCCGTCCGGTGGCGGTGGCCAGCGAGCCGGCACGCTTGTCGGAAGGGGCGCAGATGTTCGCCAACCGTCTGCAGAAGAACCTCAAGCAGCTGGGCAAGTGGGCGCGCCGTGAACAGGTCGACTGCTACCGCCTGTACGATGCCGACATGCCCGAGTACGCCCTGGCGGTCGATCTCTATCAGGAATGGGTGCACGTGCAGGAATACGCCGCGCCGCGTTCGATCGACCCGGAAAAGGCCCAGGCGCGCCTGCTCGACGCCCTGGCGGCGATTCCCCAGGCACTGGGCATCGATCCGCAGCGCGTGGTGCTCAAGCGCCGCGAGCGGCAGAGCGGCACCCGTCAATACGAGCGTCAGGCCACCGAGGGGCGTTTCCTGGAGGTCAAGGAAGGCGGCGTGAAGTTGCTGGTGAACCTCACCGACTACCTCGACACCGGGCTGTTCCTCGATCACCGCCCAATGCGCATGCGCATCCAGCGCGAGGCCGAGGGCAAGCGCTTCCTCAACCTGTTCTGCTACACCGCCACGGCCACCGTGCATGCCGCCAAGGGGGGCGCGCGCAGCACCACCAGCGTCGACTTGTCGAAGACCTACCTGGACTGGGCACGTCGCAACCTGGCGCTGAACGGCTTCTCCGAGCGCAACCGCCTGGAGCAGAGCGATGTCATGGCCTGGCTGGAAGGCAACCGCGACAGCTATGACCTGATCTTCATCGACCCGCCGACCTTCTCCAACTCCAAGCGCATGGAAGGCGTGTTCGACGTACAGCGCGACCACGTGCAGCTGCTCGACCTGGCCATGGCGCGCCTGGCGCCGGGTGGCGCGCTGTATTTCTCCAACAACTTCCGCAAGTTCCAGCTCGACGAGCACCTGGCTGCGCGGTATGTGGTGGAAGAAATCAGCGCACAGACCCTGGACCCGGACTTCGCCCGTAACAGCCGCATTCACCGGGCCTGGCGCCTGCAACTGCGCTGAAACGACAGGCGATATTGCATAGCTAATGGCCAATAGCTATAACTCAGCACAGGGCCAGACAATCGCAGGACGCTGACGTGACGAGATCGATCTATGTCGAAGTATGGCGTGCGTGCGAAGGTGCTGGGCCTGTGCCGAGAGGCGATGGCCGCCTGGGCGGTGGCGCTGGTGGCGCTGGTGGCCGGCGGCTTGCTGTCGGCCGGCCTGGCACTGGCCACGCAGGCCTTCTACAAGCAGCAACTGCGCCAGCGCTTCGAGCTGCTGGCCAGCGAGCGCTATAGCCGTATCGCCGAACGCTTCGACGACCAGGAACAGCGCCTCGATGGTCTGCGGCGCTTCTTCAGCTTCTCCAACGAGATTACCCCCCGCGAATTCGACGGTTACGCCCAACCCTTGTTGCGGCGCACCCAGGCCTACTCCTGGGCGCCGCGGGTCGAGCATGCCCAGCGTCGCGAGTTCGAACGCCAGGCCAGCGCCAGGCTGGGGCAGGCATACGAGATCCGCGAGCAGGATGGCCAGGGTAACTGGCAGGCGGCGCCGCCTCGCGACCATTACTTTCCGGTGCTCTACACCCAGGCCATCCAGCAGCAGGGCCAACCCTACGGGCTGGATCTGCGCAGCCAGCCTGCACGCGAGCAGGCCCTGAAGCGTGCCGTGCTGCCTGGCAGCATGGCGGTGTCCGAGCCGTTGGACATGATCAATGTCGCAGCGGGCTACAGTCGCGGGCTGTTGATGGTCGCGCCGGTGTTCTCTGATAAAGAGCCCGATAGCGAGGCCCCAGGCGCCCCCGTCGGCTACGTCATGGCGTTGCTGAACCTGAGTCAACTGATCAGCGATGGATTGCCGACGACCGGCGAGGACAACCTGGTGGTGCGCATCGTCGACTCCAGCGGGCGCGATGGCCGTGAAGTGTTGTTCGACTCGCAGAACCCGCCGGCATCCTTGGCGCTGGTGAGCAGCCAGTTGCTGCACCTGGCCGACCACCACTATCAGATCGATATCCGCCCGAGCCAGGTGTTCATGCAGGGCAATCGCTCCTCGGCAGCATTGGCGGTGGGGTTTCTGGGTGGCTTGCTGAGCCTGTTGCTCAGTGCCTTGCTCTACAACCTGTTCAGTCAACGGCAGCGGGCCTTGAGGCTGGTCGAGCAGCGCACCTTGGAGCTGCGCGTCAGCGAGCAGTCGTTGCGCGAAACCCACAACCAGCTGCGCAGCGTGCTCGACGCCGCTACCCAGGTGGCCATCATCGCCACCAGCCTCAAGGGCGTGGTCAGCACTTTCAATGCCGGTGCCGAACGCATGCTGGGCTATTTGGCCGCCGAGGTGGTTGGGCAGCTTCGGCTGGAGAATCTGGTACTGCCTGAAGAACTCAACCAGCGCGCCCATGCACTGAGCCTGCGCTACGGTCGTCCTATTGCCGGTGGCCAGGCCATGTTCGCCGATACCCTGCAGGAGGGTGGCGCCGAGCCCAGCGAGTGGACCCTGGTGCGCAAGGACGGTAGCCAACTGCTGGCCAACATGCTGGTCACCGCTGTGCTGGACGAGCAGGGGCTGTGGGTCGGATATCTCGCGATCTGCATCGATGTCACCGAGCGGCGCCGGGTGCATGAAGCGCTGGCACTGCGTGATCGGCTATTGGAAAAGCTCAGTGCGGAAGTGCCAGGGGGCATCTATCAATATCGGTTGGATGCCGATGGCCACTCCTGTTTCCCCTATGCCAGTGAAGGGCTCTTCGATATCTACGAAGTCGACCTGCAACTGCTGCGAGAAGACGCCACGGCGGTATTCGAGCGTATTCATCCCGAAGACCTGGAGCGTGTGCGCCGCTCGGTCCGCTATTCGGCCGAGCACCTGACGCCGTGGCGCGAGGAGTACCGCGTCTGCTTGCCGCGTGCCGGGTTGCGCTGGATACGCGGTGAGGCGACTCCGGAGGTGGGTGAGGAGGGCTGCACGCTATGGCATGGCTACCTGACCGATATCTCCGACCTCAAGGGCGTGGAAGAAGATCTGCGCACCCTGTCGGTCACCGATGCGCTCACCGGCATCCACAACCGCCGTTACTTCCAGGAGCGGATCAAGGTCGAACTGGACCGTGCCCAGCGCGAAGATCAGGACCTGGCGGTGATCATGCTCGACATCGATCACTTCAAGCGCATCAACGACCAGTTTGGCCATGCGGTGGGTGATCATGTGCTGCGCAGCTTGTGCCAGCGCATTGGCCAGCGGTTGCGGCGTACCGATGTGTTCTGTCGGTTGGGGGGGGAAGAGTTCATGGTGCTGTGCCCGGGCAGCAATGCCGAGCAGGCGCAGGTGCTGGCCATGGAGCTGTGGCAGGGGGTGCGCAGTGTGCCGGTCGAGGGGGTGGGCAAGGTGACTGCCAGTTTTGGCGTGGCAGGGTGGCGGCCGGGGGAGGGCGCCGATGCCTTGTTGTTGCGGGCGGATGCAGGGGTGTATGCCGCCAAGCAGGCCGGGCGGGATCGGGTTGAAGGGGAGCTGAGCTGAGTTGAGCGCCTTGGTGCCAGTGGCGGCCTCATCGCCGGCAAGCCGGCTCCCACAGGTACTGCGCTGAACTCAGCAGCGGGACTTCGGTGGGAGCCGGCTTGCCGGCGATGAGGGCGCCAGAAAGATCAGGGCGCGGTAGCTGCCGTGCTAGCCCCCATGGTCGGCTGGCGATAAAGGTCCAGCAACACCTGATCCAGCACCTGCGAAGCCCCCCACGGCTTCGGATCATTGAGGATCGCCGCCACCGCCCAGGTATTGCCATTGCTGTCACGGCTGAAGCCGGCAATGGCGCGCACGGTGTTCAAGGTACCGGTCTTGATATGGCCCTCACCGGTCATGGCGGTGCGCTTGAGGCGCTTGCGCATGGTGCCGTCCATGCCCACCAGCGGCATCGAGCTGATGAACTCGGCCGAGTACGGGCTGTTCCACGCCGCCTGCAGCAGCGCTGCCATCTCACGGGTACTGACCCGTTCGGCGCGCGACAGGCCCGAACCGTTCTCCATCACCAGGTGCGGGGCAGTGATGCCTTTCTTCGCCAGCCACTGGCGCACCACGCGCTGGGCAGCGCGGGCGTCGTCGCCATCGGCGTCCGTGCGGAACTGTGCGCCAAGGCTCAGGAACAACTGCTGGGCCATGGTGTTGTTGCTGTACTTGTTGATGTCGCGGATCACTTCCACCAGGTCCGGCGAGAAGGCCCGGGCCAGCAGGCGGGCGCTCTTGGGCACGTTCTCGACCCGGTCACGGCCCTGGATGCTGCCACCCAGTTCGTTCCAGATTGCCCGCACGGCGCCGGCGGCGTAGGTCGGGTGATCGAGCAGCGAAAGGTAGGTCTGCGAATTGCAGCCGTCGCCCAGTTGACCGCTGACTACCACACTGATGCCGTCGGGTTGGGCGACCGGGTTGTAGCGCACGTCGCCCTTGCATTGCTTGGAGGCAACCGCCTTGACCTGGTTGTCGATGCGAACGCTGGCGATCGGTGGCTCGACGGCGACGGTTACCTTGCCGCCGTCGTTGCGGGCGACGAAGCGCAGGGCCTTGAGATTGACCAGCAAGGAGTCGGGCTTGACCAGGAACGGCTTGTTGACGTCACCGCCATCGTCGTTGAACTGCGGAAGGTTAGGTTGCACGAAATGGCTGCGATCCAGCACCAGGTCGCCGGTAACGGTGCGCACGCCATTGGCGCGCAGGTCGCGCATCAGCAGCCAGAGTTTCTCCATGTTCAGCTTTGGGTCGCCACCACCTTTGAGGTAAAGGTTGCCGTTGAGTACGCCGTTGCTCAGGGTACCGTCGGTGTAGAACTCGGTCTTCCACTGGAAGGTCGGGCCGAGCAGTTCGAGAGCGGCGTAGGTCGTGACCAGTTTCATGGTCGAAGCGGGGTTGACCGACACATCGGCGTTGAACACGGTGGCCGTGCCGGGGCCGTTCAGTGGCAGCATGACCAGGGACAGTGCGCTGTCCTGCAGCTTGTTGGCCTTGAGCGCCTGCTGCACCTTGGGTGGCAGGGTGGTATTGACGGTCGCGGCCTGGCTGGGCAATGCGAACGGCAGCAGCAGGCCGGCGAGAACGAGGGGACGAAGCGTTTTGATCATATGAGATTAATACCCTGCGGACGAGGGAAAATGACAATGGGGGCTGTAAGAGGTGATGGCCCCCAGGACGAAATATAGTGCGCATTATGCCCCAACCGCAGCGCTCATTGCGCCACGTTCGACGGAAAAGCGCCGTTGCACCACGGAAACTGTTAAAGTGCCGCGCGTAATTACTCAAGAGGATTGTTTCATGGCTACCAACCGTTCCCGTCGTCTGCGCAAGAAGCTGTGCGTGGATGAATTCCAGGAGCTGGGTTTCGAACTGAACCTGGGTTTCAAGGAAGATCTGTCTGACGAAGCCATCGATGCCTTCCTCGACGCCTTCCTGGCAGAAGCCATGGATGCCAACGGCCTGGATTATGTCGGCGGCGATGACTTCGGCCTGGTCTGCTCGGCCAAGCGTGGTTCGGTCAGCGAAGAGCAGCGCGCCAGCGTCGAAGCCTGGCTCAAGGGCCGCAGCGAACTGACCTCGATCGAAGTCAGCCCGCTGCTGGACGCCTGGTATCCAGAGAAGCCGATCAACTCGGCTTCCTGATGCACGCTTGAGCGGCCGTCCGCACGGACGGCGCTCGATCAAGCCCTGGCCAGTTCCCTGGCCAGGGCTTTCTCCATGCGGCGCATATGCCGTGCCAATGCCTGCCGACGCAGCTTCAGCTGTGGCAGCGACAGATTCTCCTCGTCAAGGGCCTCGCAGGCCGACATCATGCCCCGTGCTTCCAGCATTCGAGCCGCGCTGAGGATTTTGTGCGCCTGCTCGCGAAGGGCAATGGCCTCTTTATCGGGGTTCAGGGCCATCAGTTCGGCCAAATCCTCTTGCAGGCTCTGGTGCAAGGCTGTGAGCAACCGATCACGCTCGTCCAGGTTGTCTCCTACGATGCTGCGCAGGCCCTGCAGGTCGAACGGCAGTGGTATGACTGCCCGCTGTTCGCGTCGGACAATGGTGGCCAGGCGCTGGCTGAGTGTGCGCAGGCTGATGGGTTTGAGCAGGCAGTCGTCCATGCCGACGCTCAAGCATTTCTGCCTGACTTCTGGCTGAGCATTGGCGGTGTAGCCGAGAATCACACAGCGTGGGCGCTTGCTGCGGCGCTCTTCGGCGCGAACGGCGGCGGCGAGCTGATAGCCGTTCATGTGCGGCATGTTGCAATCGAGGACCAGTACATCGAACAGCCCTTCACGCCATTTGTCGAGGCCTTCGCGGCCGTCACTGGCAGTGGTCTGGCTGAGGCCCAGGTAGGCTAGCTGCTGTGCCATCAACAGCAGGTTGGCTGGATGGTCATCGATCACCAGCACATTCAGTTGCGGGTCCGGGACCTCGACGTCGTCCTCCATTGGTGAAGGCTGTGGCGGCGCACCGACGCACTGCACTGGCAGGATCAGACGAACCTGGGTACCGAAATCCGGCAGGCTCTTGATGCTCAGCCTGCCACCCATCATTTCGCACAGGCTGCGGCAGATGGCCAAGCCCAGCCCTGTGCCTGCGCGGGCACCCTGGCTGTGCGGGTTGGCCTGGACGAAGGGGTTGAACAGGCGCTGCAGGTCATCGTCATGAATGCCGATGCCGCTGTCGCGCACTTCAAGCGCCAGGCTTGCGGTGCCCGTTGGCTTGGCGTCGCGCAGGCTCAGGCAGATGCGCACATGGCCATGCTCGGTGAACTTGATGGCATTGCTGACCAGATTGGACAGGATCTGCTTGAAACGCAGGGGGTCGAGCAGGGCATGGCAGCGGGCACCAGAGCCGATGATGACCTCAAGCGCCAGGCCTTTCTGCCGCGCCTGGCCTTCGAATATGCGGCCCACCGACTCGACCAGCGCCGCCACTTCGACCGGTTCCGGTGAAAGGCTCAGATGGCCGGACTCAATGCGCACGATATCCAGGATATCGCCTATCAGCCCCAGCAGGTCTTTCGCCGAATGGTGGGCGACCTCCAGCGAAGCAAGGTCAAGCTGGCCCTGATTGGCACGTTTCACTGCGAGTTCGAGCATGCCGATCACCGCATTCATCGGGGTACGGATCTCGTGGCTGATGGTGGCCAGGAAGGTGCTCTTGGCCCGGTTGGCGTCATCGGCTTGCTGCTTGGCCTCGCGAAGGTCCTGGACCAGCTTGCGACGTTCGCTGATGTCGATCCAGCCGCCGATGATGCCCTGCACTTCACCCAGCGAGTCGCGGTAAGGCAGGATCCAGTGGTAGATGGTGATCTCCTGCTCCTTGAGTCGCAACGGTCGGTCCACCACCAACGGCACACCTGCGGCCATGACTTGCAGGTAGTCGGCCTGGATCTGCCGAGTATGCTCCGCCGGGGCGAACAGGCTGTCTTCCACACTTTTGCCCAGCACCTCGTCAAGGCTTGCCTGAACCGCCTCCAGGTAGCTGGCGTTGCAGCTCTGCAGGCAACCGTCACGGTCTCGCACATACATGGGATGGGGCGTGCCGTTGAGCAGCGCACCCATGAACTCCAACTGATCGCCGAGGGCACGTTCGGCACGTTGGCGCTGCTTGATCTGGCGCCGCAAGCGGGCGTTCCAGATCAGCGCCACCAGCAGAAGCAGACTGGTGCCCAGCAACACTTGCAAGGCCAGGCGGCGAAACTCGTCCCAATTGTTGTCGTCATGCAGGCTGTAGTCTCGCCAGCGGTTATTGATGCCCCCCATCTCTTCCGGCGAGATGCTCAGCAAGGCCTTTTCCAGGATCGAGGCGAGTGCGGTGGCCTGGGCGGTGGTGGCCATGGCGAAATTCGCCGGTTCACTACCCACCGTACGGCGAATGACCAGGTCGTCGTTGCCTGCCAGGGCGTGGTTGGCATCGATCAGCGTGGTGATTACGGCATCGACGGCGCCACTGCTCAACAAGGCCATGGAGTAAAAGGGGCTTTCGGTCTCGATCCAGCCGGTTTGCGGATAGTGGCTTGCCAGCAGTTCGGCCATGGCGCTGTAGCGGGTAATTGCGATGCGGCGCCCGCGCAGTTGCTCAAGCGACGCGTACTGGGTGTCTTGCTCACGGGTCACCAGTACGTGAGGGCTCTCGAGGTAGGGCCGGCTGAGGTGCAGGTGCTCTTCGCGCATGCCATCGACAGCCAGGGCGGCAATCATGTTCACGCGCCCGTCTTCCAGGCGGGCAACCATGTCGGCGATACCGTTGGCGCGCTGCACTTCGAAACGCAGCCCGGTGCGCAGGCGAATCAGCTCCAGCAGGTCGGCGGTTATGCCACGGAAATGGCCCGTGGCGTCGAAATAGGAGAGCGGGGCGGCTGTCTCGTCGATGGCCACCTGCATGATCGGGTGCTCCTGCAACCATCGGGCTTCTACCGCCGTCAGGTGTAGTTTGCGACTGCTCAACAGCTGCTCGCCGCCGGCACTCCAGCGCTTGAACAGGCTGGTGCGCACGGCGCTAGGCTGGTGGTCGATAGCGGCGTTCACCAACTCGATGAGCAACGTATCCCGGGCCCGGATGGCGAAGCCGAAACCAACGCTTTCGTGCTCGCCAAAACTGGCCATGCGCAAGCGTGGCAGGTGGCCGCGGTTGAGCTGGAAGTGGGTTGACAGGGTATCGCCAAGGAACACGTCGGCTTGCCCGAAAGCGACGGCATTCAGGGCCTGGGAGGAGGAGCCGAAGGCCATCAGTTCGGCCTTTGGATAAGCCGCAAGAACGTCCTGGATGGGCAGGTAATGGTAGAGCATGCCCAGGCGCATGCCGTTCATGTCGGGACCGAGCGCTCGGTGCTCATCCTCGCGGGTGACCAATACCGGCTGGTCGATGGCATAAGGGTGCGAAAGCGCGAGGCCATCAGTCGCGGCTTCATAACCGTTGGAACTGCCGAGCAGGTCGATATCGCCCCGTTTGAGCGCAGCCACTGCCTCTTGCCGGCTGGAGTAGCGCAGCACGTTGATCGGCAGCTGCAAGGCTTTGCCGATCAGGTTGGCATACTCGGCGGTCAGGCCTTGGTAGTCGCGCCCTCCACTGGTGATATCGAAGGGGGGGTAATCAGGCGCTGATGTACCCAGCGTAAGCTGTTGTCTTCCCTTCAGCCATTGTTGTTGCGGCGGTGTCAGTTGCAGCCTTACCGCTGCAGCCGGAGAGCGGGCCAGCAGGGAGTAAGGCGTGGCCTCTTGTTCCAAGGCTTGGGTTCGGCCAGCAGCCAATGCCAGGCAGGCGAACAGCACGCCAATGAATCGCGCCATCGGCGACCTCAGACCAGTGCGTTGCGTTTGGCCATTTCTATGAGATCGACCAAGGTGTCGACCTGCAGTTTCTGCATCAGGCGTTTCTTGTAGGTGCTGACAGTCTTGTTGCTCAAGAACATGCCTGAGGCAATTTCCTTGTTGCTTCTTCCTTGGGCAAAAAGTTGCAGAACCATGAGTTCGCGATCATTGACCTGGCGGAATAGCCTGAGGTCGGCTTCCGCTGTTTCGTGGTCGTGGTGAACGGCCTGACTTGGGAAATAGTTGTATCCGGCAAGTACGGCTTTTATCGCACTGAGCAGTTCACTCAGATCTTCTTGCTTGCACACATACCCGGCGGCTCCCGAGTGCATGCAGCGTAAGGCGAACAGTGCCGGTGATTGCGCAGTGAGAACAAGCACCTTGGAGGGTAGGGCCATGGCCTGAAAGCGCGAAAGCACCTCCAGGCCGTCCAGCCTGGGAATACTGATGTCGAGAATCACCAGGTCTGGGAGGGTTTCGCGAATCATCTGCATGGCATCGACGCCATTGTCTGATTCGCCAACGATCTTGTAGTTCTGGTTCTCGAGCAACATACGGACAGCCAGGCGAATGACGGGATGGTCATCGACTATGAATACGGTGTACATGTTCAAGTTCCCTGCGGCAGATGACGAAGGCAGGGCGCACCTTAACCTAGTTGCAAGTCGCCGGGGGTGCGAGGAGTGGCGAATAGGTTCTTATGGGAAATTGCCTACAAGAGAAATCAACTAACGCTACGAAGTGTAATAAATTGATTCTCTGCCACTGCAGTTTTAGCAGCTGTTGGGTTGTTCTCGTCATGCGTGTTTATTGATTAAACGTCAATTGTAGGAAGCGTCCTACAAAGATGCCGCTGGCTGGTTTGGCCAGGCGGCATCGCCCAGGTTCAGGTCGGGCTGGACCGGCCGGTCATTTCCCGGGCCATTTCGCTGGCATAGCTGTCGGTCATCCCGGCGATGAAGTCGATCATGCGCAGAAAGGACCTGTACAGCGAGTCGTGCGGACTGGGAGCATTACTGCCGATCAGGTCCAGGACACGCTGGCTCTTGAACGAAGGCGTGCGCCCACCGTGCTGTTCGAGGGCGGCAGCGCAGAACGTGTTGAGGAGGATTTCCAGGGTGGTGTAGGCACCAATCTCGTGCAACGTCTTGCGTTTATCCTGGAAGATCTTGTTGCGCGCCATGTCCTTGGCCTGCAGCACGCATCGCTTGGCCGGACCGTGCATGTGCTCGACCAGATCGCCGCTCAACTGCCCGGCAAGCAGCGCTTGCTGTTGCTCGACGAAAGCGTGCGCGGCGGCGTTGGTCAGGTGCTCGATGGCCTTGCCGCGCAG
Source organism: Pseudomonas sp. GM84 (assembly GCF_000282535.1). Taxonomy (GTDB): domain Bacteria; phylum Pseudomonadota; class Gammaproteobacteria; order Pseudomonadales; family Pseudomonadaceae; genus Aquipseudomonas. Next base: position 11,735 of record NZ_AKJC01000232.1, on the reverse strand, counting down.
AATCGCCAGTTTGCGTCGCCGGGAGTCCGAAGGGCCGAGCTGGCGATAGGTTTCGGGCAGGTCATCGCCGACCAGGTCAAGCAGCAGTGCTTCGACTTCGGCGTAGTCCAGCAGCCCCATCTCCAAGCCGTCTTCCAGGTCGATCAACCCATAGCAGATGTCGTCCGCGGCCTCCATCAGGTACACCAGCGGGTGGCGAGCCCAACGCTGCGGTTCCAGCAGTGGCAGGCCCAGCTTGCGGGTGATCTGTTCCAGCAGCGGCAGCTCGCTCTGGTAGCAGCCGAACTTGTGCTTCTTGTAGCCCAGGGCATCGGCGTGCCGTGCTGTCCACGGGTATTTCAGGTAGGTGCCAAGGGTGGCGTAGGTCAGCCGGGTGCCACCCTCGAACTGATGATATTCAAGCTGGGTCAGTACGCGAAAACCCTGGGCATTGCCTTCGAAATTGAGAAAGTCGCCGCGCTCGTCGTCGCTCATGTCATCCAGGCAACCCCGTCCAGCGGCCTGCTGGAACCAGTGGCGGATGGCGTCTTCACCGGAGTGGCCGAACGGCGGGTTGCCGATGTCGTGGGCCAGGCAGGCGGACTGCACGATCATGCCCAGATCGCTGGGAGCGCACCAATCAGGCAGGCTGTCACGCAGCGTTTCGCCCACGCGCATCCCCAGAGAACGGCCTACGCAACTGACCTCCAGGGAGTGTGTCAGGCGTGTGTGGATATGGTCGTTGCTGGAAACGGGATGGACCTGGGTCTTGCGCCCCAGGCGACGAAATGCGCCTGAGAAGATGATCCGGTCGTGGTCCTTGTGGAAGGGGCTGCGCCCCAGTTCCTCGGGGCTGTACAGGGCTTTGCCCAGACGTTCGCGGGTAAGCAGGGTATGCCAGTCCAAGGCTCGGTCTCCTGTCGATCGAAGGGCATAGCATCCTGCGTCAGGCAGGGCGGCGCAAGGGGGGGCAGGGGGCACCGTTACCGAGGCAGCGGTGCCCACGATCAGGGGCGTCGCCCTGCTTGCAGGTAGAGGCGTATCAGCGGCAGCAGGCTGCTGCCCAAACGCACCAGGCGGCTCAGGTTCCCGCTGCGTACGCCCTTGCCGGTCAGGAAACCCAGCGCCACGACTGCGCCAATGCCCCACAGGGGCGCGTGCTTGATGCCCAGCCCTTCGTGCAGCGACCCGCCCATGCCGCGAAGCCGCTGTAGCGGTTGCAGCAACTGTCCCGATTCGTGGCGGATTTCCTGGCGATGCATCTCCATGCGCAAGCGCAGCAGCGCCTTGCGCAGCTCCCGTGGGTTTCGGGTGTTCGGCAGCTCAGGCAGGCTCATGGCAACAGGCGCTCCCGGTCCTTGGCAAGTTCCTCGAGGGTGGCGCCGAAGGGCGACGACTCGTCGAACACCGCAGCCTTCAGTCGTACCGCGCAATACAGTGCGGCGATGCCATAGAACACGCACAGGCCGATGATGCCGGCCAGGCGATAACTGTCCCACAGCAGCACCAGCAGCAGGCCCGACAAGGCCGTCAGCAAGAGCAGCGCGAACACCAGCGCCAGCCCTGCGAACAGCAGCAAGCTCAGGGTGCGTGCCTTCTGCTCCTGCAACTCGATGCCGAACAGCTCGATGTGGCTGTGCAGCAGCCCCAGCAGTGCTGCGCCCAGGCGCTTGCCCGAAGCGCCGCTGGCAATGGCGTCATTCTCCATGGGGGCTCCTCAGCGTCGATTGGCCAGCAGGCCGATCAACAAGCCGACACCGGCGGCGATGCCAATGGCCTGCCAAGGGTTTTCCTGAACGTATTGCTCGGCGCTGCCCAGCGCCGCCTGGCCGCGTTCTCTCACCGAATCCTGGGTCAGTTGCAGTGTTTCGCGGGCTTGGGTCAGGCGCTCGTGAATCTGCTCGCGCAATTCGTCGGCCTGATCGCCTGCCAGGTTGGCGGTGTCGGCCAGCAGTTTCTCGGTATCACGGACCAAGGCCTGGAAGTCAGCCATCAGTATGTCTTGTGCAGTCTTTGCCGATTTGCTGGCCATGGGGCTCTCCCTGTGTGGTGTGTAGATCATTCGAGTTTGCCGGTGCGCGGAAGGTTCACTGTAGCGCTGGTATGGGCCTTGCTAAGCCTTGCTCAAAGGAACTTGCCACAACCTGGGGCTTTGCCCCGGGCCGTGCGCCGATCCAGGGCAAGCACGTCCGGCGGATACCGATAAACCTTAACCCAATCCTCGACAAACCCAAGAAAAAACCACGCAGGCTTCGCCCGGTTCGACAAAACAGGGCAGGGAGCTGGCACCGATTCGGTGCAGGGATGCAGGTTCTTGAACTGTCCTGGTGCCTTTTTCAGCAGGTCTGCCTCTTTCATGGAAAACATGCACAGCGCAATGGACTCACTGGTCCACGGTTCCAACACCCTGTTCATCCTCATGGGCGCCATTTTGGTGCTGGCCATGCATGCCGGTTTCGCGTTTCTCGAAGTGGGCACGGTACGCCACAAGAACCAGGTCAATGCCTTGTCGAAGATCCTCAGCGATTTCGCCATCTCGGCATTGGTGTATTTCTTCATCGGCTACTGGATCGCCTACGGCGTGAGCTTTCTGCACCCGGCGGCGCAACTGGCGGCGGACCATGGCTATGCCCTGGTCAAGTGCTTCTTCCTCCTGACCTTCGCTGCCGCGATCCCGGCGATCATTTCCGGTGGCATCGCCGAGCGGGCCCGCTTCCTCCCGCAGCTGTGCGCCACGGCGTTGATCGTGGCTTTCATCTACCCGTTCTTCGAAGGCGTGGTGTGGAATGGCAACCTGGGTATCCAGGGTTGGCTGCAGGCACGCTTCGGTGCGCCGTTCCATGACTTTGCCGGTTCGGTGGTGGTGCATGCCATGGGCGGCTGGCTGGCGCTGGCGGCGGTGTCGCTGCTGGGTGCGCGGCGCGGACGCTATCGTGAGGGGCGCCTGGTGGCATTTGCGCCGTCGAGCATCCCGTTCCTGGCGCTGGGTTCGTGGATCCTGATCATCGGCTGGTTCGGCTTCAACGTGATGAGTGCCCAGACGCTGCAGGGTGTCAGTGGCCTGGTGGCGATCAACTCGCTGATGGCCATGGTCGGCGGCACCTTGGCGGCCTTGCTGGCCGGCCGTAACGATCCAGGCTTCTTGCACAATGGGCCGCTGGCCGGCTTGGTGGCGATCTGCGCTGGCTCCGACCTGATGCACCCGATCGGCGCGCTGGCTACCGGGCTGGTGGCGGGTGTGCTCTTCGTATGGAGCTTCACCGCTGCGCAGAACCGCTGGAAGATCGACGATGTGCTGGGTGTCTGGCCGCTGCATGGGCTGTGCGGGCTGTGGGGCGGCATTGCCTGCGGCATCTTTGGGCAGTCTGTCCTGGGCGGCATGGGAGGGGTCAGCCTGATCAGTCAGCTGATCGGCAGCCTGGCTGGGGTGCTGGTCGCACTGGCCGGCGGCTTTGGCGTGTATGGCCTGATCCGTAGCATGCTGGGCCTGCGCTTGAGCCATGAGCAGGAATTCCAGGGTGCTGACCTGTCGCTGCACCGTATCGGGGCCACCAGCCAGGATTGAGCGAGGCAAGGTGCGCAGGGGGCGGGACGGACCTAGAATAGGTATCTCTCCAATCCCAACCGAGCCTTACTCCATGCTGCCTGAATGCCAACTCTTCGGCACCGTCGGCTGCCACTTGTGCGAAGTGGCCGAAGCCGTGTTGATGCCATTTGTCGAACATGGCTTGTTGGTCGAGCTGGTCGACATCGCCGATAACGAGGCGCTTTTCGAGCGCTATGGCTTGATCATCCCGGTGCTGCGTCGTAGCGATACGAGTGCCGAGCTGCACTGGCCGTTCGATGCCGAACAGGTGGTGGCGTTTCTCGCGCAGTGATGACGTTTGTGGAGCTTCATCCCTGCGCCATGATGAATGCTGCGTCGCGATGATCGAGTGCCGGCGCGCTGACGCCGGCATCTCTCATGGGTCATCAGGAACTCAACCATGCTCATCACTCCCCATTTCACGCTCAATGAAATGATCGCTTCGCAGCTCGCCGCCAGGGAAGGGCTCGACAACACCCCGCCACCTGAGGCGCGCGCCAATTTGCAGTTGCTGTGCAGTGCGCTGGAACAGGTGCGCGAGCTGTTCGACGCGCCGATCATCATCTCCAGCGGCTACCGCAGTGCCGCAGTCAACGCGCGTATAGGCGGCTCGCCGACAAGCCAGCATTTGCAGGGCTTGGCGGCTGATTTCACGGTAGTCAAGCTGACCCCTCGCGACGTCGCGCGCCGCGTCAGCGAAAGCGCCGTTTCCTTCGACCAACTGATCCTCGAGTTCGACCAGTGGGTGCACTTGTCGGTGGCGCATGCCGCGCCCCGGCGACAGGTGCTGACCATTCGCAAAGGCACCGGCTATCTGCCGGGGCTGCAATGAACCGCATTGACGGCGGCAGCGGGATGTTCGTATGCTGTATATAAATACAGTATCGAGGTGAATCCATGCTCAACGTCGAGCAACTCAAGTACAGCGTCAACCGCATGCCGGTAGAGCGGGTGTGTGACGCTGTGCTGGAATTGCGCCTTGAAGGCCTGGTTACCGATGACCGAACGCCGTTCGGCAAGGTCCACTTCAATACCTGCTTCGCCGAGATCGAAGCCCTGTTCCAACGCGCCGGCTATCACCGTGGGCTGGACGTGGTGGGTTATCAGGGCTTGCTGTATGCGCTTTATGACCCTGGCCGCTGGGAGCCCGTGCAGGTGTTGCGCTGGCTGAAGGAGCGCAGCGAGCAAGGGGGCGAGGCTGGTTGCGCTGCCGGGCTTGAGGGATAATGCCCGGCTTTGATCGACTCGAGTCCCGCCATGTCCAGTCCTTTCGACCCCGCCCGTCAGCAAGCCAGCACGGTGTGCCTGCCACCTGGCAACTGGGCCACGGTGCTCGATTGCCTGTGCGACCACTTCAAGGCCATTGGCCGCGATCAATGGCTCGACCGATTTGCCCGTGGCCGTGTGCTCGACGCCGAAGGGCAGGCGGTCGCCGCCGATCTGCCTTACCGCCGCGGCATGCGGTTGCATTATTTTCGTGAGGTGGTCAACGAGCGGCCGATCCCGGTGGAGGAAACCATCCTGCACGTGGACGAGCATCTGGTGGTGGCCGACAAACCGCATTTCCTGCCGGTCACACCAACCGGCGAGTATGTCGAGCAGACTTTGCTGCGGCGCTTGATCCGCCGCCTTGATAACCCGCACCTGGTGCCGCTGCACCGGATCGACCGGCATACGGCAGGCCTGGTGCTGTTTTCCGCCAACCCGCAAACCCGCAGCGCCTATCAGCGGATGTTCCCGGAGCGGCGTATCGACAAACGCTACCAGGCCATCGCCGCAGCCATGCCCCAACGGGATTTCCCCTTGGTTCACAAAAGTCGGCTGGTGCATGGCGAGCCGTTTTTCCGCATGCATGAGGTGGAAGGGGCGGACAACAGCGAAACCTACGCCGAAGTGCTGGAGAAGCAGGGTGAGCTGTGGCGCTACGGCCTGTCGCCGGTGACCGGCAAGACCCACCAGTTGCGGGTGCACATGGCGGCCTTGGGGGCGGGCATCTGCAATGATCCGTTCTATCCCGAGCTGCTCAAGGAAGACGACGATTATCAGCGGCCATTGAAGCTGTTGGCGCACAGCTTGCGCTTCAGCGACCCGTTGACGGGCGAAGAGCGTTACTTTGAAAGCCGCCTGACGCTGGATTGGTAGGCGGTTGCAGTCTGTGATGGCCCTATCGCCGGCAAGCCGGCTCCCACAGAGATAGCAGTGCCTTTGAGATCAGCGCTGTATCTCCCACAGGGATACCAGTGCCTTTGAGATCAGCGCTGTATCTCCCACAGGGATACCAGTGCCCTTGAAATCAGCGCTGTACCTGTGGGAGCCGGCTTGCCGGCGATGGGGCCACGCGAGCTTAGCGGTTGAAGCGCTCCACCAGCGAGTACTGCCCACCTGCCGTGGTGCTCAGCGCTTCACTGAGCAACGCCGAATGCTGCGCCTGTTCGGCTGTCTGGTCGGCAAGTTGGGCGATGGTGCTGATGTTGCGGCTGATCTCGTCCGCCACGGCGGTCTGTTCTTCGGTAGCCGCAGCAATCTGGGTGGCCATGTCGGTGATGTTGGCCACTGCCTCACTGATGCCGACCAGCGCCTGGTCGGCCTGCATCACCCGTTCGACACCTTCCTGGGCCTGGCGGTGGCCGCTTTCCATGGTCTGCACGGCGTTGTTGGCGGTTTGCTGCAGCTTGGCAATCAGGCCGTGGATCTGCCCGGTGGACTCGGCGGTACGCTGGGCCAGTTGACGCACTTCATCGGCGACTACTGCAAACCCACGGCCCATTTCGCCGGCACGGGCGGCCTCGATGGCGGCGTTCAATGCCAGCAGGTTGGTCTGGTCGGCAATGCCCTTGATCACATCCACCACACCGCCGATCTCGTCGCTGTCCTTGGCCAGTTGAGTCACGGTCGCGCCGGTTTCGCCCACCGCGCTCGAAAGGCGCTCGATGGCGTCGCGGGTTTCCCCGGCGATCTGCCGTCCCTGGGCAGTCAAACGGTTGGCTTCCTGGGTGGCGTCAGCGGTGCGCTGCACATGGTTGGCCACTTCCTGGGTGGTGGCGGCCATCTGATTGACGGCGGTGGCGACCTGTTCGGTCTCCACCCGCTGGCGCTCCAGCCCCGAAGAACTCTTGTGGGCCAGGTCATCGGACTGGCGCGCTTGGTCGCTCAGGTGTTCGGCGCTGTCCTGCAGGCGGGTCAGGCAGGTTTTCAGGCGCGCATCCTGGCTGAGCATGGCCATTTCCAGGCGTGCCTGGACGCCACGGCTGTCGGTGAACATCTGCGCGATCAGCGGGTCGGAGGTGGTTTGTTCGGCCAGACGCAGCAAGCGCTTGAGGCCCCGTTGCTGCCAGCCCAGGCCCAGCAGGCCGAGTGGCACGGACAGGGCAGCGGCCAGCGCGAAGCCCCAGGAGTGACCCAGCCAGTTGCCAATCAGGAAACCGACCTGGCTGACCAGGATGAACGGCAACCAGTCCTGCAGCACCGGTAGCCATGTGTCACGGCGCGGGATCGCGGTCTTGCCCTGGTTGATGCGTTGGTACAGCGCTTCGGCGCGGCGGATCTGCTCGGCGCTGGGCTTGACCCGCACCGACTCGAAACCGACCACCTGGTTGTTGTCGAAAATCGGCGTGACGTAAGCGTTGACCCAGTAATGATCGCCGGATTTGCAGCGGTTCTTGACGATGCCCATCCACGGCAAGCCTTGCTTGAGGGTTTGCCACATATGGGCAAAAACCGCCGACGGTACATCGGGGTGGCGCACCAGGTTGTGCGGCGCACCGGTCAACTCCTCGCGCGAGAAACCGCTGATGTCGATGAAGGCATCGTTGCAGTAGGTGATCACACCCTTGGCGTTGGTGGTGGAGATCAACCGCTGTTGTGCAGGGAAGGTCCGTTCCCGTTGGGTAATCGGCTGGTTGTTACGCATGGGTCGAGTAATCCGCAAGGCTTTCGATGGGTATCGGCAGGCCGGCGGTTTTATTGAATGAATATTTGCAGGGCGCAGGGTGGAAGGGGCCGCAGTGCGGCCCCAGCCGGCTCTAGCTCGCGATCAGTTGGCGCAGCACGTAGTGCAGAATGCCGCCCGCCTTGAAGTACTCCACTTCATTGAGCGTATCGATCCGGCACAGCACCTCGATCTGCTGCTGTTGTCCATCCTCTCGGGTGATGCGCAGGGGCAGGGTCATGCCAGGTTTGATCGGCGCGCCAGCGAGTCCCACTACGTCGATCTGCTCCTTGCCGGTCAGCCCCAACTGCTTGCGGTCGTGCCCAGCCTTGAACTGCAGGGGCAGCACGCCCATGCCCACCAGGTTGGAGCGGTGGATGCGCTCGAAACTCTCCGCCAGCACTGCCTTGACCCCCAGCAGGTTGGTGCCCTTGGCCGCCCAGTCGCGACTGGAGCCGGTGCCATACTCCTGGCCGGCGATCACCACCAGTGGAGTGCCCTCGGCCTGGTAACGCATGGCGGCGTCATAGATCGACAACTTCTCGCCCGTGGGCACGTGCAGGGTATTGCCGCCTTCTTCACCCGCAAGCATCTCGTTGCGGATGCGGATGTTGGCGAAGGTGCCGCGCATCATCACCTCATGGTTGCCGCGCCGAGAACCGTAGGAATTGAAGTCGCGCGGCTCCACGCCCTTGCCGCGCAGGTAGCGACCGGCCGGGCTGTCGGCCTTGATGTTGCCGGCCGGGGAGATGTGGTCGGTGGTCACCGAGTCGCCGAGCAGGGCAAGGATGCGCGCGCCCTGGATGTCCTTGATCTCAGGCAGCGGGCCGCTGATTTCGTCGAAGAACGGTGGATGCTGGATGTAGGTGGAATCGTCCTGCCATACATAGGTGGCCGCTTGTGGCACTTCGATGGCCTGCCATTGGGCGTCGCCGGCGAACACCTCGGCGTACTCCTTGTGGAACATCGCGGTGTCGACCTGGGCCACGGCAGCGGCGATTTCCTGCTGGCTGGGCCAGATGTCGCGCAGGTAGACCGGTTGGCCATCCTTGCCGGTGCCCAGCGGGTCGCAGGTCAGATCGATGCGTACGCTGCCAGCCAGGGCATAGGCCACCACCAGCGGTGGCGAGGCCAGCCAGTTGGTCTTGACCAGCGGATGCACGCGGCCTTCGAAGTTGCGGTTACCCGATAGCACCGAGGCGACCGTGAGGTCGGCGCTGGCGATGGCCTTCTCGATGGCCTCGTCCAGTGGGCCCGAGTTGCCGATGCAGGTGGTGCAGCCGTAACCGACCAGGTCGAAGCCGAGTTCGTCGAGGTAGGGGGTGAGCCCTGCGGCGTTGTAGTAGTCGGTTACGACCTTGGAGCCGGGTGCCAGAGAGCTCTTCACCCAGGGTTTGCGTTGCAGGCCTTTTTCCAAGGCTTTTTTCGCCACCAGACCGGCCGCCATCATCACGCTGGGGTTGGAGGTATTGGTGCAGGAAGTGATCGCCGCGATCACCACGGCGCCATCGCGCAGGGTGTAGGTCTGGCCCTGGTGGCTGTAGTCGACCTCGCCGGCCTGGTCGGCATTGCCCACCGCCACGCCGCCACCGCCCTCGCTTTCCAGGCGGCCGACCTCCTTGGCCAGTGGCTTGGGCTGCAGTTCGATGAAGTGGTCGAAGGCCTGCCGGACCTGACCCAGGGCGACCCGGTCCTGTGGCCGTTTCGGCCCGGCCAGGCTGGCTTCGACTTCGTTCATGTCCAGCGCCAGGGTGTCGCTGAACAGCGGCTCCTGCCCCGGCAGGCGCCACAGGCCCTGGGCCTTGCAGTACTGCTCGACCAGTTGTACCGCCTCGCTCGGCCGGCCCGACAGGCGCAGGTAATCGAGGGTGACCTCATCGACCGGGAAGAAGCCACAGGTGGCGCCATACTCGGGCGCCATGTTGGCGAGGGTGGCACGGTCGGCCAGGGGCAGGTCGGCCAGGCCGTCACCGTAGAATTCGACGAACTTGCCGACCACGCCTTTCTTGCGCAGCATCTGCGTCACGGTCAGCACCAGGTCGGTGGCGGTGATGCCTTCGCGCAGCTTGCCGGTGAGCTTGAAACCGATCACCTCCGGGATCAGCATCGACACCGGCTGGCCGAGCATCGCGGCTTCCGCCTCAATGCCGCCTACACCCCAGCCGAGCACGCCCAGGCCGTTGATCATGGTGGTGTGCGAGTCGGTGCCGACCAGGGTGTCGGGGAAGGCATAGGTGCGGCCATCCGCTTCACGGGTCCAGACCGTGCGCCCGAGGTATTCCAGGTTGACCTGGTGGCAGATGCCGGTACCAGGCGGTACCACGCGGAAGTTGTCGAACGCGTCCTGGCCCCAGCGCAGGAAGGCGTAGCGTTCGCCATTGCGTTGCATCTCGATGTCGACGTTCTCGCTGAACGCCTGGGGCGTGGCATAACGGTCGACCATCACCGAGTGGTCGATCACCAGGTCCACCGGCGACAGTGGATTGATCCGCTGTGGGTCGCCACCGGCCTTGGCCATGGCGGCGCGCATGGCGGCCAGGTCGACCACCGCCGGCACGCCGGTGAAGTCCTGCATCAGTACCCGCGCCGGGCGGTACTGGATCTCGCGATCGGAACGGCGTTCCTGCAGCCAGCCGGCGAGGGCGCGCAGGTCGTCGCCGACGACGGTTTCACCGTCTTCCCAGCGCAGCAGGTTTTCCAGCAGTACCTTGAGCGACATGGGCAGGCGCTGCAGGTCGCCAAGCTGTCGTGCGGCCTCGGCGAGGCTGTAGTAATGGTAGGTGTGGCCAGCTACCTTCAAGGTCTTGAGGGTGTTCAGGCTATCGAGCGAGGGCATTGCCAACTCCTTCTGCACCGGTGCCCGGCCTGTGCTGTTGGCCGGTGTCACCGCTCTGTTTCGGCCCGCACGGCACGGACCTGGCTGAAAGGTCAGGTTAGACCGCTTTGGTACCCCTGACCCTTTTCTGGACCGGCGGGGCGTGTCGCAGGTTCCGAACTTCCTTTATCATCGCCGCCCTGCCGGCGCCCGTGGTGCGCCAGCCGTAGTGGAGTGAGAAATGAATACCCTGTTCATGCATTGCCGGCCCGGTTTCGAGGGTGAGGTCTGCGCCGAGATCAGCGAGCAGGCCGCCCGCCTGGGGGTTGCTGGCTATGCCAAAGGCAAGGCGCACAGCGCTTGCGCCGAGTTCGTCTGTGCCGAAGCCGAAGGTGCCGAACGGTTGATGGCGCAGCTGCGCTTCGCCCAACTGATCTTCCCGCGGCAGTGGGCGCGTGGCTGCTACATCGAACTGCCGGAGAGCGATCGCATCAGCGTGCTGCTCGAGCACCTGGCCGGGCTGCCGGTATTTGGCAGCCTGTGGCTGGAAGTGCTGGACAGCAACGATGGCAAGGAGCTGTCGACCTTCTGCCGCAAGTTCGAGGTGCCGCTGCGCAAGGCGTTGGAAAAGGCTGGGCGTCTGGTCGATGACGCCAGCCGGCCGCGCCTGTTGCTGACTTTCATCAGTGGGCGGCGGGTGTTCGTGGGCGTGGCCGAGGCGAACAACAGCGCGCTGTGGCCGATGGGTATTCCGCGCCTGAAGTTCCCGCGCGAGGCCCCCAGCCGCTCGACGCTCAAGCTGGAAGAGGCCTGGCACCAGTTCATCCCGCGGGAACACTGGGAGCAGCGCCTGGGCGATGACATGACTGGCGTCGACCTGGGTGCCTCGCCAGGTGGCTGGACTTATCAGCTGGTGCGTCGCGGGATGCTGGTCACCGCCATCGACAACGGCCCAATGGCCGAAAGCCTGATGGACACTGGTCTGGTTGAGCATCTGATGGCCGACGGGTTCACCTGGCAGCCGAAGCAGCCGGTGGACTGGATGGTGTGCGACATCGTCGAGAAGCCGGCGCGCACCACCGCGTTGATCGAGACTTGGCTGGGCGAGGGGCTGTGTCGTGAGGCGGTGGTCAACCTCAAGTTGCCGATGAAGCAGCGCTATGCCGAAGTGCGGCGTTTGCTGGATCGGATGGAAGCGACGTTCAAGGCGCGCAAGGTCAAGGTGTCGATCGCCTGCAAGCAGCTGTATCACGACCGTGAGGAAGTGACTTGCCATCTGCGCAGGCTGGACTTGAAGCCTCGATAGCACGCGGTCGCCTGTTTTTGCCTTTGCCTTTGCCTTTGCCTTTGCCTTTGCTTCTAAGCGCGGGGTAGTTCAGTCACCGCCAATTGCGACTTCAGGAGGCCGAGTGGAGGTCTTGCGGAGG
>NZ_AKJC01000231.1 GCF_000282535.1 Pseudomonas sp. GM84 | reverse complement strand
GCCCGCTCCCACAGGTCCGCCACTGAACCTGTGGGAGCGGGCTTGTCCCGCGAAGAGGCCAGTACAGGCAGTGAAAACAAAAAGCCCACCGCAGAGGGTGGGCTTGAGTTACCAGCAGAACGATCAGCTCTTCGGCGTATCCACCGAAGCCTGCTGATTGGCCTGCCCGGTCTGCTCGTACCAACCACCGCCGAGCGCCTTGTACAGGTTGACCTCGCTGGTCAGCTGCGCCAGGCGATCGCTGATCAGCGCCTGCTGGGCACTGAACAGGTTGCGCTGGGCGTCGAGGAAGGTCAGGTTGCTGTCGATGCCGATGCGGTAGCGACGTTCAGCCAGACGGTAGTAATCCTGGTTCGCCTGCACCAGGTCGCGTTGCGCCTGCAGCTGCTCTTCGAAGGTCTTGCGCGCCGCCAGGCCATCGGAGACTTCCTGGAAGGCAGTCTGGATGGTCTTTTCGTACTTGGCGACGTTGATGTCCTTCTGGATCTTCGAGTAGTCCAGGCTGGCCTTCAGGCTGCCGGCGTTGAAGATCGGCAGGCTGATCTGCGGCTGGAACAACCAGGTACCTTGCCCGCCCGAGAACAGGTGACCCATGTCCGGGCTCAGGCTACCGGCGTTGGCCGTCAGGCTGATGCTCGGGAAGAACGCTGCACGGGCTGCACCGATGTTGGCATTGGCGGCCTTGAGCAGGTGCTCGGCTTCCTGGATGTCCGGGCGGCGCTGCAGAATGTCCGACGGCAGGCCGGCCGGGACTTCGGCCAGTTGGTCGGCATTGAGCTCCAGCGGCGTGGCGAGGTTGCCAGGGATGCTGGTGCCGATCAGCACGGCCAGGTTGTTGACGTCCTGGGCGACCAGGCGCTGGTACTGCGAGTACTTGACCCGAGCGCCTTCCACGGCAGTGCGTGCCTGGCTGACGTCGAGCGCCGAGGCCACGCCGACTTCGTTGCTGCGACGGGTCAGGTTGTAGCTTTCCACGTAGGTCTTGAGGGTTTCCTCGGTCAGGCGGAACAGCGCCTGGTCGGCCTGCCAGGTGTAGTAGGCGTTGGCCACGCTGGACACCAGGGCGATCTGCGTGGAGCGGCGTGCCTGCTCGCTGGACAGGTAGGTTTCCAGGGCTTGCTCGGTCAGGCTGCGCACTCGGCCGAACAGGTCCAGCTCATAGGCACTGACGCCCAGGGTGGCCGAATACTGGCTGGTGATGCCGGACTCGCCGGTTTGCGACATGTTGCCCGGAACCCGTTGACGGCTGCCGCTGCCATCGGCCGAAACGGCCGGGAACAGGTCGGCACGCTGGATGCGGTACTGGGCGCGGTAGGCATCGAGGTTCAGCGCCGCGACGCGCAGGTCGCGGTTGTTGACCAGCGAGGTCTGGATCAGCTGCTGCAGCGCCGGGTCGTGGAAGAACTGGCGCCAGCCCTGCTCGGCGGCGGCCACGTCGGCCGACTGGGTCGGCGAGTACGCAGGGCCTTGCGGCCACTGCGCAGCTACCGGCGCTTCCGGGGTCTGGTAGTCGGGTATCAGCGAGCAGCCGCCCAGAATGAAAGCGGTTACCGCCAGGGACAACAAAGACTTGGTCATTGCCCAGCCTCATAACGTGGAGTTTCAGGGGTGGCGTCCGCATCCGGCTCTTTGCTGCCGAACAGCGACGACACTGCGACGAAGAATAGCGGTACCCAGAAGATCGCCAGCACGGTGGCGCTGATCATGCCGCCGATCACACCAGTGCCGATGGCGTGCTGGCTGCCGGCGCCCGCGCCGCTGGCAATGGTCAACGGTACCACGCCGAGAATGAACGCCAGCGAGGTCATGATGATCGGGCGCAGACGCATGCGGCACGCCTCGATCGCCGCGTCATACAGGCTGCGGCCCTGTTCGTGCAGTTCCTTGGCGAATTCGACGATCAGGATCGCGTTCTTCGCCGCCAGGCCGATGGTGGTCAACAGGCCGACCAGGAAGTACACGTCGTTGGACAACCCGCGCAGGCTGGTGGCGGCCAGCGCACCGATGATACCCAGGGGTACCACCAGCACGACCGCGATCGGAATCGACCAGCTTTCGTACAGGGCTGCCAGGCAGAGGAACACGAACAGTACCGAGAGGGCGAACAGTGCCGGCATCTGCGAGCCGGAGAGTTTTTCCTCGTAGGACATGCCGGTCCAGGAGAAGCCGATGCCGTCAGGCAGCTCGCCTGCGATGCGTTCCACTTCGGCCATGGCCTCACCGGTACTGTAGCCCGGCGCTGGTGCACCGAGGATTTCCATGGCCTCGACGCCGTTGTAGCGGGACAGCTTCGGCGAACCGTAGCTCCACTCGCCCTTGGCGAAGGAGGAGAACGGCACCATTTCGCCCGCACCGTTGCGCACGTACCACTTCTGCAGGTCTTCCGGGCTCATGCGCGCGTTCGGTTCGCCCTGGATGTACACCTTCTTGACCCGGCCGCGGTCGATGAAGTCGTTGACGTAGCTGGCACCGAGGGCGATCGACAGGGTGTTGTTGATGTCGGCGATGGTCACGCCCAGGGCGCTGGCACGTTCGTCATCGATGGTCAGCTGGTACTGCGGCTCATCGTTCAGGCCGTTCGGGCGCACGGCGCTGAGCACCTTGCTCTGCGCGGCCTTGGCCAGGAACTGGTTACGCGCCTCCATGAGTTTTTCATGGCCGACACCGCCGCGGTCCTGGAGGAACACGTCGAAGCCGGTGGCGTTACCCAGTTCGAGTACCGCAGGCGGGGCGAAGGCGAACACCATCGCATCGCGGAAGGTGAAGAAGTGCTGCTGGGCACGCTGGGCCAGGGCGAACACGCTGTTCTCCTTGGAGCGCTCATCCCATGGCTTGAGCATGATGAACGCCATGCCCGAGCTCTGGCCGCGACCGGCGAAGTTGAAGCCGTTGACGGTGAACACCGAGGCAACGGTATCGGCTTCGTCCGTGAGCAGGTACTCGCGCATCTGGTCGACGACCACCTGGGTACGCTCGGCACTGGAACCGGCCGGGGTCTGTACCTGGGCGAACAGTACGCCCTGGTCTTCCTCGGGCAGGAACGCCGTGGGGATGCGGGCGAACAGCCAGATCATGCCGACCACGATCAGGGCATAGGCGAGCAGGAACGGCACCTTGTTGCGCAGGATGGTACCGACGCTGCGCTCGTAGCCTTCCACACTGCGGTCGAAGTTACGGTTGAACCAGCCAAAGAATCCACGCTTGGCCACATGGTGCTCACCCTTCTTCACCGGCTTGAGCATGGTCGCGCACAGCGCCGGGGTGAAGATCAGGGCCACCAGCACCGACAGGCCCATGGCCGAGACGATGGTGATGGAGAACTGCCGGTAGATCACACCGGTGGAGCCGCCGAAGAAGGCCATCGGCAGCAGTACCGCCGACAGTACCAGGGCGATACCCACCAGGGCGCCCTGGATCTGCTCCATGGACCGCTTGGTCGCCTCCTTGGGCGGCAAGCCTTCCTCGGACATCACCCGCTCGACGTTCTCCACCACGACGATGGCGTCGTCCACCAGCAAGCCGATGGCCAGGACCATGGCGAACATGGTCAGGGTGTTGATGCTGAAGCCGGCCGCGGCGAGGATGCCGAACGTACCCAGCAACACCACCGGAACGGTCATGGTGGTGATGACGGTGGCGCGGAAGTTCTGCAGGAACAGGTACATCACCAGGAACACCAGGACCACGGCTTCGATCAGGGTGTGGATTACCCCGCTGATCGATTCGGTGACCACTGGCGTGGTGTCATACGGGAACACCGCTTTCACACCCGGCGGGAAGAACGGCTCCAGGTCGTTGACGGTCTTGCGCAGGGCCCTGGCCGTGTCGAGGGCGTTGGCACCGGTGGCCAGCTTGACCGCCAGGCCCGAGGCCGGCTTGCCGTTGAACTGGGCGCTGACGGAGTAGTTCTCGCCACCCAGGCCAACCTGGGCCACATCGCTCAGGCGTACTTGCGAGCCATCCTTGTTGACCTTGAGCAGGATCTTCTCGAACTGCTCGGCGGTCTGCAGGCGGGTCTTGCCGATGATGGTGGCGTTGAGCTGGGTACCGGGCAAGGCAGGCAGGCCGCCGAGCTGGCCGGAGGACACCTGCACGTTCTGCGCGGCAACCGCGGTCTTGACATCGACTGGGGTCAGCTGGAACTTGTTCAGCTTGGCCGGATCCAGCCAGATACGCATGGCGTACTGCGCACCGAACACCTGGAAGTCACCGACACCGGCAGTACGCGAGATCGGGTCCTGCATGTTGGAGACGATGTAGTTGGCCAGGTCGTCCTTGGTCATGCTGCCGTCTTCGGACACCAGGCCGATCACCAGCAGGAAGTTCTTCACTGCCTTGGTGACGCGGATACCTTGCTGTTGCACTTCCTGCGGCAGCAGCGGGGTGGCCAGGTTCAGCTTGTTCTGCACCTGGACCTGCGCGGTATCAGGGTTGGTGCCCTGCTCGAAGGTGGCGGTAATGGTCATGCTGCCGTCGGAGTTGCTCTCCGAAGACACATAACGCAGGTTGTCGATACCGTTGAGCTGCTGCTCGATGACCTGCACCACAGTGTCCTGCACGGTTTGCGCCGAAGCGCCCGGGTAGGTCACGGAGATGGCGATGGCCGGTGGGGCGATGCTCGGATACTGGTTGACCGGCAACTTCAGGATCGACAAGGCGCCGACCAGCATGATCACCAAGGCGATCACCCAGGCGAAGATCGGGCGATCGATAAAGAACTTCGACATGGTTTACTCCGCTTTGGCGTCTGCTTTGGCCGCGTTGGCCTGATCAGCGCCGGCCGGCTTCTTGACGTTGGTGGCATCGCTGACCTTGACCTCGACACCTGGGCGCACGTACTGCAGGCCTTCGGTGATCAGGCGGTCGCCCGGGTTGAGGCCTTCCTCGATCAGCCAGTCGCTGCCAAGGGTGCGGCTGGCCTTGAGCTGGCGCAGTTCGACCTTGTTCTCCTGGTTGACCACCATCGCGGTAGGGGCGCCTTTGAGGTCACGGGTCACGCCCTGCTGTGGGGCAAGGATGGCGTTGCTGTTGACCCCGGCCTTGAGCCGCGCATGCACGAACATGCGGGGCAGCAGCGTGTGATCGGGGTTGGGGAAGATGGCGCGCAGGGTGACGGAGCCGGTGGTCTCGTCGACCGCGACTTCCGAGAACTCCAGGCGGCCTTCCTGGTTGAACAGGCTGCCGTCTTCCAGCACCAGCTGTACGGACGCTGCGTTCTTGCCGGCCTTCTGCAACTGGCCACTTTCCAGGTCACGGCGCAGCTTGAGCAGCTCGGCGGTGGACTGGGTGACATCGACGTAGATCGGGTCGAGCTGCTGAATGGTGGCCATGGCGTTGGTTTGGCCGTTGCTCACCAGCGCACCTTCGGTGAACGAGGAGCGGCCGATGCGACCGCTGATCGGCGCCAGCACCTTGGTGTAGCGCAGGTCGATCTGCGCGCTCTTGAGCGAAGCCTCGGCCTGCAATCGTTTGGCATTGGCGTCGTCGTATTCCTGCTTGGAGATCGCTTGCTCGTCGATCAGCTGCTTGTAGCGCTCGGCCAGGGAGCGGGTCGCCTGCAGGGTGGCCTGGGCGTTAGCCAGGTTGGCTTCGTACACCGCGGGGTCGATCTGGTACAGCTGCTGGCCTTCCTTGACCTCGCTGCCTTCCTTGAACAGGCGCTTGAGGATGATGCCATTGACCTGTGGCCGCACTTCGGCGACGCGGTAGGCACTGGTGCGCCCCGGCAGTTCCGAGGTCAGGGTGAAGGATTGGGGTTGCAGGGTGACGACGCCGACCAGAGGAGCCTGCGCTGCGGGCGCGGCTTCTTCTTTCTTGCAGCCACTTAGCAGGGTTGCCAGGGCGACGGCGGAAACCAGAGCGGTAACGGCTGGCTTGAATTGCATGAGGATCCTCGGGTCGCTAGAGCAGGGAAACGCTCAAGAGTAATGGATGAGTCTTGTCGGAAAGAAACTATCCGGTGGATAAGTAGCTTACTAACGAATATACTTACATTCACGGTTGTTTGTAAATAGCGCTGGGTGGTAGCCAACGACTACCTCAGCCTTCGATTAGCCCATCCGGCAGGCACTCTGCAGAAGTGCCACCGGCGGATTTCCCGCAGGCGCTGCATGCGGGCCCAGATGAGGTCGTACTGCCATGGTCCGTCGAACCAAAGAAGAAGCCCAGGAGACTCGCGTCCAAATTATCGAGGCAGCGGAAAGGGCCTTCTACAACCGTGGGGTCGCGCGCACCACACTGGCCGAAATCGCCGAACTGGCGGGCGTTACCCGCGGGGCGATCTACTGGCACTTCAACAACAAGGCCGAGCTGGTGCAGGCCTTGCTCGACAGCCTGCACGAAACCCATGACCACCTGGCGCGCGCCAGTGAAAGCGAAGACGAACTGGACCCGCTTGGCTGCATGCGCAAACTGCTGCTGCAGGTGTTCAACGAGCTGGTGCTCGACGCCCGAACCCGGCGTATCAACGAAATCCTGCATCACAAGTGCGAGTTCACCGACGACATGTGTGAAATTCGCCAGCAGCGCCAGGGGGCGGTGCTGGACTGCCACGAGAGCATTACCTTGGCGCTGGCCAATGCCGTACGCCGTGAGCAGTTGCCCGCCGACCTTGACGTTGAGCGCGCGGCGGTAACCTTGTTTGCCTATGTAGATGGTCTGATCGGGCGCTGGTTGCTGCTACCGGACAGCTTCGACCTGCAGGGCGATGCCGAACAATGGGTCGACACCGGGCTGGATATGCTGCGCTTGAGCCCCGCGCTGCGCAAATGAGACTTTGTGAAGGATTGTGAGGAAGTGTTTCCCATCGCCATTAAGGTGGGATTAAAGCAGGGCCGCTGTGCGCCCCAATCGCCGGCAAGCCGGCTCCCACAATAAAGCCCTCCGCCGATCCGGTGGGAGCCGGCTTGCCGGCGATTGGGGCGC
>NZ_AKJC01000230.1 GCF_000282535.1 Pseudomonas sp. GM84 | reverse complement strand
CAGACCGTGGCACGTTGCAACAAATGTAGGAGCGGATTCATCCGCGATGCGCCGCGCGGGCGGCGCTCGACCTCATAGGCGCTAAAACGTGGTGGCAAGCACCTTCTGGGCCTCATGCAACCTCAACACATGCGCCACCAAATCCCACAGCACCCTCAGACATTTCCTACGAATTCGAGCTACCGGTATCAGCACATGCGAAATATCCTACGAGCTCTGTCGACACGCGTCTGATTGTCCCTGGAAACCTGACTCTCTAGGATTTCCGGGTCGCTGCTGTTTAGCGATGCGGGTGTGGAAACCCGGTTAATCACTCAGATCGCTGTTGTAATGGCAGCTGTGCGCGGGAGGCCGCTTGGCCTACCGGGTGCTTGGGTGACCGGTTTTTCCACCCTGCGTACAGTTGCCGCCTCTACGTGTGGAAACGTTGGTGGCAGTTCCTTAGATCTCACCCAGGAATTGCTATGAAAAAGATAGTCCCCGACCCACCCCACCATTTCGATCTGCCAGACGGCACGACTCTCACCTACGCCATTGGCAATAACCTCGTTCCCCTGGACCATGTTGTGGTCAACATCACCCATTACCTGACGATCGCCTACACCCACAGCCACCGCGCCCTCGATGGCATTGCCGATGAAGCGGCGCGAGAGTCGCTGATGAACGGGTTGCGGGCCATGCAGCTGGCCTGGGGGCAGGCGGATGCGCTTTGCCTCGCCCTGGAGCGTACCGGCAGCTTGCATTGATGTTCGACGCTTCGCGGGGCAAGCCCGCTCCCACAAGGACGGCACAGCTTGCGAACCCCTGTGGGAGCGGGCTTGTCCCGCGAACACCGGCTGAGCCGGTGCCATCCATCGCAGTAGTCAGGGAAATGGACCGATGACAGAAAACTATAAAACCACGCCAGGTAAAACCTTTTTCTACCAAGGCGAAGCCCATGATCAGCCGCTGTTCCAGATAGCCGCCGGTATCCCGTGCCAGAACGCCCGTGAACAAGCCTCTGAACTGATGGGCTATGTACGCGACATGACGCTTACCGGTGTGATGGAAAACGACCAGCAACTGATCTGGGCTTCGCACTACCTGAGTGCATTGGCCAAGGCGCTGCTGGACGATGCCGAGTTGGGCATGATGCGCTAAGCCGGCTGCTGCACCGGCCCTATCGCCGGCAAGCCGGCTCCCACACGAAGCCTGCAGCGCCGCAAATGAACTGTGGGAGCCGGCTTGCCGGCGATAGGGCCAGATCAGTTGGGGAAGGTTCTGCAGGCCTGGCCATTGTCCTTCGGCGGATGGGTCGGGAAGTTCTCAGGCAACACCATCACCGGGCTGGTGGCGACAAAACCATCAGCAAACTGCGCTTCCACGAACCGCGCCTGCCACCCTTGCGACGGCGCAGTCCAATCCAGGCTGAAGGCTTCTCTGGGCACTAAGGTCTGGGATGTATAGCGAACGCCACAGGCATGACGAAAATCCCGGTCCTCGCCGTTGTGCGCAGTCCAGACCTTCACTGCCACAGGCATCTCAGATAAGCGCACCTGCAAACGCCGCACCTCCTCGCCCGGCAACACCTGCACGCCAGGCAGAGGCCGCCCCGCCTGGATACGCTTAACAAAAGGTACGAGCGTAGTGGCAACATGCGCGCGTACGCCGCCATGGTCCGAATTCGGCAGCACCCTGAGGCTGGTTTGGCCCGGCAGGCGCTGCAGGTAGTCCGTGGCGTGGTCGGGCGCGAAGAAATCATCCCCGCTGGCGGATACCAGGTACTTGGGTATTTCCAGGCGAGCGCCCGGCTCATCCAGATATCGCATCGGGTCCATCAGCCCCATCAGCCGCTCGAAAGCCGGGCTACCCAACTGCTGCAAGACACCCGCTGCCTGATAGGGCCAAAGTGCCAGCGGCCATGCACCACCGTAGCGCTTGCGCAAGCCGGCCAGCATTTCGGTGGTGTCGGCAACATCGATGACGCTTGGCACGATGGCGATCACCCGCGCATCAGCCAGGGCTGTCAGCCACGCACTCCAACCGCGCTTCGATGCTCCCGTGATGATGAAGCGCTCGATGCGCAACTCGGGAAGTGCTGCTGAAGTGAGGTCCATGGCCCTGCTCGCGGCGGCGGCCATCGGCACATGCAGGGGTAGCTCCGGCGCGGCAGCTTCGCTGCGCAGCGAATGCGCCCAAGTGTGGGCCACGGCATGATCCTCGCGCATCGGCGCTTGTGCATCGCTGAAGGTCACGTACTGGTTGGGCACGTCGCTGATCATTGCCACAACGGTCTGCGTCTGCACAGCCACCGCACTCAGCGCCTCGGACGAGTAGTCGGGTGTTTGTTGTTCCTCACCCAATCTCACACCGTTATTCACCACCAGCAGCGCCTTTTCCTGCAAGGCAGCGTCGGGCACATAAAGCTCGACGCGGTGCTCCCACAAGCGGGGTTCGACCACCGGTTCAGGCGCCCAGGTCAGCGAGGTCATCCGGTACTGATAAAGCGTATAGCCCTGTGCGGGCGTCTTCTGCTCAAGCTGGTACTGCAGCGGCGCCTGCCTTACCTTTTCGACATGACAGCGGGCCACTTCCTGCGGGCGCAGCCCGCTGCAGTCCTGCTGGGCACTGGCCTGGAAACAGACAGCGAGACAGGGAATTACCAGCAAATAGCGACAGTTCATGCTCCGTGCTCCATGGGAAAGAGCCGGCAACGTAGGCAACGGGCCCAAGCGCCACAAGGCAGCTGAGTTCACAGTCGAACATGCAGCCGCAAAACACAGCCGCTTCCTACAGCCACTTTCCACAAGGCAAACAAAAACGCCCCCGGTCTTTCGACCGGGGGCGTTTTCATTCAGCCTGAGCTAACTCAGTTCTTGGCTTTCTTGGCTGCGCGGGTACGCTCACCTTCGTCCAGGATCTTCTTGCGCAGACGGATCGACTTCGGCGTGACTTCGCACAGCTCGTCGTCCTGGATGAATTCCAGGGCCTGTTCCAGGGTGTGGCGAACTGGCGGAACCAGGGCGATGACTTCGTCTTTGCCCGAAGCACGCATGTTGTCGAGCTTCTTGCCTTTGGTCGGGTTCACGCCCAGGTCGTTGTCGCGGCTGTTCAGGCCGATGATCTGACCGTTGTAGATCTCTTGACCGTGTTCAACGAACAGCTTGCCACGCGCCTGCAGGGTTTCCAGCGAGTAGGTCAGTGCCTTGCCGGTCTCGACCGAAACCAGTACGCCGTTCAGGCGGCCGGACATCTGGCCCGACTTCATGGTGTCGTAGCGATCGAAGATCGAGGTCAGGATGCCTGCACCGTTGGTCAGGGTCAGGAACTGGTTACGGAAACCGATCAGACCACGGGCTGGAATGTTGTACTCCAGGCGCACACGGCCTTTGCCATCCGGGACCATGTTGGTCAGGTCGCCTTTACGCAGACCCATCTCTTCCATGACCTTGCCCTGCGAATCTTCAGGGATGTCGATGGTGACGTTCTCGAACGGTTCCTGCTTCACGCCGTCGACTTCGCGGATGATCACTTCAGGACGACCTACGGCCATCTCGAAGCCTTCACGGCGCATGGTTTCGATCAGTACCGACAGGTGCAGTTCACCACGGCCCGATACCTTGAACTTGTCAGGGGAATCGGTTTCCTGAACGCGCAGAGCAACGTTGTACAGCAGCTCTTTGTCCAGACGGTCCTTGATGTTACGGCTGGTGACGAACTTGCCTTCCTTGCCGCAGAACGGCGAGTCGTTGACCTGGAAGGTCATCGAAACGGTAGGCTCGTCAACGGTCAGCGGCTTCATCGCTTCTACCGCATCCGGGGCGCACAGGGTGTCGGAGATGAACAGCTCATCGAAACCGCTGATGCAGACGATGTCGCCAGCTTGGGCTTCTTCAACGTCAATGCGGTGCAGACCGTGGTGACCCATCAGCTTCAGGATACGGCCGTTGCGCTTCTTGCCGTTGGTGTCGATGGCGACAACCGGGGTGTTCGGCTTGACGCGACCACGGGCGATACGGCCAACGCCGATAACGCCGAGAAAGCTGTTGTAGTCCAGAGCGGAGATCTGCATCTGGAACGAACCGTCACGGTCAACAGCCGGCGCCGGTACGTTGTCGATGATCGACTGGTACAGCGGGGTCATGTCTTCGGCCATGTCGGTGTGGTCCAGACCGGCGATGCCGTTCAGGGCCGAGGCGTAGACGACTTTGAAGTCCAGCTGTTCGTCGGTGGCACCGAGGTTGTCGAACAGGTCGAAGATCTGGTCCAGAACCCAGTCAGGACGCGCGCCCGGACGGTCGACCTTGTTGATCACGACGATCGGCTTCAGGCCGGCTTCGAAGGCCTTCTTGGTCACGAAGCGGGTTTGCGGCATCGGGCCGTCCTGGGCGTCGACCAGCAGCAGCACGGAGTCGACCATCGACATTACACGCTCAACCTCGCCACCGAAGTCGGCGTGGCCGGGGGTGTCGACGATGTTGATGTGGTAGCCGTTCCAGTTGATGGCGGTGTTCTTCGCCAGAATGGTAATGCCGCGCTCTTTTTCCTGGTCGTTGGAGTCCATGACGCGCTCGTCGTTGAGCTCGTTACGCTCCAGAGTGCCGGACTGACGCAGGAGTTTGTCGACGAGGGTGGTTTTACCATGGTCAACGTGGGCGATGATGGCGATGTTACGCAGATTTTCGATCACAACTGTATCTCGATCAGAGGATTCGGTTGCCGCCAGTCTAGGCGGCCAATATGAAGTTAAAAGGCTCAGCGGGCCCGGCGGTCGGGAGGGCGATGGCGGATGCTGCCGCCATACAGCCCTGGCATCTTATGCCGGACGATAAACACGCACATTGGCATGTCCCTCACTGAGCAGGTGGTGTGCGTGCAGTCGGCTCATCACACCTTTGTCGCAATACAGCAAGTACTGGCGGGTTTCATCCAGCTGCTTGAACTTGCTGTTGATCGCGTAGAACGGCATCACCTGGACTTCAACGCCCTCGAGCACCAGAGGCTCGTCTTCCTGGGCGTCGGGGTGACGGATGTCGATGACGATCTGGCCTGGCAGCGCTTCGCGTACTTCCTCGACTTCCACGTCCTTGCCCAGCTCGTCGATCACGTGGTCGATGGAGATGAACTTGGCGCGTTCGAGGGCGCGCTCCAGCACGGCCATGTCGAATTGTTTCTCTTCATGCTCCATGCGATGACGCTTGGCATGAGTCGTCGGGTTCACCGAGATCACGCCGCAGTATTCAGGCATGTGCTTGGCGAAATCGGCGGTGCCGATTTCGTTGGCCTGGTCGATGATGTCCTGCTTGTGGCTGGCCAGCAATGGGCGCAGCACCAGCTTGTCGGTCGCCGAATCGATGATCGACAGGTTCGGCAGCGTCTGGCTGGACACCTGGGAGATCGCCTCGCCGGTCACCAGCGCTTCGATTTCCAGACGATCGGCCATGTGCGCGGCGCCGCGCAGCATCATGCGCTTGAGGGTCACGCCCATGTAGCTGTTGTCGACCTTGTTGAGGATCTCGCCAACCACTTCTTCGAACGGCACGCTGATGAACAGCACGCGCTGGCTGCTGCCGTATTTCTTCCACAGGTAGTGGGCGACTTCCATCACCCCCAGCTCGTGGGCGCGGCCGCCGAGGTTGAAGAAGCAGAAGTGGGTCATCAGGCCACGGCGCATCATCTGGTAGGCCGCCACGGTGGAGTCGAAGCCACCGGACATCAGCACCAGGGTCTGCTCCAGGGCGCCCAGCGGGTAGCCGCCAATGCCCTGGTGCTGGTTGTGGATGACGTACAGGCGCTGGTTGCGGATTTCGATGCGCACCAGCACTTCAGGGTTCTTCAGGTCGATGCCGGCGGCGCCGCACTGCTGGCGCAGCTGGCTGCCGACGTAGCGGTCGACGTCCATCGAAGTGAAGTCGTGGTGGCCGCCACGCTTGCAGCGCACGGCGAAGATCTTGCCTTCCAGCAGGTGACCGAAGTGCTGCTTGCACTTGGCGACGATGTCGTCGAAGTCGCCCAGCGGGTATTCCTCGACCTGCAGGAAATGGGTGATACCCGGCGTGCAGGTGAGGCGCTCGATCATCTCGCGCTGGACCTTCTCGTCCTCGACGCGGGTGACCACTTCGAGATTGTCCCAGACACCATCGACCGCGAGCTCAGGATCGAGGTCCTTGAGCACGTTGCGGATGTTCTTGCCGAGCTGGCGGATGAAGCGCTTGCGCACCGGCCGGCTCTTGATGGTGATCTCTGGGAAGACTTTGACGATAAGTTTCATTGGTTTAACAGCGCGCGCAGGGCCTGCCGAAAATGAGGGGCGCGAATTATATCGGAAATTGCTCAGGATTTGACCAACTTTTGTACAGAAGGTTGGATTTATGTTTGCCCGCACTGGCCTCATCGCCGGCAAGCCGGC
>NZ_AKJC01000229.1 GCF_000282535.1 Pseudomonas sp. GM84 | reverse complement strand
GCACCGGCTTCGCCGGTGTTCGCGGGACAAGCCCGCTCCCACAGCAGTCGCGTCAACTTTTAGACATTGCATTCGAAACCGGGCTCCCCCCAAAGGGTGATTTCGAGCGCCCCTGGAGTGTGGGAGCATTCCCCAGCCCCACCCCTGACCCTGTCCCTGATCGAACTCCCAAGACCAGTAGCGAGCCCGGCTCGCCTACTGCGGCGTCCTGCATTCCATTTCAGGAGTTAGCAATGCATACAACAACAAATACAGACTCTGCCCCTGCCCACCATCCTGCGTCGCAACCTGCCGCTTCCGGCCGTTTCAGAAAGTCCATGAGCATGACCGCGCTGGTGTTGTTCGGCCTCGCCTACATGGTGCCCCTGGCAGTCTTCACCACCTACGGGCTGGTCACCCAGATGACCAAGGGCCACCTGCCCACTGCCTACATGCTGACCCTCGCCGCCATGCTCCTGACCGCCTACAGCTATGGCCGCATGGTCCAGGCCCACCCCTACTCCGGCTCCGTCTACACCTATACCCGCAAGGCCTTTGGCAGCCACTTCGGCTTCATCGCCGGCTGGACCCTGCTGCTCGACTACATCTTCCTGCCACTGCTCAGCTACCTGCTGATCGGCATCTACATGTCCGAATACTTCCCGGCGATACACGCCTGGGTGTGGGTACTGGGCTCGATCGCCCTGGTTACCTTCCTCAACCTGATCGGCATCGAATCGATTACCCGGGTCAACTGGATCCTGGTGGTCGCCCAACTGGTGTTCATCGTCGTGTTCGTGGCGTTGTCGGTGCGCAACCTGGGCGAGCAGGCGGCGCCGGTGTCGTTGCTGGCGCCGTTCCACCACGAGGGCTTCAGCGTGCCGCTGGTGATGGCCGGCGCAGCCGTCTTGTGCCTGTCGTTCCTGGGCTTCGATGCGGTGTCGACCATGGCCGAAGAAACCAGCAACCCGACCAAGCGCATTCCCCAGGCAATCATGGCGGTGTCGGTGATCGGTGGCCTGCTGTTCCTGCTGGTGTCGTACTTCGCCCAGCAGGTGTTCCCCGACTGGGCCAGCTTCGCCGACCCGGACTCGGCCTCGGTGGACGTGATGCGTCGGGTCGGCGGCGAGTTGCTGGTGACCGGCTTTACCGCCACCTACGTGGCCGGCTGCTTCGCCTCGGCCATGGTGTCCCAGGCCAGTGTTTCGCGGGTGCTGTTCGCCATGGGGCGCGACGGTGCGCTGCCACGGGTGTTTGGCCGTCTGGTCACGAAAAAGCGCGTGCCGGCCACGGCGATCATGCTGGTCAGCACGATGTCGTTGGTCGCCCTGTTCATCACCCTGGACACAGTCGCCAACATGATCAGCTTTGGCGCGCTGTTCGCGTTTTCTGCGGTCAACCTGGCGGTGGTCAAGCATTACCTGCTCGACCAGAAGCTGAGCGGCCCACGCAACTACCTGCTGTTCGGCGCCATACCGGCGCTCGGTTTCCTCAGCACGCTGTGGCTGTGGACCAGCCTGTCGAGCATGTCGTTCACCATTGGCCTGTGCTGGCTGGGCGTCGGTTTCCTCTGCCTGCTCGGGTTGACCCGGGCGTTCCGGGTGAGCCTGCCCGAACTGCAAATGGCGGATTGATCCGATAGCCGCATCAATCGATGTGAACAATGCAATTCTCTAATCAATGTCCCTGTCGCACCATTCCCGCCAATAAGAACCGTGCGCCGTTCCCAGCGGCGCACGTCACAAAAGCGGTATGGAGTACAGGCAATGACAGCAACAACCGCCTCCGGGCACTCCCGCGCCGGCGCGATCTTCCGGGTCACGTCGGGCAACTTCCTCGAGCAGTTCGACTTTTTCCTCTTCGGTTTCTACGCCACGCAGATCGCGGCGGTGTTCTTCCCTGCCAGCAGTGAATTCGCCTCCTTGATGATGACCTTCGCCGTGTTCGGCGCGGGCTTTCTCATGCGCCCGCTGGGTGCCGTTGTACTCGGCGCCTATATCGACGAAGTGGGCCGGCGCAAAGGGCTGATCGTCACCCTGTCGATCATGGCCAGCGGCACGATCCTGATCGTGCTGGTGCCCGGCTACGAATCCATCGGCCTGCTCGCGCCCGCCCTGGTGCTGGTCGGGCGCCTGCTGCAAGGCTTCTCGGCCGGTGCCGAACTGGGCGGTGTGTCGGTGTACTTGGCCGAGATCGCCACGCCCGGCAACAAAGGGTTCTTCACCAGCTGGCAGTCTGCCAGCCAGCAAGTGGCGATCATCGTCGCGGCGGCCCTGGGCTATGCCCTGAACCAATGGATGGCACCGGCGATGATCGCCGATTGGGGCTGGCGCATCCCCTTCCTCGTCGGCTGCCTGATCGTGCCGTTCATCTTCCTGCTGCGGCGTAACCTGGAGGAGTCCGAGGAATACGCCGCACGCAAGCACCGCCCGGCCAGGGCCGAGGTGCTGCGCACCCTGCTGCAGCACTGGGCCACGGTGCTCGCCGGCATGCTGATGGTGGCGCTGACCACCACGGCGTTCTACCTGATCACCGTGTACGCGCCAACGTTCGGCAAGACGGTGCTGCACCTGAGCACCGCCGATGCCTTGCTGGTGACGTTGCTGGTAGGGGTGTCGAACTTCATCTGGCTGCCGCTCGGTGGCGCCCTGTCCGATCGCATCGGGCGCCGTCCGGTGCTGGTGGCCATGACCCTGCTGACCCTGGCCAGCGCGTATCCTGCGCTGACTTTCCTGGTCAATGCGCCAAGCTTCCTGCACATGCTGGTGGTGCTGTTGTGGCTGTCGTTCCTTTATGGCCTGTACAACGGTGCGATGATCCCCGCGCTGACCGAAATCATGCCGGTCGAAGTGCGGGTGGCGGGCTTCTCCCTGGCCTATAGCCTGGCCACGGCCGTGTTCGGCGGTTTCACTCCGGCCATTTCGACCTTCCTGATCCAGTACACCGCCGACAAGGCCGCCCCCGGCTACTGGATGAGCTTCGCCGCGCTCTGCGCCCTGGGCGCGACGCTGTTCCTCTACCGCCGTTCGCGCGGTCAACTGCAACCGGCACTGTCCTGAGGGCGCTCGATCATGCGTAAAGTACTGCACGCCTTTGCCCTGCTCGCCTGTGCAAGCCTGGGCAGCGTCGCCCACGCCGAGCAGCTGCGGGTCATGACCTCCGGTGGCTTCACCGCCGCCTACCAGATACTCGGCCCGAAATTCGCCGCTGCCACCGGCAATACCCTCGACACCGCCCTGGGGCCGTCTATGGGGCAGGCGCCCGAGGCGATCCCCAATCGCCTGGCCCGTGGCGAGAAGGCCGACGTGGTGATCATGGTCGGCTACGCGCTCGATGAGCTGATCCGCCAAGGCAAGGTCGACCCGGCGTCACGGGTGGAGCTGGCCGATTCGCGCATCGGCATGGTGGTGCGTGGCGGCGCGCCAAAACCCGATATCAGCAGTGTGGAGGGGCTGAAGAAAACCCTGCTGGGCGCCAGGTCGGTGGCCTATTCGGACAGCGCAAGCGGCGTGTATGTGCACAAGCAGCTGTTCAAACGGCTGGGCATCGAGCAGCAACTTGCGCCCAAGGCCAGCATGATCGCGAAGATCCCGGTGGCCTCGGTGGTCGCCAAAGGCGATTACCAGGTCGGCTTGCAGCAGGTCAGCGAGCTGTTGCCGGTGCGGGGCGCAAGCTTCGTCGGCAAGCTGCCGGAGGCGGTGCAATCGGTCACGCGCTTTGCCGCAGGCATTCCTACCCATGCCGAACACCCGCGCCAGGCCAAGGCACTGCTCGCCTACCTGGCCGCGCCCGCTGCCCAGCAGACCGTGCAGGCCACCGGGCTGGATTCGGTCAGCCGCTGACCTCGACCTTCATGTCCACCACCAGGCGCTCCAGCGCCAACGCCGCCGGGGTCAGGGTTCGACCCCGGCGTTTGATCAGCCCGACACTGCGCATGACCTTTGGCTCGGTCAGGGCGACCTGGGTCAGGATCGGGTGATCACCCGCCGGCATCGCCATCGACGGCACCGCAGCCACCCCCAGCCCCGCCTCCACCAGGCCGATCATGGTGGTGACGTGGCGGGTTTCGCAGATGCTTTGACGTTGCGGCACGATGCCGCTCAGTGCCTGGTCGAGCAGGAAGCGATTGCCGGAGGTCTTGCCCAGCGAAATGTAGGACTGCTGGTAGAACTCGTCCCAGGTGATGCTGCTGCGCGCCGCCAGCGGGTGATCTCGCCGGCACGCCAGCACATAGCTCTCCTGCACCAGCGGTTCGAACTCCACATCGGCCTCCAGCGTGCCCATGAAGCTCAGGCCGAAATCCGCCTCGCCATCGACCACCGCGCCAAGCACCTCGTGGGCGCTGGCGTCCAGCACCTTGACCTTGATCCGTGGAAACTGCTGGTGGTAATACGCGATGACCCGGGGCATGAAGTAATACGCCGCCGACGGTACGCAGGCCACCGTGACCTGGCCGAGCCGCGTCGAGGCCACTTCGCTGATGCCCAGCAGGGCGTTGTCCAGGTCGTCGAGCAAGCGCTCGACGCTGGGCATGAAGCCCCGCCCGGCCTGGGTCAGGCTGACCTTGCGGGTGGTGCGCTCGAACAGCCGCACGCCCAAGGCATCCTCCAGCTTGTCGATGCGCCGGCTAAGCGCCGGCTGCGAGATACGCACCGCCTCCGCCGCCTTGCGGAAGCTGCCTTGCTCGACCACTGCGCGAAAGGCTTGCAGGTCGTTGAGGTCGAAATTGATGGCCATGGCGCGCACTCGGGAACTGGCGGATTGATGCAGCCATTTTATGAGTGCCGGCAATTAATGCAAAATATTACAGAGCCCGACGATGTCGTCTATCATCGCGCGTTGAACGTTTCAGCCAGTTTCAGTAAGGATCCCGATGTCTGTTCAGGAATTACCCCCGCTCGCCATCAGCAAAGGCGAAGTGGGCAAGATGGAAGCTGCCATGGCCTTGGGCAGCTTTGCCATTGGCACCGGCGAGTTCGCGATCATGGGGCTGATGCCCGATATCGCCGGCAACCTGCAGTTGAGCGAGCCGCAAGTGGGTCATGCCATCAGTGCCTACGCCCTGGGCGTGGTAGTCGGTGCACCGGCGCTGGCGATACTCGGTGCCAAGCTTCTGCGTAAACACCTGCTGTTGCTGCTGATGGCCCTCTACGCCGTCGGCAACCTGGCCACGGCCTTCGCCCCTTCCTTCGCCGGGCTGGTGGCGTTCCGCTTCGTCAGCGGCCTGCCCCACGGTGCGTATTTCGGCATCGCGGCCGTGGTGGCTTCGAGCATGGTGCCGAGCAACCAGCGTGCAGGCGCCGTGGCGCGGGTGATGATGGGCCTGACC
Source organism: Pseudomonas sp. GM84 (assembly GCF_000282535.1). Classification (GTDB taxonomy): domain Bacteria; phylum Pseudomonadota; class Gammaproteobacteria; order Pseudomonadales; family Pseudomonadaceae; genus Aquipseudomonas. The sequence continues at coordinate 5,272 of NZ_AKJC01000229.1, read as the reverse complement.
CTGGCAATGCTGCTGGGCAACCCGATCGCGACCTTCCTCGGTCAATTCTTTGGCTGGCGCTCGGCGTTCGTGCTGGTCGGGGTGATCGCCCTGTGCACCATCGCCCTGGTCTGGCGCTATGTACCGCAACCCCGCAACGAGGCGCGCAGCGACCCGCGCAAGGAGCTGCAAGCCTTCCGCCTGCCGCAGGTGTGGATGGCGCTGGGCATCGCTGCCATTGGCTTTGCCGGCATGTTCTGCGTGTTCAGCTACCTGGCACCGACCATGCTGCAGGTGACGCAAGTGTCGCCGCAGTGGATTCCGTTTGGCCTGGCGGCGTTCGGGGTCGGCGGCATCATCGGCAACATTGCCGGGGGCAAGCTGTTCGACCGCCTGCAGTTCCGCGCCGTGGGCCTGGTGCTGGTGTGGTCGACGGCGGTGCTGCTGTTCTTCACCTTCGCGGCTCATGCCCTGTGGAGCCTGCTGCTGGGGATCGGCCTGGTGGGGACCATGATTGCCCTGGCGGCGCCGCTGCAGATTCGCCTGATGGACATCGCCCATGAGGCACCGAGCCTGGCGGCGGCTTCCAACCATGCGGCGTTCAATTTGGCCAACGCGCTGGGGCCCTGGTTTGGGGGCATGGCGATCAGTGCCGGGTTGGGGTGGACCAGTACCGGTTATATCGGCGCGGGTGCGGCGTTGGTGGGGTTGGGGATTTACCTGGTGGCGCGGCGGATGAAAGGCGGGGATTGAGGCAGACCCACAGCTATCAAAGCCTTTGGTTTACCTGTGGGAGCGGGCTTGCTGTGGGAGCTGGCTTGTTGTGGGAGCTGGCTTGTCCCGCGAAAGGGCCCGCCCAGAAAACAGAAGTGTATGGCCAGGGCTTCGCCCTGGTTCGCGGGACAAGCCCGCTCCCACAACAAGCCCGCTCCCACAGCAAGCCAGTTCCCAGAGCAAGCCCGCTCCCATAGGCCGCAGCAGGTCAGTACCCGGTCATTTCCAGGTAGCCTTTGCCACCACCACTGCCCGTCACTCGCACGGGGCCTTCCCAGTACGCAAACCGCGTGTTCATCCAGGCCTTCGGCTCGAACGCCTCGACCTGCACATCCACCTGCTCCGAGGTCACCTGCACCCGCCAGCGCGTTGGCACCGACTTGCCATTGTCCTGCCGCGCCCACGCCAGCGGCGTCAGTTCGATCTCCTTGCCCTGCAACGCCCGCGACCGCCCCTGGGCATCGATCCAGGTGCCAGCCCGGTAAGGCAGGCCCTTGTCCTCACGCACCTGGAACAGCATCAGCTTGGCGCCACCCTCCAGATGCAAGGAGAACCAGTCCCAGCCCCGCTGCCCAGCCGCCAAGGGCTGGCTGCTCCACTCCCGGTCCAGCCAGGCTTGGCCCTTCACGGCAATGCATAGCCCGGCGCGTTCGACCTCGCCGGTTACCTGATAGAACGGCTGGCTGTAGTAGTACGACGCCTGGCCCTTGCCGGATTTCTCGCTGTAGCCCTGCAGGCCGTGCAGCACCACGGGTTTGTCGGTGGCCAGGTTCAGGTCGTAGCGAAAGCCCGGCCCGCCCGCGCGCATGCGCAAGCGCTCGATACCGGGCTCACCCTGCAGTGACCAATCATCGATCCACGCCTGAAATGGCGCGGCCACCACGCCGGCCTGCCCCACTCCACCACGGGCCAGCGCTTCACCGACCTGGTGGCCGCCGGGCCCGGTCAATGCGGCGTGGCCCATCCACAGGTTCGGGCTGTCCCAGTCGCGGGTCTCCGGCCCTGGGCGCAGCGCCGAGCGGAACAGGGTCCATTGCGCACCCCAGGCGCGACCCTGAACATCTTCAAGGTTGGCAGTGATGTACCACCATTCGATGCGATAGCCGTCATGGGCGCCGTGGTCGCGGGGGAATTCCAGTGCCACGCCGGGCGTGACCTGCCTGAACGCCCCGGCCTCGTTGCCGAGCCCGGCAAAGCCCTTGGGCGCAGGTTCCGGCGCATCGCACCCGGCCAGCAACAGGCCGGCCAGCAGCAACCAGGCTTCAGGCTTCATCGGCGAACCGCCGCAACAGCACGCCTGGCTGGCTGCGCGCCAGTTGCCACAGCGGCCAGGCGCAGGCCAGCAGGCTGGTCAGCACGCCCAGTGTCCCCAGTTGCAGCAACTGGCCGGGAAACACCTGCCATGGCAAGCGCCAGCCAAATGCCTGGACGTTCACCACCGCCACCAGGCACCAGGCCAACAGCAGGCCCAGGGGAATCGCCAGGAGCACGGTGAAGCCACAGAGCATCAGGGCCTGGCCCAGGCACAGCCAACCCAGCCAGCGGCGCGGCACGCCCAGTGCCCACAAGGGCGCCAGTTGCCCCAACCGGCGCTGGCCGAGGGTCAGCTGGCTGATGAACAAGGCCACGCCGGCCACGCCCAGGGTCAGGCTGTTCAGGGCCGCGGTGACGGCGAAGGTGCGGTTGAAAATGGCTGTCGACCAGGCCTTCAGGCGGGCCTGCTCGACTAGCTGGTCGTCATCCAGGGCAAAGCGTTGCTGCAACTGCTGCTGGAGCGCGGCCACCTGGCCGGGCTGTACCAGCAGGCTCAGGCCGGACAGGTTGGCGGCCGGTGCATGGGCACGGAGCCAGTCGGCGTTGACCAGCACATGCCCCTTGGGGTTGCCGTAGTCGGCATGAATGCCGACCACCGTCATGGCCTGCGGCGGCTCGCCGGGCAGCGTCACGCTGTCGCCCAGCGCCAACCTCAGGCGCCGGGCCAATTGCTCGCTGAGCATGACGCCCCGGCCCGCTGCCAGTTGCGCCCAGGCATCCGCGTTTTGCGCCAGCAACGGCCAGTGGCTGCGGTAGAACGGATGATCGACCACCCCTTGCACTTGCACCGGCCAGTGCTGCAGGCGCCACTCCACCCGCCAGCTCGGCAGCCCGGCGTTGACGGCCGGCTCGCGCGGCAACTGGGCATACAGCTGCTGGGCCTGCGCGCTGTCGCGAGGCGTGACATACAGGTCGGCCGCCAGGCGCAGGTCAAGCCAACCGATGAAGGTGCGGCGAAACCCTTCGGTCATCCCGCCCACCCCGACACTGGCAGCCAACGCCAGCAGTAGCGCCATCAATGCAAGGCTCAAGGCCGGCAGCTGTTGTCGGCTGTCGGCGAAGAACCACTGCGCCAACGGCCGCCGCGCGTAGCGGGCAAGGCCGCCGAGCAGCAGCGCCAGCAGCCCTGGCAGCAACAGCGCCGCTGCCAGCAGCAATGCCGCCAGCAGACCGAACGCGCTGGGCAGGCTGTTGCCCAGGTAGCCACAGCCCAGGGCCAGCAGTAGCAGCACAGCCGCCGCCAGGGCCTGACGCCGCAGCCAGGGCACCTGGGCCAAGCGCCAGGCCTGCGGTTGGGCCAGCCCCAACAATGGCAGACGCGCGGCGCGCAGCAGGCTGTCGAAGCCAGCCAGCAACGCCCCCAGCAGGCTGACGACCATCCCCGCCAGCCACCACTGCCACGGCAAGTGCAACTGGCCGGCCACCTCGGCGCCGTACAGACCCCGCAGGCTGGAGGCGAAGTCGGGCAGTAACGAGGCGGCGATCAGGTAGCCGGCAAGCACGCCCACCAGGCCCCCCAGCAGTGCGAACAACCCCAGCTCCAGCGCCAGGGCCGCGAGCAGCGTGCGCAGGCTGACGCCACAGGCCCGCAGGGTGCGCATCAAGCTGCGGCGCTGCTCCAATGCCAGGCCGATGGCCGCATGGGCGATGAACAAGCCGACCACGAAGGCCAGCAGGCCCAACGCGGTGAGGTTGAGGTGAAAACTCTCGGTCAGTCGCTGCAGGTCGGTGTCGTCACTGGCCGGCTGCAGCTTGAGGTCGGCGGCAAGCGCTGCCGGCAGGGGCTGGTCGCTGTTGCTGATCAACCGCGACAGCTGTCCCGGGGCCTTGAGCAAGGCCTGGGCCTGGCCGATATCGACCACCACCACACCCGGCGCGAGGTGGGCGCTCAGGGCCAGGGGTGGCAGGCTCTGGCCTTCCACCGTGCGGATCTGCTCCCCGGCCTTGCGGCCCAGTTGGCGCAACGTGTCCGGGCCGACCCAGGTTTGCCCGGGCGCGACGACGAACGCCTGCAGGTCGAACCCTTGCGGGTCGGCGCCGGCAACCGCCATGCCTGGCAACAGGCTGAGCGGCTCGATGCCCACCAGCCTGACCGTCAGCGAGGGTTCGCCTGCCAGCTGCAAACGCCCCTCCAGCACCGGCGTCACCTGCCAGCCCTGCCTGCGCAATTGCACATACAACGCCTGGTCGAAGCGCTGCCCCTTGCGCGCGACCAGCTGCGGGTATGCCGGCCCGGCCAGCACCGCACGGGCCTGGGCGTAGTCGCTGCGGGCCTGGCTGTTGAGCGCCTGTACCCCGGCCCACAATGCCGTGGCCAGGCAGAGGCCGGTGAAGATGCTGATGCCCTGCAGGCGGTGGCGCCGCCAATGGCTGCACAGCGCCTGCAGGGCCAGCCCGAGGCTGTTCATGCGGTTTGCACCTGGCCCTGGTGCAGCACGCAGCGCTGCTGCAGGCGTGCGGCCAGCCGTTGGCTGTGGGTGACCATCAACAAGGTGCTGGCGGCTTCGTTCACCAGTTGCAGCAGCAGGGCCAGCACCTCGTCGCCGTTGTGTTCATCGAGGCTGCCGGTGGGCTCGTCGGCGAGCAGCAGCGCGGGCCTGCCGGCCAGTGCTCGTCCGATGGCCAGGCGTTGCTGCTGGCCGCCGGAGAGTTGCTCCGGGTAGCGCTGCAGCAAGGGCGTCAGCCCCAGCCTTGCGGCCAGGTGCGCTATCCAGGCCGGGTCGTGGCGGTTTGCCAGGCGCGCCTGGAAGGACAGGTTGGCGGCTACGTCCAGGCTGCTGATCAGGTTGTATTGCTGGAACACCAGGCCGATGCCCTCGCGTCGCCAGCGGGCCAGGGCGGATTCGTCACGGGGGTTCAGGGGGTGGCCGTCGATCAGGATGCGGCCACTGTCGGCGCGGTCGAGGCCGGCCAGCAGGTGCAGCAAGGTGCTTTTGCCGCTGCCGGATTCGCCCATCAGGGCCAGGCTGCTGCCGCGCGGGAGAGACAGGTCGACACCGCGCAGGACGTGCAGGGTGCCTTGGGCGGTGGTGAACGACTTGTGGAGTTGTTCGACGGCCAGCATGGGTGGGGGCCTTTTTGGTGGTTGGCTTGGGCGATGTGGTGGCGTTGAGATCGAGCGCCGCCCGCGCGGCGCATCGCGAGCAAGCTCGCTCCTACATTTGTTGCAACGTGCCACGGTCTGTCAGGCCATGGTTGTCCGCTT
>NZ_AKJC01000228.1 GCF_000282535.1 Pseudomonas sp. GM84 | reverse complement strand
AGGCTGACAACCATGGCCTATCAGACATAGGTACGTTGCAACAAATGTAGGAGCGAGCTTGCTCGCGATGCGCCGCGCGGGCGGCGCTCGATCTCAAACCCATCACAAATCCCACGCTTAACTCCACGCTCCCCCGCGAAACTGTCAGCGCTGTCAGCCAGCGGTCACGCTGCCGACCCGGTCAGGGGGCTATAAGATGGAGTACTGACAACCCTTCCCCCTTCCCTTGGCCAAGGTGCCCGCACCGATGCGACGTCCTTCCCGCTCTCTCCTCCTGGCCGCCGCCGCACTGCTCGCCCTGGCGACCCTGGGTATCTGGTACGGCCAGCAGCAGCAGGCGCCGGTAACCCGCGCGCAAACCGCCATCCCGGTGCGCGTGGTCAGCGTCACCCAACAGGACGTGCCCCGCTACGCCAGCGCCATCGGCTCGGTACTGTCGCTGCACAGTGTCGAGGTGCGGCCCCAGGTCGAGGGCGTGCTGACCCAGGTGCTGGTCAAGGAAGGCCAATGGGTCAAGCAGGGCGACCTGCTCGCCACCCTCGACGACCGCAGCATCCGCGCCTCGCTCGACCAGGCCCGCGCCCAGCTCGGCCAGAGCCAGGCGCAGATCCAGGTGGCCGGTGTCGACCTCAAGCGCTATCGACTGCTCAGCACCGATGACGGGGTGTCCAAGCAGACCCTCGACCAGCAACAGGCGCTGGTCAACCAGCTGCAGGCCACGGTCAAGGGCAACCAGGCGGCCATCGCCAATGCCGAAGTCCAGCTGTCCTACACACAGATCCGCTCGCCGGTCACCGGACGCGTCGGCATCCGCAATATCGACCCCGGCAACCTGGTACGCACCAGCGAAACCCAGAGCCTGTTCAGCGTGACCCAGATCGACCCGATCGCCGTGGAGTTTTCCCTGCCGCAGCAGATGCTGCCGACGCTGCAGAACCTGCTCAAGGCGCCCACCCCGGCGCTGGTGCAGGCCTACATGGATGCCGATGGCGAGCGCAGCCTGCTCGGCGAAGGCCACCTGGCACTGATCGACAACCAGATCTCCGCCAACACCGGCACGGTGCGGGTGAAAGCCGAGTTCGACAACAAGGACGGCCGCCTGTGGCCAGGCCAGCTGGTGACCGTGCACCTGCGCACGGCGGTAGACGAAGACGCCCTGGTGGTGCCGCCGCCGGTGGTGCAACGCAGCATCGATGGCCATTTCGTCTACCGCGTGGACGGCGACAAGGTGACCAGTGTGCCGGTCAAGGTGCTGTACCAGGACAGCACGCTGAACATCGTCGCCGGGGTCAAGGCCGGTGACCGCCTGGTGCTCGACGGCCAGTCGCGCCTCAAGCCCGGCGCCCGAATCGAGATCACCCCGGACGCGCCGACGCCGGCCGAGATGGCCGAACGCAGGAGCCAGCCATGAACACCCGCAATGGCGTCTCTGCCTGGTGCATCGACCACCCCATCGCCACCCTGTTGCTGACCTTCGCCCTGGTGCTGCTCGGTGCCATCGCCTTCCCCCGCCTGCCCGTGGCGCCCTTGCCTGAAGCCGACTTCCCGACCATCCAGGTCACCGCGCAGTTGCCCGGCGCCAGCCCCGAAACCATGGCCTCTTCGGTCGCAACGCCCCTGGAGGTGCAGTTCAGCGCCATTCCCGGCATGACCCAGATGACCAGCAGCAGCGCCCTGGGCTCGACCACGCTGATCCTGCAGTTCACCCTCGACAAGAACATCGACACCGCCGCCCAGGAGGTCCAGGCGGCGATCAACACCGCCACCGCGCGCCTGCCCCAGGACCTGCCCAGCCCGCCGACCTGGCGCAAGGTCAACCCGGCCGACAGCCCGGTGGTGATCCTCACCGTCAGCTCCGCGCAAATGCCCGGCAACGAGCTCAGCGACTACGCCGAAACCCTGCTGGCCCGTCAGCTCAGCCAGATCGAAGGCGTCGGCCTGATCAACATCACCGGGCAGCTGCGCCCGGCGATCCGGGTGCAGGCGCAGCCCGAGAAGCTGGCGGCCATCGGCCTGACCCTGGCCGACATGCGCCAGGCCATCCAGCAGACCAGCCTCAACCTGGCCAAGGGTGCGCTGTATGGCGAGCACAGCGTGTCGACCATCGCCGCCAACGACCAGCTGTTCCACCCCGAGGACTACGCCAAGCTGATCGTCAGCTACCGCAACGGCGCGCCGGTGCACCTGGCCGACGTGGCCAAGGTGATCAACGGTGCCGAGAACGCCTACGTCAAGGCCTGGTCAGGCGACCAGCCCGGGCTGAACCTGGTGATCTTCCGTCAGCCCGGGGCCAATATCGTCGATACCGTCGACCGGGTGCTCGATGCCCTGCCCCGCCTGCAGGAAATGCTGCCGGCATCGGTGCAAGTGTCGATCTTGCAGGACCGAACCCAGACCATCCGCGCCTCGCTGCACGAGGTGGAGCTGACGCTGATGATCGCCGTGGCGCTGGTGATCGGGGTGATGGCGCTGTTCCTGCGCCAGTGGTCGGCCACCTTCATCGTTTCCAGCGTGCTGGGGGTGTCGCTGATTGCCACTTGCGCATTGATGTACGTGCTCGGTTTCAGCCTCAACAACCTGACGCTGGTGGCCATCGTCATCGCCGTGGGCTTCGTGGTGGACGATGCCATCGTCGTGGTGGAGAACATCCATCGCCACCTGGAAGCTGGCGACGACGGCCGCACTGCCGCGCTCAAGGGCGCCGGCGAAATCGGCTTCACCGTGGTCTCGATCAGTTTCTCGCTGATCGCCGCCTTCATTCCGTTGCTGTTCATGGGCGGCGTGGTCGGGCGGCTGTTCAAGGAATTCGCCCTGACCGCCACGGCGACCATTTTGATCTCGGTGGTGGTGTCGCTGACCCTGGCCCCGACCCTCGCGGCCCTGTTCATGCGCCGCCCACCCGCCGAGCATGCCGGCGGTTTCGGCCCGCGCCTGCTGCGCTGGTACGAAAAAGGCCTGGACCGTGCCCTGGCCCATCGGCGCCTGACCCTGGGCGTGTTCGGCATTACCCTGGCGCTGGCGGTGGCCGGTTACGTGGGCATTCCCAAGGGCTTCTTCCCACTGCAGGACACCGGCTTCATCCTCGGCACCACCGAAGCCGCGGCGGACGTTTCCTACCCCTCGATGATCGAGAAGCACCTGGCGGTGGCGAAGATCATCGGCGATGACCCGGCGGTGCGCGCCTACTCACACTCGGTCGGGGTCACCGGCAGCAACCAGACCATCGCCAACGGCCGCTTCTGGATCTCGCTCAAGCCGCGCGGCGATCGCGATGTGTCGGCCAGCGAATGGATCGACCGGATGCGCCCGAAGCTGGCACAAGTGCCCGGCATCGTCCTGTACCTGCGCGCCGGCCAGGACATCAACCTCAGCTCCGGCCCTTCGCGCACCCAGTACCAGTACGTGCTCAAGAGCAATGACGGCGTCGCCCTCAACCTGTGGACCCAGCGCCTGACCGAACGCCTGCGGGAAAACCCGGCGTTCCGCGACCTGTCCAACGACCTGCAACTGGGCGCCAGCGTCACGCGCATCGACATCGACCGCCAGGCCGCGGCGCGCTTCGGCCTGACCACCACCGACGTCGACCAGGCGCTGTACGACGCCTTCGGCCAGCGGCAGATCAGCGAATTCCAGACCGAGACCAACCAGTACAAAGTGATCCTCGAACTGGACGCCCGCCAGCGCGGCAAGGCCGAAAGCCTCAACTTCTTCTACCTGCGCTCGCCGCTGACCAACGAAATGGTGCCGTTGTCGGCCCTGGCGCATGTGGCCGCGCCCAGCACCGGGCCGCTGTCGATCAGCCATGACGGCCTGTTCCCGGCCGCCAACCTGTCGTTCAACCTGGCGCCCGGCGTGGCCCTGGGCGATGCGGTGCAGATCCTCGAACGCACCCAGCGCGAGCTGGGCATGCCCGATTCCATCGCCGGCAATTTCCAGGGCGCCGCCCAGGCGTTCCAGAGTTCGCTGTCGAGCCAGCCCTACCTGATCCTCGCCGCCCTGGTGGCGGTGTACATCATCCTCGGCGTGCTCTACGAGAGCCTGGTCCACCCGCTGACCATCATCTCCACGCTGCCCTCGGCAGGCCTGGGTGCGATCATCCTGCTGTGGGGCAGCGGCCAGGACTTCAGCATCATGGGGCTGATCGGCGTGGTGCTGCTGATCGGCATCGTCAAGAAAAATGGCATCCTGCTCATCGACTTCGCCCTGGAAGCCCAGCGCCACCAGGGCATGACACCCGAGCAGGCGATCCGCCAGGCGTGCCTGGTGCGCTTCCGTCCGATCATCATGACCACCCTGGCCGCCCTGCTGGGCGCGGTGCCACTGATGTTCGGCTTCGGCACCGGCGCCGAGCTGCGCCAGCCGCTGGGGATCGCCGTGGTCGGCGGCCTGTTGGTGAGCCAGGCGCTGACGCTGTTCACCACCCCGGTCATATACTTGGCCCTGGAACGCCTGTTCCATCGCCGTCAGGCGGCCCGCGCGGCCGCGCCAAGTACCAGCTGAGACAAGACCATGCGTGTGCTGATCATCGAAGACGAAGAGAAAACCGCCGACTACCTGCATCGCGGCCTGAGCGAGCAAGGCTTCAACGTCGACCTTGCGCGTGACGGCATCGACGGCCTGCACCTGGCCCTTGAAGGCGACTACGCCGTGATCGTGCTCGATGTGATGCTGCCGGGCCTGGACGGCTACGGCGTGTTGCGTGCCCTGCGTGCGCGCAAGCAGACGCCGGTGATCATGCTCACCGCCCGCGAGCGCGTCGAAGACCGCATCCATGGCCTGCGCGAAGGCGCCGACGACTACCTCGGCAAGCCCTTTTCCTTCCTCGAACTGGTCGCCCGCCTGCAGGCCCTGACCCGCCGCAGCAGCAGCCACGAACCATTGCAGATCCAGGTCGGCGACCTGTGGATCGACCTGATGGCGCGCAAGGCCAGCCGTGCCGGCACCCGCCTGGAGCTGACCGCCAAGGAGTTCTCGCTGCTCAGCGTGCTGGCCCGGCGCCAGGGCGAAATCCTCTCCAAGACCGCCATCGCCGAGCTGGTCTGGGACATCAACTTCGACAGCGATGCGAATGTCGTCGAGGTGGCGATCAAACGCCTGCGCGCCAAGCTGGATGGGCCGTTCGACAACAAGCTGCTGCATACCATCCGAGGCATGGGCTATGTACTGGAAAACCGTGCCGGTTAACTCCATCGCGCTGCGCCTGTCGGCGCTGTTCATCCTGGTGGCGCTGGGCGTGTTCGTGCTGATCGGCTCGGCGTTGTACCGCCAGGTCGACCGCAGCCTCGACCTGTTGCCGGAGGCCGAGCTGGACGCCCGCTACAGCGTGCTCGAATCCACCCTCAATCGCTTCGGTACGCCCGAGCACTGGGCCAAGATCAACAACAAGCTCAACCTGCTCAGCGAAGAAGACAAGCGTATCCGCTTCTGGGTAGTGAGCAGCAACCCGGCCTTCGAGTACGGCCACCCCAGCGAGCTGGTGCGGGCCTTCGCCGAGGGCCCGCCAGGCATGCGCGACCTGCGCCTGCCCGACCGCCCCTACCCGTACAAGGTGCTGGTCAGTGAGCTGCCGGCCTTGGGCGACCGACCGCCGCTGCGCTTTCTGATCGGCATCGACACCGAAACTTTCTGGCAGGCGCAGCACAGCCTGCTGGTAGCCATCGTCGGCCTCGCGGTGCTGGGTGTGCTGCTGGCCTCGGTGCTGGGTTACTGGGTGGCGCGTATCGGCCTGCGCCCGCTGCTGGCCCTGTCCAACGAAGCCCAGGCATTGGCGCCGCCGCGCCTGGATGGCCGCCTGCAAACCAGCGACCTGGCCCCGGAACTGGCGCAGTTCGCCGGCGCCTTCAACGCCGCCCTCGACCGGGTCAGCCAGGCCTATTCCCGGCTGGAAGCCTTCAACGCCGACGTCGCCCACGAACTGCGCTCACCGCTGACCAACCTGATCGGCCAGACCCAGGTCGCCCTCACCCGTGGCCGCAGTGCCGAGCACTACTTCGAAGTGCTGCAATCGAACCTGGAGGAGCTCGAGCGCCTGCGCAGCATCATCAACGACATGCTGTTCCTCGCCAGCGCCGACCAGGGCAGCAAGGCCACGGCACTGACCCAGGCGTCGCTGGCCGAAGAGGTAGCCACCACCCTCGATTACCTGGACTACATCCTCGAAGACGCCCAGGTCAGCGTCAGTGTCGACGGCGATGCCCAGGCCCCGATCGAAAAGGCCCAGCTGCGCCGGGCACTGATCAACCTGCTGAACAACGCGGTGCAGCACACCGCGCCGAACCAGATCATCCGCGTGCAGATCGATGCCGGGCCGCAGCAGGTCAGCATTGCCGTGAGCAACCCGGGGCCGGCGATCGACGATGCCCACCTGCCGCTGCTGTTCGAGCGGTTCTATCGCGTGGATGCGGCCCGCAGCAACAGTGGCGGGGGCAACCATGGGTTGGGGCTGGCGATCGTCAAGGCGATTGCGGTGATGCATGGTGGGGAAGTTTTTGTGCACAGCGAGGCAGGCGCGAACACCTTCGGCATTCGCCTGCCAAGCGCTCAAACTCGCGGGTTTGGGGCGAAAGTCTAATTGCTTTCCAGCAAGATCGTTACCTTTTGCGCAATAGTGCTTATCACCGGGGACGCTGTTTCCAGGGCCTTTAAAGGACTAACTTTAGCCCTGTCCTCATTAGCACTTGCAGCGCAAGAAGGTAGTTTCAAAATGTCCAACAGTATGGGTATTGCCAGCGTTTTCGTTCTGTCTTCCCTGTTGTTGTCGCCCCTGGCCATGGCTGAAGAATCCCAGGCCTTCGTCGCCCGTAACGCAGAACTCGCCGCTGTTCATCAGGAAGCTCGCGAAGCCGTCGCCAACCAGAGCGATGCCGTGAAAGCCCCGGAACAGACCGTTTCAAAAGTATCCATCGATACCAACGCCGACAGCTGAGTTCAACTCGCTGCCGCGTAAGTTTTCCCTCGGCTACGTCATGGGCAGCAGCGCTGTCGATATGTTAGCCTCTTGAAGCCGCTGCCGATCAGCGGCTTTTTTTATGTGCTTTGACGATCAGCCCGGTTGTTACGTCTCCAACAAGAAAGTTGCACATTCAAAAATAAAAACTGCCTCAACGTCATACCAAAGGAGCTTGTACCGGTGTCTTCCGCGTTTCGCTTTACCCCGCTGTTCATTGCATTGACTGCAACGATGCCCTTCGCCGCCCAGGCAGATGAAGACAAGGCTGATGGCTTCATCGAAGGCTCGTCGTTCAACCTGCATTTCCGTAATGCCTACTTCAACCGCAACAACCTCAAATCGGGCGTGCGTGACAAGCGCGAGTGGGGCCAGGGCGCGGTCGCGCGATTCGAGTCCGGCTACACCCCTGGCGTGATCGGTTTCGGCCTCGACGCCCATGCCATGCTGGGCCTGAAGCTCGACGGCGGTGGCGGCCATGCCGGTACCAGCATCCTGCCTTCGCATGTGAAGGACGACGGCGAGCTGGGCGCTGCCCCGCACTCGTTCTCCACCGCGGGCGCGGCGGTAAAGCTCAAGGCATTCGACACCGAGCTCAAGGCCGGTGACCTGTTCCTCACCAACCCGGTGATCGCTGGCGGCGAAAGCCGCATGCTGCCGCAGACATTCCGTGGTGTGAGCCTGACCAACACCAGCATCGACGGCCTGATGCTCGAAGGTGGCCAGGCCAGCTTCACCAAACCGTACAACCAGAGCGGCCACCGCCGCATCGACACCTACTACGGTGCGCTGGCCGACGGCGACAAGAGCGAGCACCTGAACTGGGCTGGCGCCTCCTGGACCGGCACCGAAAACTTCAGCGCCAACCTGTATGCCGCCGAGCTGAAGGACATCTGGAACCAGTACTACGCCGACTTCGACTACACCTACGTGGTCAACGACCTGGTCAGCCTCAACCCGGGCGTGCACTTCTATCACACCCAGGACACCGGCCAGGCGCTGCTGGGCAAGATCGACAACAACACCTACAGCCTGCACTTCACGGTCAATGCCGGTTACCACAGCGTCACCGCCGCCTACCAGCGGGTCAACGGCAACACGCCGTTCGACTACATCAACCTGGGCGACAGCGTGTACCTGGACAACTCGCGCATGTACTCGGACTTCAACGCCCCCAACGAGCGTTCGTGGAAGCTGCAGTACGGCTACAACTTCGCCGGTGTCGGCGTGCCTGGGCTGAGCACCACCGTGTCGTACTCGCGCGGTGAGGCAGACCTGACCAAGGCTACCCAGGACACCAGCCACTACGACTACTACCGCGCCGATGGCAAGAACGCCATGCACTGGGAGCGGGACCTGGACGTGAAGTACGTGTTCCAGGAAGGCAACCTCAAGGACCTGTCGGTGCTGGTGCGTTATGCCACCCACCGTGGCAGCCAGGGGTATGCGTCGATCGACAGCAACAGCGACAACGACGAGCTGCGGGTGATCATCGATTATCCGTTGAACGTGTTCTGATCTTTGTGGGAGCGGGCTTGCCCCGCGAACACCGGCAGAGCCGGTGCCATGCAGCGCGCTGCCTGCTTCGCGGGACAAGCCCGCTCCCACAAGTACAGTCAACACCCGCACGATTCCGTCGGACAAATCTTGTCCGACAACTCCCGCTTCCCTAAAATGTCGCCGCCGCAAATGGCCCTGCCTCAGCAGTAGCGCGCATGCCCACTCCATTACCGCGTCTCGCACTCTACAGGTCGCACCCCGAGCTGATCCTCAACCTGGGCAGTTGCCTTGCCGTGCTCGCTATCGTGGCCATCGTCAGCTACCTGCTGGCCCGTGAGCGCGACAGTGTCGAGCTGTCGGCCATCCGCGCTTCGAACAACATCGTGCAACTGATCGAAAGCGATATCCTGCGCAACGCCGAACTCTACGATCAATCCCTGCAGGGCCTGATCTGGGCGGTCAACCGCAAGGAACTGCCCGAGATTCCCGGACCACTGCGCCAGCGCCTGCTGTTCAATGAAGCCTTCGTCGACAAGAAACGCGGCGATGTGCTGTGGCTCGACAAACAAGGCGATGTGGTGGGCGACTCCACCAGCAGTGTGCCGCGCAAGGCCAACTTCGCCGACACCGGGGTATTCCAGGCCCATCTGAATGACCCCAACCTCGGTTTGCTGGTGGGCCCGCCGTTCAAGGCCAGGCTGGGCGACCTGGACTGGTGCATCAGTTTCAGCCGGCGAATCTCCGGCCCCTCGGGCGAATTCGCCGGGTTGGCCGCAGGCGCCTTGCGCCTCTCCTATTTCAGCGAGCTGTTCCAACGCCTGGATATCGGCGACGACAGCAGCATCAACCTGTTCAACACCAGCGGCCAGTTGCTCGCCCGGCAACCCACGCGCCCGCAAGACCCACTGATCGGCAACGACTACAGCGAGCGACCGAACTTCAAGCGCGTGCTCGGCGAGCGCAGTGGCAGCTTCACGGCACGCTCGGCCCGTACCGGTGCCCAGCGGATGTACACCTTCGCCCGGGTCGCGGATTTGCCCTTGATCGTGCTGGTGGTGCATTCGGCCGACGAGGTGTTCGAGTCATGGCGGCGCACGGCGATTCTGGTCAGTGTCGCCACGGGCGTGCTGTGCATCGGCATCCTCTGGCTGACCTTGCTGCTGGGCCGCGAACTGCAGCGCCGCCACGAAGCCGAGCAAGGCCTGGCCACCCTGGCCGCTACCGACAGCCTCACGGGCCTTGCCAACCGTCGTCGGCTGGACCAGGTGCTGCGTCTGGAATGGGCTCGCGCCCAGCGTAACCGCAAGTCATTGGCGGTGCTGATGGTGGATGTCGACCATTTCAAGGCGTTCAACCAACGCCATGGCCATGCCGGAGGCGACCATGCATTGCGCGAAGTGGCCAAAGCCATCGAACAGTGCTTGCGCCGTCCCGCCGACCTGGCGGCACGTTACGGTGGGGAGGAGTTTCAGGTGATCTTGCCGGAGACCGAACTGTCGGGCGCCCTGCTCCTGGCAGAGCGCATTCGGGCAAGCGTCGAAGCCCTGCCGGCGTTTGCCGACGATGCCCGTTCGGTCACGGTCAGCGTCGGCATCGGCGTGTACCTCCCAGGTACCCAGCACGACCTGGCCCGGGTACTGGGGGCGGCGGACGAAGCCCTCTACCGAGCCAAGGCCAATGGCCGCAACCGAGTCGAGGGCCCTGCCACCTAGGAGCGAGCGCGGGCTGCGTTACGCAGCGCTTTCACCTGGTCATGGTTGCGCTGCACGCCTTGCAGCTGTTTCTCGACCAGCGCGTAGCTCTGGTCGCTGGCAGCGCGGCCCAGCTTGACCAGCTTCTCGCGTGCTTCCTTGTAGGCCTTCAGGGCATGGTCCTCGCCGCGCTCTACTTCATTGAGCACCGCTTCTTCGTCCTTGCCGGTGACCATCGACTTGAGGTTGACCCAGCCACGGTGCATGTCACCGCTGATGCTGGTGGACGTTTCAGGATCCCCACCCAACCGGCGCACTTCGCTCTGCAACTCGCTTGCAGCAGCGGAACACTCACCCGCACGCTGAACGAAGAAGGCTTTGAGTTCAGGGTTTTTCACATCATCGGCCGAGGTCTTGAAGCCCTTCTCACCGTCCTTGCTGTACTCGATCAAGTCGTTGAGTACGTCGATCACGTCTTTGTTGGGGTTGCTCATGGCAAAACTCCTTGGCAGGTGAAGGTCAGGTATAAAGGAGCAGCCTTCGTGCCAAGCCGCGGATAAAAATAAATCCTTTTAAAATCAATTAGTTATTGATTGACAAAAAAGTTGGGGAAACGGCGTTATGCATGATTGCCGCTTGGGCGCTCGTGCAGATTGCAGTATGGTCGGCGCATTTCTCTTGCAGGCATTGCCCATGAATCCGGAAACCCTCGAACTGCTGGTCACGCGCACCATGCCCTTTGGTAAATACCAGGGGCGGATCATTGCCGATCTGCCAGGTGACTACCTGGCGTGGTTCGCGCGCAAGGGGTTTCCGGCGGGGGAACTTGGGGGGTTACTGGCGTTGATGCACGAGATCGACCACAACGGGCTGGGGGATTTGCTGGTGCCGTTGCGGCAGAAGCATCGGCGTTGATTCAGATGCGGCCCTTTCGCGGGACAAGCCCGCTCCCACAGGTTCACCGCTGCTCTTGAGGTGAGCGGTGAACCTGTGGGAGCGGGCTTGTCCCGCGAAAGGGTCAACACGGTCTTGATCTTCAGCCCTTCACCGGCGCCACCGCCAACTCCACCCGCTCACTTTTCTTGATCAAGGCATACACCACCGCTGTCAGCAGGCTGCCCGCCACGATCGCCAGCAGATACAGCAGCGCATGGTTGATCGCATTGGGGATCAGCAGCACGAACAGCCCCCCATGCGGCGCCATCAGCTTGCAGCCGAAATACATCGACAGCGCCCCGGTCAACGCGCCACCGGCCACACTCGCCGGGATCACCCGCAGCGGGTCTTTGGCCGCAAAGGGGATCGCCCCCTCCGAGATGAAGCACAAGCCCAACGCCAACGCCGCCTTGCCCGCCTCGCGCTCACTCTGGGCAAACTTTCGCCGGGCCAGGAACGTGGCGATCCCCAAGCCGATCGGCGGCACCATGCCGGCAGCCATGGTCGCAGCCATCGGCGCGTAGCTCGACGAGGCCAGCAGCCCGACCGAGAAGGCGTAGGCGGCCTTGTTGATCGGCCCGCCCAGGTCGACACACATCATGCCGCCCAGCAGCAGGCCAAGGAGGATCGCATTGGTGGTACCCATGCTGTCGAGAAAGTGCGTCAGCCCTTCGAGCATGGCCGCCACCGGCTGGCCGACCACGTAGATCATCACAAGGCCGGTGAACAGGCTGGCCAACAGCGGAATGATCAGGATCGGCTTGAGCGCATCGAGGCTGCTCGGCAGGCGCGCCCAACGGGCGATGGCCTTGGCGCTGTAACCGGCGAGAAAGCCGGCGATGATGCCGCCGATGAAACCGGCGCCCAGGGTGCCGGCCAGCAAGCCGCCGATCATCCCCGGGGCCAGGCCCGGACGGTCGGCGATGGACCAGGCGATGTAGCCCGCCAGCAGCGGCACCATCAGTTTGAACGCGGCCTCGCCGCCAATCTGCATCAAGGCGGCCGGCAAGGTGCCGGGCTCCTTGTAGGCCTCGATACCGAAGACGAACGACAACGCGATCAGCAGGCCGCCGGCCACCACCATCGGCAGCATGAACGACACGCCGGTGAGCAGATGCTTGTAGACCCCAGCCTTCTCGGCCTTGCCGGCAGCGGCGCTGGCAGCCGTGTCGCCTGCGCTTTCCACCTTGGCCTCGGCCAGGGCCTTGTCCAGCGTCGCCCGCGCCTGCTTGAGCGCGATGCCCGTGCCGCAGCGGTAGATGCGCTTGCCGGCGAAACGGGCCGTGGGCACCTCGATATCGGCGGCCAACAGCACCACATCGGCCTCGGCGATGGCCTGGGCCGAAAGCGGGTTGCGCGCGCCGACCGAGCCTTGGGTTTCCACGGTGAGCGCATAGCCCAGCTGCTGGGCGGCCTGCTGCAGGGCCTCGGCAGCCATGAAGGTGTGCGCCACGCCGGTCGGGCAAGCGGTGACCGCGACAATGCGCGCAGCCGCTGGCGGCTGTTCGAGGGCAGGCACATCGACGTGAACCTGGGCGTTGGCGGCAGCCTGGTCGAGAAACCCTTCGCGGTCGGCCAGGGCCTGGGCCGGCGTGCTCTGGTACATACGCTTGCCGGAAAACCGGGCCAGGTCCAGCGCACCGGTGCTGACCACCAACACCCAGTCGGCATCGGCAATCTGCTCGGGGGTGAGCTGGCGCTCGGGATGTTCGGCGTCCACGACTTCGACGCAGGTTTTCCAGCCACGGCGCTGGGCGGCAGCCGCCAGCAAGCGCGCACTCAGCACGCTGGACACCTGACCGTTGGGGCAGGCGGTGACAATGGCAATGTTCATCGGCAACCCTCTTGTTGTTCTGTCAGTTGCACGGCGGCTTCCAGGCGCGCCAGTTGTTCGCGGTCGCAGATACCAAAGCCGACCTGGGTCACCGCCTGGGCGGCGATGGCAGTGGCGCGGCGCAGGGTCTGCGCCGGGGCTTCGGCCAGCAGCAGGCCGTGGACCATGCCCGCCACCAGCGAGTCACCGGCGCCCACGGTGCTGGCCACACGGACGTGCGGCGGCCGGGCATGCAGCGCCTGGCCAGCCGCGAACCAGCTGACGCCCTGCTCGCCCGCCGACACCACCACATGCGCGACACCACTGGCCAGCAACTGCTCGGCGGCGGCGCGCTGTTCGGCAGGACCGTCCACGACCAGGCCGAGCACTTCGCCGAGCTCTTCGGTATTGGGCTTGACCAGCCAAGGTGCGCTCTGCAGACCGGCACGCAGAGCGTCGCCGCTACTGTCGAGGGCGACCTTCAGGCCCTGCGCCTTGAGTTGCTCGAGCAATTGGCGAAACCACTCCGGGCTGATGCCACGCGGCAGACTGCCGGCCACCACCACGGCGTCATGCCCCGGTGCTATCGCCTGCAGCCGATGCAGCAGGGCCGCGCGGGCGGCGTCATCGACCTGCGGCCCTTGCCCATTGATGTCGGTGACCCGGCCATCGGCCTCGACCAGCTTGAGGTTGCTGCGGGTTTCGCCGGGGACGCGGACAAAGCAGTCGGCAAACCCGCGCCGCTCGATCAGCGCCTCGAACGGCTGCAGGTTGTCTTGGCCAAGGAAGCCACCGACGGTCACGCTGTGCCCCAGGTCGGCCAGTACCTGGGCCACGTTCAGGCCTTTGCCGGCGGCATGGCTGAGCTGGTCGTGGGCACGGTTGACGTGTCCCGGGCGCAGGGTGTCGAGGCTGACGGTGATGTCCAGCGCCGGGTTCAGGGTCAGGGTGAGGATCTTGGCCATTCAGTAACGCTCCACCAGCGCGCGAACCGCCGCGGCGCTGTCCTGTTGCAGGGCCTCGCGCGCCAGGGCGCGGGCCGTCGGGTGATCGGCCTGGCGAACCAGGGCTTTGACTTCGGCAACGCTGCGTGCGGCCACGCTCAGTTCGTCGACATCCAGGCCCAGCAGCACTGCCACGGCCTGCGGGTCGGCGGCCAGTTCGCCGCACACGCCCACCCACTTGCCGTGGGCATGAGCCGCGCGCACGGTCATGTCGATCAGGCTCAGCACCGCCGGGTGCAAGCCATCCGCCTGGGCCGAGAGGCTCGGGTGACCACGGTCGATGGCCAGGGTGTACTGGGTCAGGTCGTTGGTGCCGATGCTGAAGAAGTCCACCTCGCGCGCCAGCTGTGGCGCCAGCAACGCCGCAGAGGGCACCTCGACCATGATCCCCAGTTGCAGGTCGGCGACCGGAATTTCTGCGCGCAAGCGTTCGACCATCGCCCGCGCTTCACGCCATTCGTGCACCTGGCCGACCATCGGGAACATGATCCGCAGCGGGCGCTGGTCGGCAGCGCGCAGCAGGGCGCGCAGCTGGTCTTCCATGATCTGCGGCCGCTGCAGGGTCAGGCGCACCCCGCGCACGCCGAGGAACGGGTTGTCTTCGGTGGGAATCGGCCAGTAGGGCAACGGCTTGTCGCCGCCCACATCGAGGGTCCGTACCACCAACGGCCGCCCGCCCAGGCCGTCGAGCACACGGCGGTACTCGACTTCCTGGGTGGCGACGTCCGGTGCCTGTGGGTGGGCCATGAACAGCAGTTCGGTGCGCAGCAGGCCGATGCCTTCGGCGCCCTGCTCCACCACCTTGTCGATGCCGCTGCTTTCGCCGATGTTGGCGAACACCTCGACGGCATGGCCGTCGCGGGTCACTGCCGGTGCGTGGCGATCGGCCCAGGCCGCTTGCAGACGCTGCTCGCGCTGGTCGCGTTCGGCCAGCGCGCGCTGCAATTCATCAGCTGGCGGTGCAACGCTGAGGGTGCCGCGCTGGCCATCGAGCAGCAACGGGGTGCCGGCCTGCAGCTGCAGCACCGCCGCCCCCGCGCCGACCACTGCCGGAATGCCCAGGGCCCTGGCGACAATCGCGCTATGGGCAGTGGCACCGCCATGGGCGGTGACGATGCCGGCGACCCTTGCCGGGTCCAGGCGAGCGACATCGGAAGGGCCGACTTCGGCCATCACCAGCACGTAGGCTTGCTCGGGCTCGGCCTGGGCCTGCACGCCACACAACTGCGCCAGCACCCGACGCCCGACATCGCGCAGGTCGGCAGCGCGCTCGGCCAGCAGCGCATCGTGCAGTGCTTCCTGCTGGCGTGCCGCCGCTTCGATCACGGCCATCCACGCGGCCGCAGCACTCTCGCCCTGGGCCAGGCGCAGTTCGACATCGTCGCTCAGCGCCGGGTCGGCGAGCATTTCCTGGTGGGTGACGAAGATCTCGCCAATGGCTTTGTCGCTGCGCTCTACCAGCGCCTGCAGCGCGTTGTTCACCGCTGCCATGGCCTGCTGCAGCTTCAGCCGTTCTTGCGCGGGCGACTCGCCACGCAATGGGTAGTCGATCTCGCGTTCGACGCAGACATGCGCCGGCCCACTGGCAATGCCCGGTGCCGCGCCCACTGCCTGGATGCGGCTGCCCGCAGCCGGTGCCTGAAGCACCTCGACGGGAGCTGGCGGAACCTGCATGGCAGCTTCTGGCAGTGGTTCCACCTCCTCGCCCAGGCCTTCCTTGATCGCCGCCAGCAGCACTGGCAAGGCGTCGTTGGCGATGGACGGCTCGGCGGTCAGTTCGAGTACCTGCCCTCGACGGGCGCCCAGGCTGAGCAACTTGCTGAGGCTTTTGACCGACACTGCCGGTTGTGCGCTGTCCAGCACGCGCAGGCGAATCTCGCCGTCGAAGCCCTTGGCCAGTTGCGCGAGGATCTTCGCCGGACGGGCATGCAGGCCATGAGGGTTGGCCAAGGCGATGCGCGCACTGGGCCAGTCTGCCGGCGCCTCGCCACCCAGCACTTCGAGCACCGCGCGGCTGCTGGTCGCCTGGTACAGCGTCTGACCCCGACCTTCGATCAGCACTTCGCAAAGACGCTCGAGCAGCGCCTGGTGCGCAGCCCCGAGGCTGGCCAGGCAGAACACGCCATTCAAGGGCTGATCACGATGACGCAGGGGTTGCTGCGGGGTGACGAACGCCAACCCCGGCTGGCGCACCTGGCGCTCGCTGTGCAGCCACCACAGGCCCTCGCCCAGGGGCAGCGGCTCGGCCTGCTGCAGCACGGCGGCAAAGCCGCTGTCGACGCAACCGGCCCGTTGCAGCAAGCGCGCACCGCGCCAGGCCAGCTCGTCGAAGTCCTCGGCGGGCAGGTTCAGACCGACCAGTTGCGCGTCCAGGGCCAGCTCCTGTGGCGCGCTTTGCAATAGCTTGAGCAGCGCCTCGGCGGAATTGGCCCGGCGCAAGGCCTCGGCCAGATCGGTCTCGCCCAGGGCACGGGTCAGCAATTGCAACAGGCGCAGGTGTTCATCGGAGCGGGCTGCAATGCCAATGGCCAGGTAGACGATCTGGCCGTCACCCCAGTCGACGCCTTCGGGAAACTGCAGCAAGCGCACCCCGGTGGCATGCACCAGGTCACGGGTCTGCGGGGTGCCGTGGGGGATGGCGATGCCCTGGCCAAGGAAGGTGGAGCCTTGCGCCTCCCGCGCCTGCAGACCTTGCAGGTAGCCTTCGGCGACCAGGCCATCGGCCACCAGCCACTGCGCCAGCAAGCGCAATGCCTCGGCCTTGTCGGCAGCCGTCTGGCCCATGGCTATCTGCTCTTTGGCGAGCTCGAGCATGACCTTCTCCTTTTGCAGCCCCTTGCTGTAAATGCCGGGTACTGAGGTATTGTTGTGAAATTCACGTATTCAGCCAGTTCAGCAGCCTTGCACGCGCGGCAGCCGAGGCAGAAAAATATTCAGCTGAAACGTTTAACCTGACCAAGTGGCCACGTTACTCGATAATCTTCCAGGGAAAAAGCCCCATCCTGTCGGACAATTGCGACAATGGTCGTCTGCGCGTGGCAGCCTGCTCGGGTCAAACTACTCGGTCCTGTCCCACGACCAGTCCCGGTAATAACAAGGAAAACTCGGTGAAACTCAGCGATATCGCCCGTCTGGCCGGTGTGTCCGTGACCACTGCCAGTTACGTCATCAATGGCAAGGCCGAACAGCAGCGCATCAGCAACAGCACTGTCGAGCGTGTGCGCGCGGTGGTCGAGGCCCATGGCTTCACGCCCAACCCACAGGCCGCAGGCCTGCGCAGCCGGCACACCCGTACCTTGGGCTTCATTCTCCCGGATCTGGAGAACCCCAGCTACGCCCGCATCGCCAAACAACTGGAACAAGGCGCCCGTGCCCGTGGCTACCAGTTGCTGATTGCCAGCAGCGACGACCAACCGGACAGCGAGCGCCAACTGCAGCAGCTGTTCCGTGCCCGGCGCTGCGATGCCCTGTTCGTCGCCAGCTGCCTGCCGCCAGAGGACGACAGCTACCGCGAACTGCAGGACAAAGGCCTGCCGGTGATCGCCATCGACCGACGCCTGGACCCGACGCACTTCTGCTCGGTCATCAGTGACGACCGCGATGCCAGCCGCCAGTTGGCCGGCAGCCTGTTGGCCACCGCACCGCGCAGCATCGCGTTGATCGGCGCGCGTCCTGAGCTGTCGGTCAGCCAGGCCCGCGCCGGCGGTTTCGACGAAGCCTTGCAAGGTTTTGCCGGTGACGTGCGTCGCTACGAGGGTGAGGCTTTCAGCCGTGCGTGCGGCCAACGTCTGATGGCGCAACTGATCGATGAGCTGGGCGGGCTGCCAGAGGCCCTGGTCACCACGTCCTATGTGCTGCTGCAAGGCGTGTTCGACACCCTGCAAGCGCGTCCGGCCGATTCGCGCCACCTGCAACTGGGCACCTTCGGTGACAACCAGCTGCTCGACTTCCTGCCGCTGCCGGTCAATGCCATGGCCCAGCAGCATGGCCTGATTGCCGCCACAGCGCTGGAGCTGGCCCTGGCCGCGATCGAAGAAAAACGCTACGAACCCGGCGTGCATGCCATTGGTCGAACCTTCAAGCAACGCATTGCAGCAGGCTGAACATGCGCCTGATCGACACCCACACGCACCTGGACTTCCCTGACTTCGACGCCGACCGCTCGCGCCTGCTGGCCAATGCGGCGGCGCGCGGTGTGCAGCGGATGGTGGTGCTTGGGGTCTACCAGGCCAATTTCCAGCGGGTCTGGGACCTGGCGTGCAGCGAAGCGCGGGTGCAGGCGGCACTGGGGTTGCACCCGGTCTACCTGGACCAGCATCGCCCCGAACACCTGGTTCAGTTGCGCGAATGGCTGGAGCGCCTGCACGGTGACCCGCGGCTGTGCGCCGTGGGCGAGTTCGGCCTGGACTATTACCTCGAAGATCTGGACAAGGCGCGCCAGCAGGCATTGTTCGAAGCACAGTTGCAAATGGGCTGTGACTTCGCGCTGCCCGTCCTGCTGCATGTGCGCCGCAGCCATGCCCAGGTGATTGCCACGCTCAAGCGCTACAAGCCTGCGCGGGCGGGGGTCATCCATGCCTTCGCCGGCAGCTATGAAGAGGCGCGCGAGTACATCAAGCTTGGTTTCAGGCTTGGGTTGGGCGGTGCGGCGACCTGGCCGCAGGCGTTGCGGTTGCGCAAGACCATTGCGCGGTTGCCGCTGGAGAGCATCGTGCTGGAGACCGACTCGCCGGACATGGCGCCAGCGATGTTCGCCGGGCAGCGCAACAGCCCCGAGCACTTGCCTGAGATTGCCGGGGCGCTGGCCGAACTCATGGGCATCGAGGCAGAAGTCTTGGCGGACGCCAGCAGCAAGAATGCCTGTGAGCTGTTTGGCTGGTAGCACTGGCCCTTTCGCGGGGCAAGCCCGCTCCCACAGGTACACCGATGCTTTCGTCTACAGCACGATACCTGTGGGAGCGGTCTTGCCCCGCGAAAGGGCCGGCATTGACCAAACCTAGACCTTGAATGCCCCAATCACCCGCTTCAACTCCACCACCTGCTGCGACAACGCCCGGCTGGCATCCTCGGTCTGGCAAGCCCCCAGCGTGGTGTCCTGCGCCGCCCGGTTGATCGCGACAATATTGCGATCGATGTCGTGGGCCACCGCCGTCTGCTGCTCGACCGCCGCCGCAATCTGCTGGTTCTGCTCGACGATGCCCCCCACCGCCCCCAGGATATTGCCCAGCGCCTGCTGCACCTGGCGCGCTTCCTCGACCGTCGCCGTCGCCATCTGATGGCTGCTGCCCATGGCCCGCACGGCCGCACCGACCCCGTCCTGCAGGCGCTGGATCATCTGCGCGATCTGCGCCGTGGAGTCCTGGGTACGCCGGGCCAAGGTGCGCACCTCATCGGCGACCACGGCAAAGCCCCTGCCCTGCTCACCGGCCCGGGCCGCCTCGATGGCGGCATTGAGCGCCAGCAGGTTGGTCTGCTCGGCAATGCTGCGGATCACCTCCAGCACCTGGCCAATCGCCTGGCTGTCGTCTGCCAGCTGGTTGATCGCCAGCACCGTCTGGTCGATTTCGGCAGCCAGCCGGCCAATGCTGCCCTGCTGGCTTTGCACCAGGCTACGGCCATTGGCGCTTTCCTGATTGACCTGCTGCGCACCACCGGCGGCCAGCGCCGCGCTGCGCGCCACTTCCTGGGCGGTGGCCGTCATCTGGTTCATCGCCGTGGCGACCTGCTCGATCTGCTCACGCTGGCCGCTGACCGCCTGGTTGCTTCGCGCCGATACCGCCAGCACCTGTCCGGCCTGCTCCTCGACGGCCACCACGGTGCGGCCGACCTGATCGATCAGGCCGCGGATACGCTGCACCGTTTCGCTGAAGTCCCGCCCCAGCTCGCCCAGTTCATCACGGCTGTGGCCCTGGAAACTGACCGTCATGTCACCCGCCGCCACCTTGTCCATGGCGCCGCCCAGATTGCGCAGGGTCGCCCGGGTCGATACGTAGAAACCGCCATACAGATAGACGATCAGCGCAAAAACGCCTGCCAGCACGGTGCCCAGGCCGACCATGCGCCAGCGCTGCTCGACAAGACGCTCCTGCAGTTGCCCCTGAACATGGGCAATGACGGCGTCGTTCAGGCGATAGGTGTGGGCCATCAGATCGGTGACCTGCTGGTAGAAGGCCGGCCAGGGCGCCTCCAGGGTTTCGGCCACCACTACCTGTTCCTCGAAGTAGGCAGCCGCTTGCCTGATGGTTGCCTGGCTGGCCTTGGCGACTGCCGCCAGGCCTGACGTGGCAGCTGGGTCACTGGCCAGGGCATCGTCCAGGCGCAGGGCATAGTCTGCGGCCAGGCGCTCCAGGCGTTGCAACAGATCTTCGAAACGAGCGCTGCCGGACGAGTCGATGAAACCTCGGCCAAGCGCAACGGAACCCATCACTCGCCCTTCGCCCAAGGCCTGGTTGGCCTGGGCCGTGGCTACGCCGAGCACATCGATCAGCTGCCGCACCGACGCCTGGCTGTCCAGGCTCAGACCCGACTGGCTGGCCACCTGCCTGCTCAGCACCTGGGCCTGCACCAGCAGTTTGTCGAAAAGCGCAGCCTTGCTCAGCAACGACGACTCGCCCCGCGCACTGGCCAATGTGCTGGCCAGCTCTTCGCGCTTGTCCTGAGGGACCGACTCCTCGCCTGCCAGCGCCTGCAGCTGCGCCTGGACCTTGTCCTGCAAGATTGCGATGCGCGACTCCAGGTCGCCGGCCTTGCCGGACTGGCCCAGCGCCGTATTGATCTGCACCAGGTTGCCGAGGGTCTCCAAGTCCGCGCGCAGTGCCAGGCTGCCGCTCAACGGGCCTATGCCTTGCAACTCGGCGCGGGTGAAATGGAACTGCCGGTACGCGTCGCGGACCAGGTAAACGCTGGTGGCCAGCATGGGCAGGAAGAACAGGACGCTGATCAGGCTGAACTTCTGGCCGAAGCTCAGCCGGTTCATCAGTGCGATTGCCGGGTAGAGCGAACGCTTCACGGGCACCTCCATGGATTCTTGTTATTCTGCGAGGGATAGCACTAGGCCACCCTGTTATAGCGCAGATCGAATCGGAGGTTTGTAACTTAAGGTTAACCGGCGGCTTGCCCCATCCCTGTGGGAGCCGGCTTGCCGGCGATGAGGCCTGTGCAGGCACGACACTGTTTTTTGGGTTGCCTGTTCGGGCCCTATCGCCGGCAAGCCGGCTCCCACAGGGGGAAAGCAGGTCAGCTCAGACCAGCACCGTCCACAAGGCAAAGCCCGCATACCACAGCACGGCAGCGCGCAGCAGCAATTCCCACAGGCTATCCAGCCGCCCCAGGCCACGCTGGCTATCTTCCTGATCGGGAATGTCGTCGGCAATCCGCCCGACCCTGGCCACCAGATGCGCCGCACTGATATGCCAGTTGAGCACCTCGTGCAGCATGACGCGGGTCACCGCGAGGAAGTTGCCTACCAGGGCGAAACTCATGGCCAGCAGCCGGACCGGCAGCCAGTCCATCACATGGCGCAATTGCTCGGCACGGGCCTTGAGCGCAGGCTGGCCGCTGTGCTCGGCTGTCAGTGCCAGCAAGCGATAAGCCAGCGCGGCGCCAGGACCCAACACGAAGTACCAGAAAATCACCGCGAAGAAGCCTTGGTACACCTGCCACAACAGGTTGCCCTGCACCCGCACCAGCAGGCTGTGCGGCTCGTCGGCCGCCAGCCCCAGGTCGCGCTCGGCCACATGCAGCGCGGCCTGGTCGTCACCCCGCCGCCAGGCATCACGGAATGGCCCGAGGGATGCCTTGGCATCGCCACGGCCCAGGCTGTAGATCAGCACCAGCAGGTGCACCGGCAAGGCCAGCAAGCCGTAGGCCACCGGATCGAGCACATGCAGCAGCAACACCAGCAGCGCCACCGGCGCCAATACCAGAATGGCCAGGGTCCACCAGGGATGCACCTTGCCGCTGCGCTCCAGGCGTACCAGTTCACCCAGGAAGAAACCATCCCGTTGCACCTGATGGCGCAGGGCAGAGAACTTCTCGACCCACAGTGCCAGCAACAACACCAGAAAACTCATGCCTTGTCCTCGTTGTCCTTCACGTCGGCGCGATAGCGCGGCCAATCGAAAGCCGGGCCGGGGTCGGTCTTGCGTTGCGGGGCGATGTCGCTGTGGCCCTGAATACGCCCCAGGTCGATCGCCGGCCAGGCCGCCTGGATGTGCCGGGTCAGTTGCGCCAGCACGGCGTACTGGGCATCGGTATAGGGCAGATCGTCGGTGCCTTCCAGCTCGATACCGATGGAAAAGTCGTTGCAGCCTTCACGCCCGTCGAAGCGCGAAACCCCGGCATGCCAGGCGCGTTCGAGCAGGGATACGAACTGGGTCACGGCGCCGTCACGCTCGACGAACAGGTGCGCCGACACGGTCAGGTGGCTGATGCTGGCGAAGTAGGGATGTTCATCGGGGTCCAGGCGGTTCTGGAAGAAGGCCTGCACCTTGCCGCTGCCAAAACAGGCGGGCGGCAGGCTGATGTTGTGGATCACCAGCAGGGAAATCGATTCGCCCTCGGGGCGGGCATTGAAGTTCGGCGAGGGGCAGTGGGTGATTCCGATTCCGTGGAACCAGCCAGTGGCACGGTCCAATTGCATGGGGAAAATCCTGAAAAACGCCGGGTACAGAACGGCAGTATGCCCTGCCCAGGCGGCGCATTGCATGTGAATCATTGTAATGCCGGCAGCGCGACTGCCTTCAATGAACCTGTTGCTGGCGCAAGCTTTCGAGCACGGCCCCCAACGCCCGCTCGAACAGCAGCCCGTCATCCAGCACCCGCACTTCACCGCGGCGCAACGCCAGGGCCAGGCCGGCGGCATTCCATTCGCGCACCTTCATGCCGGTACGGTTGGCAAAGACCAGGCGGTCGCTGCTGTCGATACGCGCCACCAGCTTGCAGCGCAGCGGCTCGTCATCGTCGCGTACCTCGACCCAGGTGCCGATACGCAGGTGCCGCACCACGCGCCATTCCACGGCCTGCTCGTCGAGCGGGCGCAGCGGCGCACAGGTGGGCGCTTCGGCGATGGCCAGCACGATCGCTTCATCCACTTGCACCTCGGCCAACGCCGGATCAGCGCTACCGGCCATGCCCGGCGCCCCGACGCAGGCGCGCAGGTGCAGTTGCTCCAGCTGCAGGAAGAATTCGCGGGTGGCCGCCGAGTCCAGCGCCACCCCGGCCAGGCCGTCGCGCAGCGCCTTGAGCAAGCCTGGCACCTGTTGCAGCAAGGTCTCCGGCTCGGGGTGCGGGGTGATGCTGGCGAGCAGCCTGTCCATGGTCGCCAGTGCGTCGTGCCACGCCTGGGAGGCCTCGCCGTGCTTCAGCCAGGCGAGCAACAGCACCTGGCTCCAGGACTGCACCAGCATCTGCACCACCACCTGCGGCAGCACACGCCCATGCAGGCGCTGGTTGAGCGCCTGCTGCACCTGCAGGCGGGCCTGCAAGGCGCGGGCGCGCCCTTCTTCGGCGTCGCGGGTGCGTTGTTCGAGCAGTTCGTTACGACGACGCTCGTCATGGCTGAAGGCGTGAAAATCTTCAAGCAGCTCGGCGAACAGCGCCGGGTCTTCGGAGAAATCGTTGAGCAGGCGCTGAACGATCCGCTCCACCCGCGCGTGCAAGCTGTCCCGCAGGCCCTCGCCGCCGGTATCCCAACCGATCGCCACGGCAGCGATCTCGTTGAGCAGGCGCCGAGCCGGGTGGCTGGCCTTGCTGAACAGCCCGCTGTCCAGCAAGGCCACCTTGAGCAGCGGAATGTGCAGCCGTGCGAGCAGCGCACGCAGGCTCAGCGGCACGTTGTCGTCGGCCTGAATGGACGCGAACAGCAGGCCGACCAGGTTGATCATGTCAACGTCGGCCGTGGCGATGCACCGACGGGTACCGCTGCGCACGCTGACCCGCAACAGCAGCTGCTCGAGCTGCTGGCCGAGGTCGAAGTCGTCATCCTCGACCGTGGCAGGCACGTAGCACTGCAGGTGCGAAAGCAGGCGCAGCAGGTCGGCGGTATTGATCGGTTGCGCTGCTCCATGGGCCTGCAGGCGCGGCGCGATACGCTCGCGAGCCGGCGCCAGGAGCACTTGCAGCGAGGCGAAGAACGCCTGGCCGGCGTTGTCCGCGCCAATGGCATCGTCCGCCGACAGGTTGGCCTTCACCCGCTGGGCGATCTGGCGACGGTCCTCGGCACGCCGGCGCGGTGCGGGCGTGAGCTCTGGCAGCACACCGGCGGCAGCCAGCAACTGGTTGGCCTCGCCATACAGCACGTCGACGTCACGCAACACATAGCGTTCGAACAAGGTCAGCAGGATCAGCTTGACCCGCAGACCGACACCCAGGCTACGCCCGGCATCCAGGAAGTACCTGCACAGTGCAGCTGGCCCAAGTGGGTTTTGCCGCTCGGCCAGCGGCCGTTCGATCAGACTCTGCAAACGCAGGCCCAATTGTGCGAAGGCAACACCGTCGCGCGACAACACCCGCGCGACCATGCCGTCGACGGCGGCTGCGCGCTCCCGTTGCGCGTTGTCGCCAAGGCTGTCGGCCTCCCCCAGGGGATCGACCTGGCCGATAAGTGCGAAGGTGGCATGGAAGCTGTCGAGGAAGCCCCGCTCGATGCTCTTGCGCTTCAGACGCAGGTCACGCATGGCTTCGAAATAGAGGTTCTGGTCATGCCGGTCGAGCGCCTTGTCAGCCATCTCGAAGAGGGTGTCGTCGGCATTGTCGAACAGTGCCTGCAGGCCTAGGCGCAGTTGGAGAGCAGCCTTGTCGCGAATCTGCAGGAGCAACACCGGGAGGCAAGGCAAGGGCGTGCGCGCGCCTCGATCGATGGCGGCCGCCAAGGGCACCACCTTGCCTTCTTTATGCATCCCGGACTCCTTGCTGGGTGAT
Organism: Pseudomonas sp. GM84; assembly: GCF_000282535.1. Classification (GTDB taxonomy): domain Bacteria; phylum Pseudomonadota; class Gammaproteobacteria; order Pseudomonadales; family Pseudomonadaceae; genus Aquipseudomonas. Next base: position 10,871 of record NZ_AKJC01000228.1, on the reverse strand, counting down.
GAGTGCGATGGCGCAAATCATCGTCAAAGCTATGACGCCAAATACTGGGCGTCATTATCGGTAAAAAAACTGACAGCTGCCAGCGGCTCTTCGCTTGCTGCTCAAAGACCCTGCTTTTGAGCAAATGCTCAGCCGGCCTGACCAAAGGTCAGCTGCAAGGCCGCTGTACACACCGGCCCCCTGCCCTATAATCGCCGGCATCTTGCTTGTGGAGCCGAACATGCCGAACCTACGCCTTGCCGACCTGACCGCCGAGATCGAAGCCAACGTGCGCCGCGCGCTGCTGGAGGACATTGGCAGTGGCGACATCACCGCGCAGCTGATCCCGGCCGAGCGCCTGGCCAAGGCCACCATCATCACCCGTGAAGATTGCGTGATTGCCGGCACTGCTTGGGTCGATGCCGTGTTCCGCCAGCTCGACCCGCGTGTAGCGGTGCACTGGCAGGTGAGCGACGGCGACCGCGCCACCGCCAACCAGCCGCTGTTCCACCTCGAAGGCCCGGCCCGTTCGCTGCTCAGCGGCGAGCGCAGTGCGCTGAACTTCCTGCAGATGCTGTCGGGCGTGGCCACCCGCGCGCGCTTTCTCGCCGACCTGGTCGGCGACACCCAGGTGCGCTTGCTCGACACCCGCAAGACCCTCCCCGGCCTGCGCCTGGCGCAGAAGTACGCCGTGACCTGCGGCGGTTGCCACAACCACCGCATCGGCCTTTACGATGCCTTCCTGATCAAGGAAAACCACATCGCCGCCAGTGGTGGCGTGGCCGAGGCCGTGACGGCGGCGCACCGCATCGCGCCGGGCAAACCCGTGGAAATCGAGGTGGAAAGCCTGGACGAACTGCGCCAGGCGCTGGCGGCCGGTGCCGATATCATCATGCTCGATGAACTGACCCTGGACGAAATGCGCGAAGCGGTGCGCATCACTGCGGGCAAGGCCAAGCTCGAAGCCAGTGGTGGGGTGAACGAGAGCACCCTGCGGGTGATCGCCGAGACGGGGGTGGATTACATCTCGATTGGTGCCATGACCAAGGATGTGAAGGCTGTGGACCTGTCGATGCGGTTGAGCCTTTAAGAGAGGCAGTGGCTGTACTGGCCTCTTCGCGGGGCAAGCCCGCTCCCACAGGATCACTTCGGACTTGAGTCATGTGGTGTCACTGTGGGAGCGGGCTTGCCCCGCGAAGAGGCCATTACAGCCGCAGAAGATTCCAGGCAAAAAAAACCGGCCAGATGGCCGGTTTTTTTATGCCCATGAATCAGAACGAGGCGTTGGCCAGCCCGTCCAGGTAACGCTCGACATCCAGCGCCGCCATGCAGCCTGCGCCCGCCGAGGTAATGGCCTGGCGGTAAACGTGGTCAGCCACGTCACCGGCGGCGAACACGCCTTCGACGTTGGTCGCGGTGGCGTTGCCTTCACGGCCACCGTTGACCACCAGGTAGCCGTCCTTGAGGGTCAGCTGGCCTTCGAACAGCGAGGTGTTCGGGGTGTGGCCAATGGCGATGAACACGCCGTCGACCTTGATTTCGTCGCTGCTGCCATCGTTGTTCTTCAGGCGCGCACCGGTCACGCCCATGTTGTCGCCCAGCACTTCGTCCAGGGTGGCGTTGAGCTTGAGCTCGATCTTGCCTTCGGCCACACGGGCGTTGAGCTTGTCGACCAGGATCTTCTCGGCGCGGAAGGTCTCGCGACGGTGCACCAGGGTCACCTTGCTGGCGATGTTGGCCAGGTACAGCGCCTCTTCCACGGCGGTGTTGCCGCCGCCGACAACCGCTACCGGCTTGTTGCGGTAGAAGAAGCCGTCGCAGGTTGCGCAGGCGGAAACGCCTTTGCCCATGAACGCTTCTTCCGACGGCAGGCCCAGGTAACGCGCGCTGGCGCCAGTGGCGATGATCAGCGCGTCGCAGGTGTACTTGCCGCTGTCACCCTGCAGGGTGTACGGCTTGTTGGCCAGGTCGACGGCATTGATATGGTCGAAGACGATCTCGGTCTCGAAGCGCTCGGCGTGCTCCTGCATGCGCTGCATCAGCGCCGGGCCGGTCAGGCCGTGGGGGTCGCCCGGCCAGTTGTCGACTTCGGTGGTGGTGGTCAGCTGGCCGCCGGCCTGCATGCCGGTGATCAGCAGCGGCTTGAGGTTGGCACGGGCGGCATAGACCGCGGCGCTGTAACCGGCAGGGCCGGAACCGAGGATGATGACGCGCGAATGACGTACTTCAGACATGTCGAACTCCTGTCGAGCGGGGCGCAGGGGCCAGCATCGGGATACCGGCGGCGCCAGCTGGAAAGTTAAAAAGGACCCACGCAGCACTTGGGGAAGGCTACAACGCGCAGGTCCAGAAAGCGGAAAGTTGAGCGCACTGTAGCGAGGTGGCAGAGATTAAGGAAATATCCTTCGACAATCCACCTCATAGGCATCCTCTATCTGCGGATTTCATCGGGTAAAAACCGCTCTGGGGCATTTGTTACAGGTGGTTTCTTCATGGTCGCCTGCCTTTCGTCGGCGCAACAAACTCGGTAAGGTCAGCGCGTTTTCCTTCTCTGCGGAGCGTCTCGATGCAAGCCCCTGTCCTCTCTGGCCCCCAATACCTGCGCGAAGGCCTGAAACTGGTGCTGAGCCCCAACCTGCGGTTGTTCGTGCTGCTGCCTTTGGCGATCAACCTGCTGCTGTTCGGCGGCCTGATCTACTTCGCCGGGCACCAGTTCAGCCTGTGGCTCGACACCCTGATGCCGACCCTGCCGAGCTGGTTGAGCTTCCTCAACTACATCCTCTGGCCGCTGTTCGTCGCCTTGCTGGTGCTGATGGTGTTCTTCACCTTCACCCTGGTGGCCAACATCATCGCCGCGCCGTTCAACGGGTTCCTGGCCGAGAAGGTCGAGGTGGTGGTGCGCGGCCAGGACAACTTCCCGGCGTTCAGCTGGGGTGAACTGATAGCCATGGTGCCGCGGACCTTCGGCCGCGAGATGCGCAAGCTCGGCTACTTCCTGCCGCGCGCCATCGGCCTGTTCATCCTGTCGTTCATCCCGGTGGTCAACGTGATCGCCGCGCCGCTGTGGCTGATCTTCGGCGTGTGGATGATGGCCATCCAGTACATCGACTACCCGGCGGACAACAACAAGATGAGCTGGCAGGACATGCTGGCCTGGTTGCGGCAGAAGCGCTGGCAAAGCATGGGCTTCGGCGGGATCACCTATCTCGCGCTGATGATCCCGTTCGTCAATATCCTGATGATGCCTGCAGCGGTGGCGGGGGCTACGTTGTTCTGGGTGCGGGAGCGCAACTGAAGACCATGGCGCCGCATCGCGGCGCCTTTGCTCACTGACTCAGCTGACTGGAAAACTGCCCCACCGCATCCACCACCTTCTTCGCCCCTTCCTGAATCTCGACGATCACCCCACCGGTATCCGCCGCCAGCGCCAGCCCCTGTTCGGCCTGGCGCTTGCTGGTATCGATGATGTCCACCGCCGCCTGAGCCAGCTGCTCGTTCTGCTGAACCACCTTGGCGATCTCTTCGGTGGCGCTGCTGGTGCGTGACGCCAGCTGGCGCACTTCGTCGGCGACCACGGCAAAACCGCGGCCCTGTTCGCCGGCGCGGGCGGCCTCGATGGCGGCGTTGAGCGCCAGCAGGTTGGTCTGGCCGGCGATGTCGCTGATGGTCTTGATGATCGCGCCGATCACCTTCGACTGCTTGTCCAGCGCCTGTATGCCTTCGGCGGCGTCCTGCATCGAGCCCTCCAGGCCGCGCATCACTTCCACGGTCTGGGTCACCACATCGGTGGCCTTGCGCGCGCTGTGGTCGGTTTCCAGCGAGGTGGTATAGGCGATGTCCGCTGCCTGCGCCACGGCCTGCTCCTGGTTGACCTGATCGGTGATGACGGTGGCGAACTTGACGACTTTGTACAGCACGTCGTGGGTATCGAAGATCGGGTTGTAGGACGCTTCCAGCCAGACGGTTCGCCCATGGGCGTCGACGCGCTTGAAACGTTCGGCCACGTATTCGCCGCGGCGCAACTCGTCCCAGAACGCCTGGTAGCCCGAAGAGCTGGCCTCCTCCGGCTCACAGAACATGCGGTGATGCTTGCCGCGTACCTGCTCCAGGCTGTAACCCAGGGTTTGCAGGAAACGCTCGTTGGCCGTCAGCACCTGGCCATCGAGGTTGAATTCGATCACGGCGGTGGAGCGCATCAATGCCTTGATCAGGCTCTCGTGTTCGCGCGAGGTCTCGATGGTGCGGGTCAGGTCACTGGAATGCAGGGAAAAGTACTTGATCCGGCCGTCAGCGGTCTTGACCGGTTGCAGGATCGAGCGCAGCCAGGCTTCCTCGCCATTGCCGCGCTGCAGGCGGAACGCCCCGTTGAGGTGCTCACCACGGCTGATGGCGCTTTTCATGCGCTGGTAGAAATCGAGCTGCTTCACATGCGCCGGCACGATCTCTTCGATATTGCGTCCGATCAGTTGTTCGGCACGGTAGAGCATCTCTTTTTCGAAGTTGCCATTGACCTCCTCGATGCGACCTTGGGGGTCGAGTTGCAGTACCAGCATTTCGCTGTCCAGGCTGTGCTTGACCTGCTCGACGCACAGCAGCTCCTCACGCAGTTGCTGGATTTCTTTCTTGAGCTTGCTGTTGAACATTCCCGCTCTCCCGGAGCGCATAACCTGATCGAGTGCAACTTCATCGGCTGCCCGGCGGGGGTTCTTGAGCAGCCTGCAAGGAAAAATTCACACAGCTGAAATGGCCGGCGTTCAGCCGTCATCTGCATGTCATGCGGCCGTCACAAGCGCGCAATGCAGCAGGCGGACACTTTTTCTCATGAATACACCTGCCCTACGCATCACCCTGGTCAGCGAGACCTTCCCCCCCGAAATCAATGGGGTGGCCAATACCCTTGGCCGCCTGAGCGACGGACTGCGTCAGCGTGGCCATCACGTGGAGGTCGTGCGGCCGCGCCAGGCGGGCGAAGTGCCTGTGGATAACGACCAGCAGCTGCTGCTGTGCCGCGGCTGGGCGCTGCCCGGCTACCCCGGCCTGCAGTGGGGCGAAGTGTCGATGCACACCCTGCTGCGGCGTTGGCGCAGGCAGCGCCCGGACGTGCTGTACATCGCCACCGAAGGCCCGCTGGGGCTCAGCGCGCTGCGCGCGGCCCGGCGCCTGGGCGTACCGGTGGTCAGTGGCTTCCACACCAACTTTCCGCAGTATTCCGGCCAGTATGGCCTCGGCCTGCTGGCACGCCTGCTCACCCACTACCTGCGCTGGTTCCACCGGCGCACCGTCGCCACCCTGGTGCCCAGCGCCAGCCAACGCGTGGAGCTGGAACGCCGCGGCTTCGAGCGCCTGGCGCTGATGGCCCGCGGGGTCGATGCCTGCCTGTTCAACCCGGCCCGGCGCAGCCAGTCACTGCGCGAGGCCTGGGGGCTTGGTGCGGATGACATTGCAGTGCTGCATGTCGGGCGCCTGGCTGCGGAAAAGAACCTGGCACTGCTGCGCCTTTGCATGGCGGCGCTGCAGAAAACTTATCCACAGCAGCGCTTGCGCCTGATCGTCGTCGGTGACGGCCCTCAACGGGCAGCCTTGGAACAACAACTGCCGGAAGCGCTGTTCTGCGGCGCGCAGCGGGGTGAGACCTTGGCCGAGCATTACGCCAGCGGCGACCTGTTCCTGTTCCCGAGCCTGACCGAAACCTTCGGCAACGTGGTGCTCGAAGCCATGGCTTCGGGCCTGGCGGTGGTCGCCTACGACGAGGCCGCCGCTGCGCAGCACATTCGCCATGGCCACAGTGGTGCCCTGGCCATGCCCGGCGACCAGGCTGCCTTCATCGATGCGGCCTGCTGGTTGCTGGAAGAAAGCGAAACCTTGCGCCGGGTTCGACTCAACGCGCGCCAGCATGCCAGCCGTCAGGGCTGGCCAGCGATCGTCGAGCAGTTCGAGATGCACCTGAGCAATGCCTGCCGCGCGCTGCCCGCCAGCAGCCCGGTGACAGACACTGCCTTGGCCATCAAGCCAGGGTCGACAGCGCCTCGCGGCTGAACGGCAGCACGTCTGCCTCACGGCCCTGGCGCACTTTCTGCGCCCATTCGGCGTCCACCAGCAAGGCCCGGCCCACCGCTACCAGGTCGAACTCCTCGTCGCCCAGGCGGCGCAGCAGGCCTTCCAGGCTGGCTGGCTTGGCCACTTTGTCGGTATCGACCATGAACTGCAGGAACTCGCCATCGAGCCCCACGCTGCCCACGGTGATGGTCGGTTTGCCGGTCAGTTGGCGCGTCCAGCCGGCCAGGTTCAATGCCGAGCCTTCGAACTCCGGTTCCCAGAAACGCCGAGTGGAGCAGTGGAAGATATCCACACCCGCGTCGGACAATGGCTTGAGGAAGGCGGCCAAGGCCTCTGGCGTTTCCACCAGGCGCGCACTGTAGTCCTGCTGCTTCCATTGCGAGAACCGGAAGATGATCGGGAAGTCTGGCCCCACCGCCGCCCGCACGGCCTGGATCAGCTCGATGGCGAAGCGCGAGCGGCCAGCCAGGTCGCCACCGTATTCATCGTCACGGCGGTTGCTGGCGGCCCAGAAGAACTGGTCGATCAGGTAACCGTGGGCACCATGGATCTCCACGCCGTCCATGCCGATGGCCTGGGCATCACGGGCGGCCTGGGCGAAGGCGGCGATCACTTCACGGATATCGTCGTGGCTCATGCCCTGCACCAGTACCTGGCCATCCTTGACCTTCTCGCTCGGTCCGTAGCCCGGCACGCTGACGTCCGGCGCGGTGCCCAGGCGGCGCACCGCGCCTACGTGCCAGAGCTGCGGGACGATTCGCCCGCCTTCGGCATGGACCGCATCGACCACCTGCTTCCAGCCTGCCAAGGCGTCTTCACCGTGAAAGCGCGGAACATTGGGGTAACCGTTGGCGGCCTTGTGCTCGACCGTGGTGCCCTCGGTGATGATCAGGCCCACGCCAGCGGCGGCGCGGCGGCGGTAGTACTCGACCACACCGGCATGGGGGACGCCACTGGGGCAGAACGTACGGGTCATGGGCGCCATGACGACACGGGTCGGCAGCTCGAGCGCGCCGAGGGTGAAGGGTTGGAACAGGGGATTGGTGGACATGGGCGCTTCCGTCTGGGGGAGGAAATGCGCCTGAGGTTAGGGGCAGTGGGGAGCTGAGCCCAGCATTATTGATTTGAGTGATTCTGGTGTATCGCTGGGGGCGCTTCGCACCCCATTCGCGGGACAAGCCCGCTCCCACAGGTGATTCACAGTATCCAAGGGCTGTGTTGTACCTGTGGGAGCGGGCTTGTCCCGCGAATGGGCGCGAGGCGCCCCCGGGTAATCAGCCCAACGCTTTCTCGATGGCCTGCACCACAGTCGGATCATCCGGCGCGGTACGCGGGGCGAAACGCGCCAGCACCCGCCCATCCTTGCCCACCAGGAACTTCTCGAAATTCCAGGTGATGTCGCCAGGAAACTCGGCCCCCTCGCCCGCCAGCAGTCGGTACAACGAGTGACGCTGCGGCCCGTTGACCTCGAGCTTGGCGCCCAGCGGGAAGCTCACCCCATAGTTGAGGCTGCAAAAATCCTGGATTTCTTTTTCGCTGCCAGGCTCCTGGCCGGCGAACTGGTTGCAGGGCAGGCCAAGCACATTGAACCCTTTGCCCTTGAACTGCTGCTGGAGCTTTTCGAGCGAGGCGTATTGCGGCGTCAGGCCACACTTGGAGGCGACATTGACCACCAGCACCACCTGGCCCTTGAACGGTGCCAGAGGCAGGTCCTGTCCGTTCAGCGCCTTCAATGTCAGGTCGTGAAATGCACTCATGTTGTATCCCCTCTCAGGTTCCCGGTTGCCGCTGGGGCGAATTGCGCCCACTAAAAAGGCGCTCCTCCAAGCCGTGCACCTCCCACAGGGAGGCGAGCCGGCTTGTCCGAGCGCCTGGCGACCTTCTGAGCTTAGCGCAGAAAATCAGTGGTGATGGCCACCTTCGCCATGGATGTGGCGGTGAGCGATTTCTTCTTCGCTGGCATCACGCACATTGATGACCTTGACCTTGAAGTTCAGGCGCTGGCCAGCCAGTGGGTGGTTGCCGTCGACGGTGACGTCGTCGCCGTCGATGTCGCGGATGGTCACGATCTGCATCTGGCCGTCCGGCGCCGAAGCGTGGAACTGCATGCCCACTTCCAGCTCGTCGACGCCTTCGAACAGGCTACGGTTCAGGGTGCTGACCAGCTCGGCCAGGTACTCGCCGTAGGCCTCTTCCGGCTCGATGGCAACTTCCAGCTCGTCACCAGCCTGTTTGCCTTCCAGGGCTTTTTCCAGGCCCGGGATGATGTTGGCAGCACCGTGCAGGTATACCAGCGGTGCACCGCCGGAGGAGCTGTCAATGACCTCCCCAGCGTCGTTGGTCAGGGTATAGTCGATGGAGACAGCCTTGTTGGCGGCGATCAGCATGGGTAAGACCTTTTGCATAAGAATGTAGAACTCACAAGTGTAACCAAGGCATCGCCTGATTGCGAACGCGCCTCGGACGAGGGGCGACCCACCAGTCGGATCACGGGCTTTCATCAGGACCAGGACGGCCACTGGGTGGTCGAGCTGTCCTGCGGTCACAGCCAGCACCTGCGCCACCAGCCGCCCTGGCAAGCGCGCCCGTGGGTGCTCGACCCGGCGCAACGGGCGCAGCGCATCGGCCAGGCTTTCGCCTGTGGCTGGTGTGCACAGCAGGCCGATAGCGCTACCCTTGGCCGTTGACTCCTTGCAACGCTTATTTCGAGAAGCACATGCAGACATTTTTCATCGCGCCGACCGACTTTGGTGTCGGCCTGACTTCGATCAGCCTGGGCCTGGTGCGCACGCTGGAGCGCGCCGGGCTCAAGGTCGGCTTCTTCAAGCCGATCGCCCAGCCGCACCCAGGCGACACCGGCCCGGAACGCTCCACCGAGCTGATCGCCCGCACCCACGGCATCAAGCCCCCCATGCCCCTGAGCCTGGCCCAGGTCGAGCGCATGCTTGGCGATGGCCAGCTCGACGAATTGCTCGAAGAAATCATCCGGCTCTACCAGCAAGCCTGTGTCGGCAATGACGTGGTGGTGGTCGAAGGCATGGTGCCAACCCGCCATGCCAGCTATGCGGCACGGGTCAACCTGCACCTGGCCAAGAGCCTCGACGCCGAGGTGATCCTGGTCTCGGCGCCGGAAAACGAAGTGCTCAGCGAACTGTCCGGGCGCGTCGAGCTGCAGGCCCAGCTGTTCGGCGGCCCGCGTGATCCGAAGGTGCTCGGGGTAATCCTCAACAAGGTGCGCACCGACGAAAGCATGGCCGACTTCGCCACCCGCCTGCGCGAACATTCGCCGCTGTTGCGCGGCAACGACTTCCGTCTGCTCGGCTGCATCCCCTACCAGCCCGAACTGAACGCCCCGCGCACCCGCGATGTGGCCGACCTGCTCGGTGCCCAGGTGCTCAATGCCGGCGACTATGAGCAGCGACGCATGAACAAGATCATCATCTGCGCCCGCACCGTGGCCAATACCGTGCCGCTGCTCACCCCGGGCACCTTGGTGGTCACGCCGGGCGATCGCGATGACATCATCCTGGCCGTGAGCCTGGCGGCGATCAATGGCGTGCCGCTGGCCGGCCTGCTGCTGACCAGCGACAGCAAGCCCGATGCCCGCATTCTTGGCCTGTGCCGTGGCGCCCTGCAGGCCGGGCTGCCGATCCTGTCGGTCAGCACCGGCTCCTATGACACGGCCAACCAGCTCAATTCGCTGAACCGCGAAATCCCGGTGGACGACCGCGAACGCGCCGAGTTCATCACCGATTTCGTCGCCAGCCACCTCGATGCTGCCTGGCTGCACCAGCGGTGTGGCACGCCCCGCGAGCTGCGCCTGTCGCCTGCGGTATTCCGCTACCAGCTGATCCAGCGGGCACAGCAGGCCAACAAGCGCATCGTCCTGCCGGAAGGTGCCGAGCCGCTGCTGGTACAGGCCGCCGCGATCTGCCAGGCGCGCGGCATCGCCCGCTGCGTGCTGCTGGCCAAGCCCGAGGAAGTCGAGGCCGTGGCCCGCGCCCAGGGCATCACTTTGCCAGCCGACCTGGAAGTGCTGGACCCAGAGCTGATTCGCGGCCGCTATGTCGAACCGATGGTCGACCTGCGCAAGAGCAAGAACCTCAACGCGCCCATGGCCGAACAGCAGCTGGAAGACCCGGTGGTGATCGGCACCATGATGCTGGCGCTGGATGAAGTCGACGGCCTGGTGTCGGGCCTGGTCCACTCCACCGCCAACACCATCCGCCCTGCCCTGCAGTTGATCAAGACAGCGCCAGGGGCAAGCCTGGTGTCGTCGGTGTACTTCATGCTGTTTCCCGAGCAGGTGCTGGTGTATGGCGACTGTGTGATGAACCCGCACCCCAGTGCCGAGGAACTCGCGGAAATCGCCCGGCAGAGCGCCGATTCGGCGCAAGCCTTCGGCATTGCCCCACGGGTGGCGATGATCAGTTACTCAAGCGATTCGGCAAGCGACGAGGAAGTGGAGAAAGTGCGCGAAGCAACGCGCCTGGCGCAAACCGCGGACCACGGTTTGCTGATCGATGGGCCGCTTCAATACGACGCCGCCGCCAACCCGCAGATTGCCCGCCAGCTGGCGCCGCAAAGCCCGGTGGCCGGACGCGCGACGGTGTTCGTATTCCCTGACCTGAACACCGGCAACACCACCCACAAGGCGGTGCAGCGCAGTGCCGACGGGGTCAGCCTGGGGCCAATGCTGCAGGGCTTGCGCAAGCCGGTGAACGACTTGCCACGGGGGGCGCAGGTGGACGATATCGTGCATACCATCGCCCTGACCGCGATTCAGGCCAGCGAAGTGCGCTGAGGCCTGGGGCTGCTTTGCAGCCCAATCGCCG
>NZ_AKJC01000227.1 GCF_000282535.1 Pseudomonas sp. GM84 | reverse complement strand
CAAGGCTGACAACCATGGCCTATCAGACATAGGTACGTTGCAACAAATGTAGGAGCGAGCTTGCTCGCGATGCGCCGCGCGGGCGGCGCTCGATTTGCGCCGCACTACAAAACTCAAGACTTGCACCCTCAGGCTCTACGGGTTCTCGAGTCGTTGTGGTGGTCATTGGTTCGATGTGGAAGTTGAGTATTTCGTAGTTATAAGTTCTTAAGCATTTCATCTCGACACCTTCGCAGTGGTGCGGGCGCCCCGAGAGTCTTACGGGGCGCCGGCTCTTCAATTGTTTGCATTGGTGTGATTTGAAATTGATTTTTCATAGGTGACTCCTGGTTTTTGTTTTATGCGTCGCTGATGGATGCAGTAGGAGATTTAATGCGGGTTAGAAGGCGTGTCAACTATGTTGTGTTTAAATAAGAAGTTGTTGCGTAGGCAAGTTCTGTAGGAGTGCTTTCGTAGGGTTATAGATTTTTTTCGCTACTTTGGGTTGTGCGAAAGAATTTTCTTTTTATTGAGTCGGAAGCGTCCGAATTCTAAATTCTTATATCCAATAAAAACTGCTTCAAAACATGTAAAAGCAATCGCCGGCAAGCCGGCTCCCACATGGACAGCGCTGGCTTCAAACCGTGCGCCATACCTGTGGGAGCCGGCTTGCCGGCGGGGCCGGTGCAGACTACCGAAACCTCAACGCTTGCCGAGAATCTGCCCCAGCAGCTCCGGCCTTGGCGCCCCTTGCTGGCTCTGCAGGTTCCCCTGCTCATCCTGATAGAAAATCGCCGGCGTCGCCTGCAACCCCATCTCATCCATCAACGCCAGATTGGCCTCAAGCTTCTTCTGCACCGCCTCTGGCACCTTGTCCAACGCCTTCAGCGTGCTCGCCCTGCCAGCCTTCTCATGCTGCTGCAGCGCCTTGGCCGGGTCTTTTGCGGCCAGCAGCGCCGCCGACTTGCCCGGGCTGTCCTCGCGAATGATGCCAACCATGATATGCCGCAGTTGCACCTTGCCCGACTCCACCCACGGCCGCGCCTGCTGCCAGAACATGTTGCAGTACTGGCAGTTCGGGTCACTGAACAGGTACACCTTGCGCGGTGCATCGGCCTTGCCATCGGCGATCCAGCTGGTGTTCTCCAGCTTCGCCCAGATGGCCTTGGACATCGGCCCGTACACCAGCTTTTCCAGCGGCTCGGCACTCATGTCGTTGCCCTGCTCGTCGAACAGGCTACCGACCAGCACATGCTTGCCATCCGGCGTGAGGTAGAAGGCGATGCCGTTGTTCTGGTACTCGGCGGCGTAGCCGCGCAGGCCGTCGGGCGCATCGAAGCTGCCCTTGATCACGGCACCTTTGGCTTGCAGTTGCTGGATCGCCTTCGGCAGTTCTTCGGCTTGCGCCAGTGGGGCGGCCAGCAGGGCCAGGGAGAGGGGCAGCAGTGCAGTCAATCGCATGTCAATTTCCTTGTGCGGCAGGGGCGGGCGCGGCGGCCCGTTGGAAGGGTTCCAGGGCGTGACGCAGGCTGGCCCGGGACAGCTCGCCGAGGTGGCTGCCGATCAGGCGGCCGTCGGCGTCGTAGAACAAGGTGGTCGGCAACGCCATCGAGCCGACCCGCTGGGCCAGCACGCCAGTGCCATCGAACAGCACATGGGTCAGGCTCAGGCCGGTGGTGGCGAGGAAGGTGCTGACGTTCTCCGGCGTTTCGCCCTGGTTGACGAACAGGAAGGTCACGTGGGGGTATTCGCCCTGGGCCTGCTGCAACACCGGCATCTCGCGCCGGCACGGCGGGCACCAGGTGGCCCAGATATTGATCACCAGCGGCTTGCCGCGGTAGCTGTGCAGGGCCACCGACTGGCCACCGGCATTGCGCAGGCTCAGCTCGGGCAGCTCGGTGCCCTTGCTGTACAGGTGGCCGCCCAGGCTGGCCAGGCCCCAGAACAGCGCGCCACTGAACAACGCCCAGCCCAATGGTCGACGCAGCCCGGGATGGCGCCAGCCTTGCCAGAGGGCGGCGAGGACGATGCCGACCAGCCCTGACCAGAACAGGAAACCGCCATCGCGGATATCGATCACCTGCAGCAGGTCGTCGCGGTACATCGGCCAGTAGGCCACGACGAAGCCCAGGCGGGCGCACAGCAGGCCGATCAGGAACAGGTTGAACAGCGCCGACTCCGGGCTTTCACCGCCACGCCGGGCGGCCCACCATCCGACCAGGCTGGCCACGCCCAGGGCGGCGAGCATCAACAGGTGGTTGAGGGCCATGGTCAATGGCCCCAGCGTGACGGTCAGCATCAGCCTTGGCTCCTGGTCTGGGTCCAGTGTTGCAGGAACGCGGCGGCGTCCACTTCACCGGTGATGCGCCGCGCACGGCGTTCCTCGCCTTCCGGGCCGAGCCAGATGATGCTCGGCGGGCCGGGTACCTGGTAGCGTTGCAGCAGCTCGCGGCTGGCCGGCGCGTCGGCGGTCACGTCCAGGCGCAACAGGTGCACGTCGGCCAGGCTGGCCTGCACCTCGTTGCGGGCGAACACCTGCTTTTCCATGACCTTGCACGACACGCACCAGTCGGCATAGTAGTCCAGCATCACCCACTGGCCGCGGGCCTTGGCGGCGTCCAGCTCGCGTTGCAGGTCTTGCGGGCTGCTGACCGTGACGAATGCGTCTTCGCCGTGCTGCGCGGCAGCCGGCGCGGCGCCGCTGCCAGCGAATGGCCGCAACGGCTGCCACAGGTCATCGCCACCGGCTGCGGCGCCGACCAGCAGCAAGCCACCCCACAGTGCACCCAGCAGCGGCACCGCGCGCAGCGCAGGCAAACGCTGCAGGGCAGGCCAGGAGGCCCAGCCCAGGGCGATCATCCAGGCGCCGCTCAAGGCCAGCAGCAGCGGTGCGCTCAGCAGGCCGCGCACGGTGTACAGGGCCATGGCCAGGAACACGAAGCCGAACACCCCTTTGACACGGTTCATCCAGGCGCCAGGGCGCGGCAGGTAACGGTTGCCCAGGGTCACCAGCAACAGCAGCGGCACGCCCATGCCCAGGCCCAGGCTGAACAGCACCAACCCACCCTGCAGCACATCACCGCTCTGGGCGATATACAGCAGCGCACCGGCCAGCGGCGCGGTCATGCACGGACCCATCAGCAACCCGGACAACGCGCCCAGCAACGCGGCGCCAAACAGGTTGCCGCCCTGAGTGCCTTGCCCGGCACGGTCCAGGCGGTCGCGCAAGGCGGCAGGCAGTTGCAGCTCGAAAGCGCCGAACATCGGCAAGGCCAGCAGCACGAACAATGCCGCCAGGCTCCCCAGCAGCCAGGGTTGTTGCAGCCAGGCCTGAAGGCTCGCGCCCAGCAGGGCGGCGACCACGCCCAGTGCCGCGTACACCAGTGCCATGCTCAAGACGTAGACGCCCGCCAGCACCCAGCCACGCCGCGCGCTGGCGCCGTTGCCCAGGACGATGCCGGCGAGGATCGGCAGCATCGGCAGCGAGCAGGGGGTGAACGCCAGCAGCAGGCCAAGGCCGAAGAACGCCAGCAGGCTCCAGGCCAGGCTGGCGCTCTGCAGGCCGCTGGCCAGGGCCTGGTCGCTGGCCTGGTCGGCGACTGGCGCGACCTTGCCGCCCAGCTCGATCACGGTGGTCTGCGGCGGATAGCACAGGCCCGCGTCGGCGCAACCCTGCCAACCCAGGCGCAGCTGGCCCTGGGCGTTGGCCGGCAGCAGCAGTTCGAGCTGGTCACGGTACACCGCGCTGTCGCCGAAGTACTCGTCGTGGTGGTTGAGGGCTGGCGGCAGTTGCGGCTGCTGGTCGGCGGGCAGGCCGTCGAACTTAAGGCGCTTCTGGTACAGGTAGTACCCCTGCTTGATCTGGAAGAACAGGCGCATCTGGCCGTCGGCCTGGCGGTCGTGGGTCAGCACGAAGGCCTGGTCCACCGGCAGGAAGTCGGGTTTGACGTCGAAGGGGTTGGCTTGCAGTGGGCCGGCCAGCAGCAATGTCAGGAAGAGTAGAAGGACGCGCATGTCTTCGCCTTGGCAGTACGTGAAGTGGGGCCATGCTGGCGTGGGTCGATTAACCCAAGGTTAACCCGCTTCCTGCAAATGGCTGCGGCCGATTCAGACATACCGCGACATACTGTCCGCTTGACTTTGCCAAAGCGGCTTTTTCCTGATATAAAACTGACTTTATAGTCAGCTTTCAGGCTTTTCCCCCCTCCCGATTTTCCCTGCATCTAGAATCAAGAAATCAAAAGATGGGCAGACCTCTATTTCTGCCCAGAGGATCCAGCATGTCCAACCGTGATATATCCCGGCGCTCCTTCCTGCAAGGTGGGTTGATCGCCGGTGTCGGCGTGACCATGGCGCCGCTTGGCAGCCAGGCATTTGCCGCCCTGATGGAAGACCGTGTCACCACCTCGCCGCAGAAGTGGATGAACCACGACGGCAAGGCGCGTTTCCGTAACGACGCCTTGTCCAAGGTGTGTGGCAACAAGGTCTTCGCCCGCGACATCCGCGCCAAGGACATGCCCGGCTGGCCCGCCCAGCAAGGCCACGCGATGTTGCTCAAGATCACCAAGGCCGACCGCATCTACGCCGGCTACGACCTCGACTGGCTGGGCGCCGACCTGCAGCCGGACCGCATCGTCACGGCCGCCGACCTGCAAAAGGATGGCATCGCCTGGCCTGAAGCCCACTCGCCCGACCCGCTGCTGCCCCCGGGCAAGGTGCCGATGTTCATCGGCCACCCGGTGGCGATCCTGATCTGGCACGACTTCGAGCGCTACCGCCAGGCCAAGCGCCAGCTGCAGTTCAACGACAAGGCGATCCGCTACGGCGCCCAGGCACCGCTGTACCAGCGCGACCCCTATGGCAGCTTCCGCTTCGTGCGTGTCGGCGGCGCCACGCCGTTCGATGACGACGAGTTCTCCAGCCTGAAGAACTCCATGCTGTTCCCGACCATCCTCAACCGCAAACCGGTGTGGTCGAAGGAGCCCAACCAGCATGGCGACCTGACCGAGCAGGGCCTGTTCTATGCCAAGCGCATGGGCGAGCAGCTCGACAACCCGCCGCAGGACTGGCTGGTGTTCGACGAGCGCTACAAGACCCCGTCCATCGAGCCGGCGGCGCTGGAGCCGGACAACGGCAACGGCTGGTACGACCCGACCAGCGGTACGCTGCACTTCGTGGTCGCTACCCAGTGCCCGTTCGAAGCGGCGCAGGAATGCGTGCACATGATCAAGCCGTCGCGCTTCGGCCTGCAGCACCTGAACATGCACCCTGGCTACACCGTGGGTTACGGCTCCAAGGACAACAACATCTTCGTGTTCTACGCCGCGGTTGCCGCGCTGTATGGCGCCGGTGTGCCGATTCGCCTGGCCAACGACCGCTACGAGCAGTTCCAGAGCGGCATCAAGCGCCACGCCTTCGACATCCGCTACCAACTGGCCGTGGACAAGAAGGACAACACCTTCAAGATCTTCCGCGCCGACATGAGCTGTGACGGCGGTGGCCGGATCAACTACAGCCCGTCGGTGGCTGCGGTCGGTGCAACGGCTGCGCAGTCGATCTACTACATGCCGCAGAACGACCTGTCCGTCACCGCCTACCACTCGCGTGGCGTCGAGGCCGGCTCCATGCGCGGCTACGGCACCCTGCAGAGCATGGCTGCCACCGAGATGATGGTCGACGAGATCGCCGACCGCCTGGGCGTCGATGCCATCGAACTGCGACGTGCCAACGCGCTGAAGTCGGGCATGAAGAACACCCAGGGCGCGGTACCGGCCGGCGCCTTGCGCCTGTACGAGATCCTCGACAAGGCTGCCGCCCACGAGTGGTGGCGCAACCGCGCCGCGCGCAAGCAGGCGATGGACGCCAAGGACCCGGATCACTGGTACGGCGTAGGTTTTGCCATCACCCAGAAAGACTTCGGCACCGGCGCCGAAGCGCCGATGGCCAGCATCGAATTCACCCAGGATGGCCGCATCAGCCTGCGCCATATCGGCACCGAGCTGGGCACCGGCATGTCCACTTCCCAGGCCCTGGTGGTCAGCGACTTCCTTGGCCGCTCGGCCGATGAGGTCAAAACCGCCGTCACCGAATGGCCGGAACTGCAACTGAGCACCAGCGGCAACCCGTACCTGATCAGCCAGGCCGAACAGGACGCCGCGCTGCGCAACCCGCGCTGGGTCGCCAAGCTGGCCTCGCCATCGTCGGCGACCAACTCGGCCTTCTACTTCAGCCACGCCACCCGCGAAGCGGCGCGCGTGCTGTTCAACCACGGCCTCTGGCCTGCCGCCATGGCGCTGTGGAGCAAGGGCCCGTTCGGTGGCCAGGCCAACCCGCTGGTGGTGCGCCGCGAGAACGCGGTGTGGGTCAACGGTGAGCTGACCGGCAACGGCCTGTCGCCTATCCCGTTCGCCGAATTGGCGAAGAAAGCCCACGAAATGGGCCTGGTGACCGGCGTCAGCGTGCACGGTTTCAACCGCTGGAGCTGGGCCGAGGCCGACTTCGTCATCGATGGTGTGCGCGAGCGCTTCCCGCTCGATGCCATGGCGGTGAAATATGGCGACGGCGCGCCCAACGCCAAGAAAGCCCAGATGAACAGCGACGGCTACCACCTGCTCGATCGGCAGAATCCTGGCTACCCGGCGACCCAGCTGAACAACGCCATGGTCACCTACTACAGCCCGGTGGCGACCATCGTCGAAGTGAAAGTCAACAAAGGCACCCGTGAAGTGCAGGTGCTCAACCACCACAGCTGGGTCGAGTGTGGCCGCGTGCTGGTGCCGGAACTGGTCAAGGGCCAGCTCGAAGGCGGTATTGCCATGGGTATCGGCCATGCGCTGACCGAAGAGATGCCCCTGCATGAAGGTGGCCCAGGGGAGGGCGACTGGAACTTCAACCGGTATCGCTTACCGTTCGCCAAGGATGTGGCGGTCTGGCAGCAGACGTCCGAAATCCTGCCGCCGCTGTCGCCGACCGACCCGTCCAAAGGCATCGCCGAGGTGGTGATGATCCCGGTGGTCGGTGCCATCGGCAACGCCGTGGCCCATGCCATTGGCAAACGTGTACGCGATCTTCCGATTACTCCAGCCCGTATCAAGGAGGCCCTCAATGGCTAACCGTTCGCTTCAACTGACCCTCAACGGTCAACCGGTCGGCCCGGTCGAGGTCCCCGATGACCTGTCGATGAACGACTACCTGCACGAACACCAGAACCTCACCGGTTCCCGCCTGGGCTGCGGCCAGGGCATCTGCCACGCCTGCGTGGTGATCGTCGACAACCCCGACGGCACCAGCGAAGAAGTGCGCACCTGCATCACCGGCGTCCATTACTTCGCCGGCAAGAAAGTGCGCACCATCGAAGGCCACGCCAAGCAGGACGAGGCCGGCAACATGACGCTGAACCCGATCCAGCAGAAGTTCGTCGACCTGTTCGCCTTCCAGTGCAGCTACTGCGCACCGGGCTTCGTCAACGCCGCCACCGTGCTGGTGGAAAAGGCCCAGCGCCAGCCCCTGAAGAAAAGCGAAGTGGAAGACAGCATCGAGGCAAGCCTGGGTCACCACATCTGCCGTTGTACCGGTTACGTGCGTTACTACGACGCCACGCGCACGGTGCTCAATGATCTTGGCCTGGTCAAGGAGGGTTGAGCATGGGCTTCGTTCGTTCCGGCCTGGCGCTGGCGCTTGGTCTTGCCGTCTCGCTGGCTGCCCAGGCGTCCGATGACGCGCAGGTCAAACGTGGTCAATACCTGGCCCGCGCCGCCGACTGCATGGCGTGCCACACCGCCGAGGGCGGCGCACCGTTTGCCGGTGGCCTGCCGATCCATTCGCCGTTCGGCACCATCTACGGCAGCAACATCACCCCGGACAAGCAGTACGGCATCGGCAACTACAGCGCCGACGAATTCTTTGCGGCCGTCACCGAAGGCAAGCGCAAGGATGGCGCCAACCTGTACCCGGCCATGCCGTACACCTCGTACCACCTGATCAGCCGGGAAGACTCCGACGCGATCCTGGCGTACCTGATGACCATCCCGCCGATCAACCGCCCGGCGCCGGAGACCAAGCTGAGCTTCCCGTTCAACGTGCGCACGGGCCTGTCCGGCTGGAACATGCTCTACGGCAAGAGCGTCCAGCTGCAGCCCACCGAGGGCAAGAGCCCGGCCTGGCAGCGCGGCCAGTACATGGTCGAAGTCATGGGCCACTGCGGCGAATGCCACACCCCGCGCAACCCGATCGGTGCGCTGCAACAGGACAAGCGCCTGACCGGCGGCCTGCTCAATGGCTACCTGGCGCCGAGCCTGCTGGCCCAGGACCTGGCCGACCGAGGCTGGACCCAGCCGGACCTGACCACCTTCCTCAAGCACGGCATCAGTGCCCAGGGCAGCATGTTCAACGAGATGTTCCCGGTGGTGCACCTCAGTACCCAGCACCTGGAGGACGCTGACCTGGCGGCCATGGCTACCTACCTGCTGGGCGACCAGCCGCCGGCGGCCAAAGTCATCAAGGAAGTGCCGTTGGAGCAGCTGACCGACAGCGCCAAGCGCGGCCGCCAGCAGTACCTCAACGTCTGCGCCGGTTGCCACGGCGTCGACGGCGAGGGCAAGCCGCACATCGCGGTGGCCATGCAGGGCAACACCGTGCTGCGCCAGGGCGACTCGCGCAACCTGGTCAAGGCCATTGTTGACGGCATCCGTGAGCAGCAGTTCACTGGCTTCGAGCGCATGCAGCCGATGCCAGGCTTTGCCGACAAGCTCGATGACCAGCAGCTGACGGACATGGTCAACTACCTGCGCCAGGCCTGGGGTGGATTGCCCGGTGACCTGAGCGTGCAGCAGCTCGCCGAGCTGAAGGCGGAGTAAACGGTGCAGCATCTCGATCTACAGGTCATACGCCAGGCGTTGCAGTGGTCCTGCAACGGCCAGCGGGTCTGGTTGTGCACGGTGCTTGCCACCTACGGCTCGGCGCCCCGCGCGCCGGGCTCGCTGCTGGCGGTGAACGACAGCGGGCAGTGGGTTGGCTCGCTGTCGGGCGGCTGCGTGGAAGATGATTTTCTCGAGCGCGTGGCCTTGGGCGAGTTTCCCGAGCCGGTGGCCATCGTGCGCTATGGCGACGGCAGCGACCGGCGCTCGAACATTCGCCTGCCGTGTGGCGGGGTGCTCGAGGTGCTGGTGGAGAACCTGTCGGCGGATTGCGAGGTGCAGGCGCATTTGCGTGCGCTGGAAAGCGCCTTGCAGGGCCAGCGTCGCTTGCTGCGCGAGGTGAGTTTGCCGCAAGGCGATCGCCGGCTCAGCGATGACACGGCCCAAGGGCCACGGGTCGTGCGTGAAGCCAGCCGTGTGTACTTGCGGATCGGTGCTGCCCAGCGTCTGCTGCTGGCGGGGTATTCCAGCGTCGCCCATTACTGCGCCGAGTTCGGCAAGGGCATGGGCTTCGAGGTCATCCTGTGCGAGCCGCGCGAAGAGGTGCTCGACGGCGTGGTGCTGAACGGCATCGAAGTACGCCGGGAGCTGCCCTCGGAGTTCATCGCCAATGGCGGTTGCCATGCCGACACGGCAGTGGTGGCGCTGACCCATGACCCGAAGATCGACGATCTGGCCATGCTCGAAGCGGTGCGCACCGAAGCGTTCTACATCGGTGTGATGGGTTCCCGGGCTACCTCCGACAAACGTCGCGAACGCCTGCACCGGATTGGCGGCCTGGGCGCCGACGAGTTGGCCCGCATCCATGCACCCATCGGCCTGAACCTGGGCAGCAAGACACCGGCGGAGATCGCCCTGGCGGTGCTCGCCGATATCCTGCGCCAGCGCAACGGCATCGAGCGGGCAGCGCTGTGAGTGTGGTGGCGCTGGTGCTGGCGGCCGGCAGCAGCGTGCGCTTCGGCGGCGACAAGCGCCGGGCCATGCTGGACGACGGGCGCAGCTTGCTGGTGCATAGCGTCGAACGAGCCTGCTCGGTGTTCAGCGATGTGCGCGTGGTACTGCGTGCTGGCGAGCGGGCGGAGGATCTCGGGTTGCCGGGTGAATGCCGGATCATTGCCAGCCCGGATGCCGGGTTGGGGATGGGGCATAGCCTGGCGGCTGGGGCTGCTTCGCTGGTCGACAGTGATGCACAGGCGGTGGCGATTCTGTTGGGCGACATGCCTTGGATAGCGCCGGCCACTTTTGACCAGCTGGTATCGGCTGCATGTGCATCCACCATCGTCTTGCCACAGCATGAGGGGCAGCAGGGGCATCCAGTGGTGTTCGGGCGCGATTTCTGGTCGGCGCTTTCACGCCTCACGGGTGATGAAGGGGCAAGGTCGGTAGTTAAGGTGCACCCGGCGAGTTGCATCAGGCTTGAAGTGCAGGACGCCGGGATATTGCAGGATGTGGATCGGCCTGAAGCGGTTTACCGCTGAGCGCGTTCGTTCTGCCTATTCATTTTCTTCTTCCTCATCATCGAGTTCATACGGCTCAAGCTCAGCCATCTGCGAGAGCAGAATCAAATGCACTTCGGCATCAAGTCGCTGAAGACGATCCAGCGTGGCAGAGCCTCCCAGCACCAGGGCAGGCACGAAACCGTACATCTCGTTGGCTTCCAAATCGCCCAATGTTTCCCGGGCCTCGTCGAAAAGACCCAGACCGATGTTTTCGGTCATGGCCCACATGAGCAGGCTCTGGATCTTGTTGTCCCGTTCTTCGCTGTTGGCGCTTGGGGCGCTCAAGAAGTACCGGGAATGGTAGGCCGCAATGGTCAGCATCGAGCCGGTGTTTTCACCCCAAAGGTACAACTCGCCGAAAGCGCTGCGGGCGATGAGGTGATAGGTATCGTGGGTGGTGCCGCCGAGCCAGGAATCGACTACGGATTCGTATTCACCTGGGTTGACCAGCCAGAAAAGGCCGCCGCCGTAGCCGCACCAGCCGTGTTCTTTCCAGTAGTCGAGGAGTTGGTTGGGGAGTTTGTCTTTGTAATGTTCGAGGGCGGACTCCGGAACGGGTTGGTGGCCGATGGGGTTGCCGAAGGTTTCGAGGAAGATGGAGAAGACTACGTTCATTGGTTAATTCCTTTTTAGTTGTTGTGTATATGTCAAAAAAGCAGCGGCACTAGGCCGGTCTGGCGGAGAAGGGGTAGGGTTCAAGGTCTGTCAGCTGTGCCAAGAAGACCAAATGCTCAACGGCGCTGACCTTTTTGAGGTGTTCCAGAGAGTCAGAACCACCTAGCATGAGGGCCGGGAAAAAGCCGTACATCTCGTCATGGTTGAGATTGCCAAGCTTTTCTCGTGCGGATTCGAATAAGTCGTTAAAATCGTTCGAGTCGACTTTTCTTGATAGTATGAAGCCTTGAATTTCGGTGTTGAGCTGTTCCTTTGTGAAGTGCTTATTGTGAAATACGAATCGGGAGGCAACGCTTGTTATCTTCAAGGAGAAACCCGTATTTTCACCCCACAGGTACAGGTCTCCGAAAGCACTTCGTGCAATCAAGTGGTAGGTGTCGTGCGAACTGAGATTGGTATTTTCTAGCCAGTATGAAACCACAGCATCGTATTCTTGTGGATTGACCAGCCAGAATATGCCATTTCCATAGCCAGCCCACCCATGCTCTGACCAATACTCCAATAGTTTGGGAGGGAGCTTATCTTTGTACCGCTCAATTGTTAAGGTGGGTACTTCTCGGTGGTCGATCGCTGGGCCAAAATTTTCAATGAATCTAGAAAATATCTTGTCCATTTCAGGTTCCTGGTTTTAGCATTTATGAAGTTTGACATTCATGCGTGTTGAGTTTCTGAGGTGCGGCGGCACCCTTTCAGCAGCTTTTTTCAGTTCCGGTATCTTGGTTTTCCATTGAGCGCCAATGATTGAATTAATTTGGCGGTCTCCAAAGTCGGATATCATGTCTTTACCACCGGCTACGAGGTCCGGGTTGTGTAATGCTGCTATGACTGACATGTGGTTTTTGGTTTTTTCGATCGCTACAATCTGTGCCTCAAATGGATCCATGATTTTCAGTAGCTCAGATTCTATATCCTCCTGAAATGAGTCTTGGTAATCTTTTCTCGCCTTTGTGGCTAATCCTTTATTCCGTTGTTCAGGGTTTTCGATTCTTTCCAGAAATTTTTCGACAGTCATCCAGTTCAGCCCATCCTCCTGGCCATTCAGCTGTCGTTTGAATTCGCATATGTTGTTTTCCGGCACTTTATCAGCTTTGAAGCATTCGACATTATGTAATGCCATTGTGCCGGGATGGGGCTTTGTCGCCTCCTTCTTGGATTGATTCGTTGGACCTTGGTCATGTGAATCAGATGCCCCATTACGCCGCTCCGGCACCTGCAAATCCGACCGCTTCTTCAACCCCTCTTCATGCTTGAGCATCCATTGCCCCAGCCGTGCCCCCTTGCTGCTAGCCGCCATCTCCTGCGCCAGCACCCGGGCATCGCCGCGCCCGCGGGTGAGGTACGAAACGATCGCCCCCAACAACAGCACCACGACTTCCACATGACCCAACGCAATGTGGTGGGCAGCACTGGAAATCGCATGCGGATCGTCCCGCCCGAACGGGTTGAATCCCTCGTCGCGCGTGCCTTCCCAGGCAATGCGGATGCCATCGAGGTAGTACTCGCCGATGCGGGGCAGGCCTTCGATGAAGAACTCGGCAAATGGAGGCAAGTCCCAGTACCCCCAGTATCCAGCCACTGACCTTGAGCCCCATCGCCGCCCCTGCAGCCCCGAGGGGGAAGGCGCCAGCGCCACCGCCAAAGGCGCCAATGCCCGCGCCCAGCAAGCCACCGGTGATGGCGCTGCCGGCGACGATCATCGCCATCTGCTTCACAACGTCGATCAGCTCATCGACGATGCTGTTGATGTCGAGCTCGGCAAAGCGTTGCCGCAGCAGGTGCGCCGCTTGCCATTCGGCGTGGATAAAGGCTTTGCGCACGCTGTCCACGCGGCGCAGGGTGAGGGCCAGTGAGGCAACCGGTTCGTTGTTGTAGGTTCGAAAATGGGCGCCTCCCTGATAGCCCATGTGATCGGTAACGCGTGATTCGATCTCGAGCCACGAGGGCACGAGGTAATCCAGATACATGTGGTGTCTCCCTGACATCGCGTACAGGGGGAAATCTCACCACATATGAATCAAAGAAATTTCCCTAAAGCATGTATGAAATTTCCCAAAGTTCGCCGAAACACGCTGAAACGCTTCGATCCTGAGGTGATGCCTTTTCAGTCAATGCCCAGGGCGAAGATCTCACACCAACCGGTGAACAAGGCCCATAATCCCCAGTTAATCCATCCATAGTGCAATGCCACCCACACCATTCCGGGAGCTCTTGACCATGCACGTTCTGCTCTGCGAGGACGACGACCTGATCGCCAGCGGCATCTGCGCCGGCCTCACCGCCCAGGGCCTGACCGTCGACCGCGTGGCCAACGCCGGCGCTGCCCGGGCCATGCTCCAGGCGGCGCAGTTCGATGTGATGATCCTCGACCTCGGCTTGCCCGACGAAGACGGCCTCAAGCTGCTGCGCCGCCTGCGCCAGCAGGGCATCGACCTGCCGGTGCTGGTGCTCACCGCCCGCGATGCGGTGACCGACCGGGTCGACGGCCTGCAGGCCGGCGCCGACGACTACCTGCTCAAACCCTTCGACCTGCGCGAGCTGGCCGCGCGCCTGCACACCCTGCTGCGGCGGGTCGCCGGGCGGGCGGTGAACGTGATCGAGCACGGCCCGCTGCGCTATGACCCCAGCAGCTGCGAAGCGACCTTGGCCGGCCAGTCGGTCGACCTGTCGCGGCGCGAGCAGGCCTTGCTCCAGGCCCTGCTGCAGAACCCTGGCCGGGTGCTGTCCAGCGAGCAGCTCAAGGACTGCGTGTATGGCTTCAGCGACGAAGTCGAGAGCAATGCCCTGAACGTCCACATCCACCACCTGCGCCGCAAGCTCGGCAACAGCATCGTCGAGACCGTGCGTGGCCTGGGCTACCGACTGGGGCCGGCGCAGGCGCCGGAGGAAAGCGCATCATGAGCCTGCGGGTACGCCTGAGCCTGATCCTGGGCAGCGCCTTCATCATCATCTGGGTGCTGGCCGCCGCCTGGATGCTGCGCGACCTGCGCCAGCAGATGATGTTCTCCCTCGACCAGCGCCTGGTGGCCTCGGCGCGGATGGTCGCCGGGCTGATCGACCAGTTGCCGCCGCTGACCGCCAAGGGCGAGGAAGCGCATTTCTCGGCCGACCAGTTCAGCGTGCCCGATGGCATGGCCTGCCAGGTCACCTCGCTGCGCGGCGAGATCCTGGCCAGCAACCACAAGCATGACGGCGCCATGGACGACCAGCAGAGCGGCTTCCGCGACCAGACCATCGACGGCGCGCTGTGGCGCACCTTCACCTACAACCACGGCGATGTGCGCATCACCACCGCCGACCGCCACATGGAGCGCGAGGCGCTCAACCAGTCCATTCTGCTGGCGGCCTCGGCGCCGGTGCTGATGGCCTTGCTGGGCAGCCTGGGGCTGGTGTGGATTGGCCTGGGCAAAGGCCTGGAGCCGCTCAACCGCATGCGCGATGCCCTGCGACGACGGCGGGCCGACAGTGTCGAGCCCCTGCAGGTGTCCGGCCTGCCGAGTGAACTGCAGCCCTTGCTCGAAACCCAGAACCAGCTGTTCCTGCGCATCGGCCAGGCGTTGGAGCGCGAGCGGCGCCTGACCGACGATGCCGCGCACGAACTGCGCAGCCCGCTGACGGCGATCAAGACCCACCTGCAGGTGGCCCGCATGACCGACGGCGCGGTGCGCGAGCAGGCGCTGGAGCACGCCGAGCAGGGCGCCGACCGCATGCACCGGACCCTTGAGCAGTTGCTGATGCTGGCGCGGGTCGAAGGCAGCCTGTCGTTCGAAGACGGTGTGCAGTGCAGCGCCGAGCAGGTTGCGCGGCAGGCGGTGCAGGATGCCGGAGGCGGCGACAACCGGCGCATCGTGCTGCGCTTGCCGGAAGAGGCCACGCAGATCTACCTGGGCATGCCCGCACCGCTGGCGGTGGCGGCCTTGCGCAACCTGCTGGACAACGCCCTGCGCCATGGCGGTGACAGAGAGGTGGAGCTGGAGGTGCAGATGGCGGCGGGGCAGGTGGGCTTCATGGTTCGTGATCATGGACCGGGGATTGCCGAAGGTGATCTGCAGCACCTGACCGAGCGATTCTGGCGCCATGGGCAGAGTGGCGGGTGCGGGTTGGGGTTGGCGATTGTGCAGGCGATTGTGCAGCGCTGTGCGGGCAGCCTGAAGTTCGACAGCCGCAGTGATGGGTTGCGGGTGTTGTTGCAGGTGCCGGCGCGGTCGGGTCACTGATCTCTACTGTCTGTGCCGGCCTCTTCGCGGGACAAGCCCGCTCCCACAGAGTCTCTGCTCAATCGGATAGAGCAGAGTGCCCGCTCCCACAGGTCTGCTTAATCCGATACAGCAGAGTACCTGTGGGAGCGGGCTTGTCCCGCGAAGAGGCCATCAGCCGTAAGATATTTTTGAACTTGAAAGCGCTGCTGAAGTTTCGCTGATGTCGAGATGGCCAAGAACAGGTTGCATTGACCTCTAGGGCGATAGGGCCCGCACGAACCCCAAAAAATCCCACCGCAAGCGTTAAATCCTCCCCCCACCCAAGCGTTTCCCAAGCGACCACTACCCGCACATTCGCTTGCTTGCGAGGATTCACCCATGTCGATCGCTTCCAGCCTTGCCCAGGCCCTGCCGGCCAGCGCGCCGCAACCGCTGTACGAGTTCACCGACTCGCCATTGCTGCAACGCCAGCAACAACAGGAATCCAACGCCCGCAGCTACCCCCGGCGCATCCCGCTGGCGCTCAAGCGTGCCCGTGGCATCCATGTCGAGGACGTCGAGGGTCGCCAGTTCATCGACTGCCTGGCCGGCGCCGGCACCCTGGCCCTGGGCCACAACCACCCGGTGGTGATCGAGGCGATCCAGCGCGTGCTGGCCGACGAATTGCCCCTGCATACCCTGGACCTGACCACGCCGGTAAAAGACCGCTTCGTCCAGGACCTGTTCGGCGTGCTGCCCGAGGCGCTGCGCCGTGAGGCCAAGATTCAGTTCTGCGGCCCGACCGGCACCGATGCCGTGGAAGCGGCGCTCAAGCTGGTGCGCAGCGCCACCGGGCGCAGCACCGTGCTGGCCTTCCAGGGCGCCTACCACGGCATGAGCCAGGGCGCGCTGAGCTTGATGGGCAGCCACGGTCCCAAGCAGCCGTTGGGCGCGTTGCTCGGCAATGGCGTGCAGTTCATGCCGTACCCCTACGATTACCGTTGCCCGTTCGGCCTGGGCGGCGAAGCCGGGGTCAAGGCCAGCCTGCATTACCTGGAAAACCTGCTGCTCGACCCGGAAAGCGGGGTGCCGCTGCCGGCGGCCGTCATCCTCGAAGTGGTGCAGGGCGAGGGCGGTGTGATTCCCGCCGACATCGCCTGGCTGCAAGGCGTGCGGCGCATCACCGAACAGGCCGGTGTGGCGCTGATCGTCGACGAGATCCAGAGCGGCTTTGCCCGCACCGGGCGGATGTTCGCCTTCGAGCACGCCGGCATCGTGCCGGACGTGGTCACCTTGTCCAAGGCCATTGGTGGCAGCCTGCCGCTGGCGGTGGTGGTCTACCGCGACTGGCTCGACACCTGGAAGCCGGGCGCCCACGCCGGCACCTTCCGTGGCAACCAGATGGCCATGGCCGCAGGCTCCGCGGTGATCAACTACCTGGTCGAGCATCGCCTGGCGGAGCACGCCGAAGCCATGGGCCAGCGTCTGCGCGGGCACCTGCTGAACGTGCAACGCCAGTACCCGCAGCTCGGCGACATCCGTGGCCGCGGCCTGATGCTGGGGGTGGAACTGGTCGACCCGCACGGCCCGCTCGATGCACTGGGGCACCCGCCGGCCAACCGCGAGCTGGCGCCGAAGGTGCAGCGCGAATGCCTCAAGCGCGGCCTCATTCTCGAGCTGGGCGGCCGACACGGCGCGGTGGTGCGCTTCCTGCCGCCGCTGATCATCACCGCACCACAGGTCGATGAAGTGGCGCAGCGCTTCGCCGAGGCGCTGGCTGCTGCAATCTGATCCCTCGGGGCCGCGTCGCGGCCCTCTCTGAAGCCTTCCTTGCAGAGGCGGCACGCGTGCCGCCTCTCGTCCCTGCGCGGCCGTCCGCTCACCGCGATCCCCCCATCCGCCAGCGTTAATTTTTTCCAGGTTGTATCCGTTTCGTAGGGATAGCCGGGCACTGCCCGTGGTACCTCACTCGTACGGAAAGCAAGCCGATGAATCCCGAAAAGTCCCTGCAACTGGCCCGCCGTTTCATTGAATTGCCGCTGGACAAGCGCCGCCTGTTCCTTGAGACCCTGGCCCGCGAGGGCATCGACTTTTCCCAGTTCCCGATCCCCGCCGATGTAGCGGCCGAAGACCGCCTGGCGCCGTCCTACGCCCAGCAGCGCATGTGGGTGCTGTGGCAGCTGGACCCGCAAGGCGGCGCGTACAACCTGCCGGGCGCGGTGCGGCTCAAGGGCGCGCTCGACGAGACGGCCCTGCAGCAAGCATTCGAATGCCTGCTCGAACGCCACCAGAGCCTGGCCTGCGTGTTCCAGCAGCAGGCCGACGAGCGCCTGCACCAGATACATCGCCCGGCGCCGCCGCAGATCCAGCACCTGGACCTGCGCACGCTGAGCGAAGCGGCCCGCGAGGCACGGGTACAGGCCGAGGTCGAAGCCGAGTCGCTGTGCCCGTTCGACCTGGAACACGGCCCGCTGCTGCGCATTCGCCTGTTGCAACTGGCCGAGCAGGAGCACGTGCTGCTGCTCACGCTGCACCACATCGTTTCCGATGGCTGGTCGATGAATGTGCTGATCGACGAATTCAGCCGTTGCTACGACGCCTTCGCCGCCGGGACGCAGCCGCAGTTGCCGGCCTTGCCGATCCAGTACGTCGACTACGCCCTGTGGCAGCGCCGCTGGCTCGAAGCCGGCGAACTGGAGCGCCAGCTGGCCTACTGGCAGGCCACCCTGGGCGACGAGCAGCCGGTGCTGGAGCTGCCGCTGGACCGCCCACGGCCGGCCAGCCCGAGCTTCAGCGGCGAGCGCCTGGAGCTGCAGCTGGACAGCGAGCTGGCCCAGCAACTGCGCAGTTTCGCCGCGCGCCACAACCTGACCCTGTTCATGCTCCTGCTTGGCGCCTTCGGGCTGTTGCTGCAGCGCTATACCGGCCAGTCCGACCTGCGCATCGGCAGCCCGGTGGCCAACCGCAACCGCGCCGATATCGAAGGGCTGATCGGCCTGTTCGTCAACACCCAGGTGCTGCGCCTGCAGCCCGATGCCCAACGTGATGCACTGAGCTATCTGCAGGCCGTGCGGCAGACCGTACTGGGCGCCCAGGCCCACCAGGACCTGCCATTCGAACGCCTGGTCGATGCCTTGAAGGTCGAGCGCAACCTCAGCCACGCGCCGCTGTTCCAGGTGATGTACAACCACCAGCCTCAGGTGGCCGATCTTTCAGCGGTGACCCTGGCCTCGGGCCTGGAGCTGTCGGCACTGGCGTGGCGCAGCCGCACCACCCAGTTCGACCTGAGCCTGGACACCTATGAGCAGGGCGGTGTGCTGCGCGCGGCCTTCACCTACGCGGTCGATCTGTTCGATGCGGCCACTGTCGAGCGCATGGCCGAGCACTGGTTCACCTTGCTCCGCGAGCTGGTGGCGGACGCGGCGCGGCCGCTGTGGCAACTGCCCATGCTCGACCCGGCAAGCCTTCACACCCAGCTTCATGAATGGAATGCCACCGCCACTGGCTACCCGTTGCACCGGGGCGTGCACCAGATGTTCGAAGCCCAGGCGCAGCGCACCCCGCAAGCCCCGGCGCTGCGCTTTGGCGACAGCACCTTGAGCTACGCCGAGCTGGATGAGCGCGCCAATCGCCTGGCCCATTACCTGCGTGGCCAGGGCGTGACCACCGACACCCTGGTCGGCGTCTCGGCCCAGCGCAGTGTCGAGATGGTCGTCGCCTTGCTGGCGATTCTCAAGGCCGGTGGCGCCTACGTGCCGCTGGACCCGGAGTACCCGGAGGAGCGCCTGGCCTACATGATCGAGGACAGCGGCATTCGCCTGCTGCTGACCCAGCAGGCGCTGCTCGGTAGCCTGCCGCTGCCGGCCGGCGTGCAGTGCGTGGCACTCGACAGCCTGGCGCTCGACGATCAGCCCGCGAGTTCGCCCGCACTGGCGCTGGAGCCTGCGCAACTGGCCTATGTCATCTACACCTCTGGCTCCACCGGCCGCCCCAAGGGCGCCGGCAACAGCCACCAGGCACTGACCAACCGCCTGTGCTGGATGCAACAGGCCTACGGCCTGGATGCCAGCGACACGGTGCTGCAAAAGACCCCGTTCAGCTTCGATGTGTCGGTGTGGGAATTCTTCTGGCCGCTGATGACCGGCGCCTGCCTGGCCGTGGCGGCACCCGGCGAGCACCGCGACCCGCAGCGGTTGATCGCCCGCATCCAGCGCCATGGCGTCACCACCTTGCACTTCGTGCCGTCGATGTTGCAGGCCTTCATCCACGAACCCGGTGTCGAAGCCTGCCGCACACTGACGCGCATCGTCTGCAGCGGCGAAGCGCTGCCGGTGGATGCCCAGCGCCAGGTGTTTGCCCGGCTGCCGGGTGCTGGCTTGTTCAACCTGTATGGCCCCACCGAGGCCGCCATTGATGTGACCCACTGGACCTGTGTGGAGGAAGGCAAGGACAGCGTGCCGATCGGCCAGCCGATCGCCAACATCCGCACCTATGTGCTCGACGCCGGGCTGCAGCCGGTCGCCCCGGGCGTGTCCGGGGAGCTGTACCTGGGCGGCATAGGCCTGGCCCGCGGCTACCATCGCCGGCCAGGGCTGACGGCCGAGCGCTTCGTCGCCGACCCGTTCGGCGAAGGTGGCCGCCTGTACCGCACCGGCGACCGCGTGCGCCAGCGCGCCGACGGCGTCATCGAATACCTCGGCCGCTTCGACCATCAGGTGAAGATTCGCGGCCTGCGTATCGAGCTGGGCGAGATCGAGGCGCGCCTGGCCGAACATGAATGCGTGCGCGAGTGCGTGGTGCTGGCCCTCGATGGCCGGCAACTGGTGGCCTACCTGGTGCTCAACGCCCAGCCCGAAGGCTGGCAGGCTTCGCTCAAGGACTGGCTGCTGCAGACCCTGCCCGAGTTCATGGTGCCCAGCCACCTGATGGCCCTCGACAGCCTGCCGCTGACCCCCAACGGCAAGCTCGACCGCAAGGCCTTGCCGCAGCCCGAGGCGACGGCGCAGTCTGCCTACATGGCCCCGGAAAGCGACGCCGAGCGCCAGCTGGCGCAGATCTGGAGCGAGGTATTGGGCGTGGCCCAGGTGGGGCTGGACGACAACTTCTTCACCTTGGGCGGCGACTCGATCATCGCCATCCAGGTGGTCAGCCGCGCCCGCCAGGCCGGCCTGGCGCTCAACCCGCGTGACCTGTTCCAGCACCAGACCTTGCGCTCCCTGGCGCAGGCCGCCGGCAGCGTGAGCAGTGTGCAGATTGACCAGCGTCCAGCCGAAGGGCCGGCAATGCTGACCCCTGTACAACAGCAGTTCTTCGAAACACCCATGCCGCAGCGTCAGCACTGGAACCAGGCCTTGCTGCTGGTGCCGCGCCAGCCATTGCAAGCCGAGCAACTGGAGCAAGCCCTGGCGCAGGTGGTGGCGCAACACGACGCACTGCGCCTGCGCTTCACCCAGCTCGATGGTCAATGGCAGCAGGCCCATGCGCCACAGGCCGCGCCAGTGCTGTGGCAGCGCCAGGCCGCCAGCGACGAAGCGCTCGCCGCCGTGTGCGATGAAGCCCAGCGCAGCCTCAGCCTCGACCAAGGTCCTTTGCTGGCGGCGGTACTGGTGGCCATGGCGGATGGCAGCCAGCGGCTGTTGCTGGTGATCCACCATCTGGTGGTCGATGGCGTGTCCTGGCGCATCCTGCTCGAAGACTTGCATCAGGCTTGCCTGGGCCAGCCGCTGCCGGCCAGAACCAGCAGCTATCAGACCTGGGCCGGGCGCCTGGACGGGCATGCCGAGGCGTGCATGACCCAGCTCGAACACTGGCAGGCAGTCGGCGCGCAGCAGTCCCATGAGTTGCCGCGTGACCGCGCCGTGGCAACCACCCGCGTGGCCGATGAACGCAAGGTGAAGGTCAGCTTCCCGCCGGCCCTTACCCAGGCCCTGTTGCAGCAGGCGCCCAGCGCCTACCGCACCCAGGTCAACGACCTGCTGCTGGCGGCCCTGGCCCGTGCCCTGTGCGACTGGAGCGGCCAGCGCCAGGTGCTGGTGCAGCTCGAAGGGCATGGCCGCGAAGCGTTGTTCGAAGACATCGACCTGACCCGCACTGTGGGCTGGTTCACCAGCATGTACCCGGTCGCCCTGCGTCCGGAAACCGAGCCCGGCGCCTGCATCTCAGCAATCAAGGAACAGTTGCGCGCCGTGCCGGCCCGTGGCCTGGGCTATGGCGTTCTGCGCTACCTGGGCCCTGCAGCTGTGCGCGAGCAACTGGCGCGCCTGCCGCAACCGCGGGTCACCTTCAACTACCTGGGCCAGTTCGACAGTCAGTTCGACGCCGGCGCGCTGTGGCAGCCTGACCCGCAAGGTGCCGGCCAGGGCCAGGACGACGACGCGCCGCTGGCCAACTGGCTGAGCGTGGAAGGGCAGGTCTACCAGGGCGAGCTGGGCATCAGCTTCGGCTTCAGCCAGGCCATGTACGACACCACTACCATCGAGTCCCTGGCCGCGCATTTCGCCCACCAGTTGCGAACGCTGGTCGAACACTGCGTGCAACCGGGCGTGGCCAGCGCCACGCCGTCGGACTTCCCGTTGAGCGGCCTGGACAGCACCGGTTTGGCCGCACTGGACCTGAACCTGGGCGAAGTCGAGGACATCCTGCCGCTGTCGCCGCTGCAGCAGGGGCTGCTGTTCCACTGCCTGCATGTGGCCGAGGCCGGCGACTACATCAACCAGCTGCGGCTGGACATCGACGGGCTGGAGCCGCAGCGCTTCATGGCTGCCTGGCAGGCCGCGCTGGATGCCCACCCGGGCCTGCGTGCCAGCTTCCACTGGCCGGCCGGTGCGCAGCAGCCGCTGCAAGTGATTCACCGTCACCTGCAGTTGCCGTTCACCCAGCACGATTGGCGCGACGATTCGCCCCACGAGGCGCGCCTGCAGAACTTGGCCGAGCAGCAACGCCTGGCGCTGTCCGCGACCGACCAGGCGCCATTGCTCGGCATTGCCCTGGTACGGTTGGGCGAGCAACGCTGGCACCTGATCTACACCCATCACCATTTGCTGCTCGACGGCTGGAGCCATGCGCAACTGCTCGCCGAGGTGATGCAGCGCTATCGCGGCCAGCTGCCGCGTCAGGCGGTGGCCCACCCACGCACTTACCTGGCCTGGTTGCAGGCCCGTGATCAGCAGCAGGACCAACAGTTCTGGCAAAACCAACTGCAAGGTCTGCAGGCGCCTTCGCTGCTCGCCCGCCAACGCCGCAGCGTCGAGTCGGCCGGGCAGGGGCTGTGGCAACAGCGTTTGAGCGCCGAGGCATCGGCACAGATCAAGGCCTCGGCGCGGACACGCAAGGTCACGATCAATACCTTGGTTCAGGCCGCGTGGCTGTTGCTGCTGCAGCGTCACTGCCGGCAGGACGTGGTGTGCCTGGGCGCCTCGGTGGCGGGGCGGCCTGCGCAACTGCCGGGCATCGAGGCGCAGCTGGGGCTGTTCATCAACACCGTGCCGGTGGTTGCCGCGCCGCGTCCGGAACAGCACCTGGACGACTGGCTGGCGCAGTTGCAGGCCAGCAACCTGGCCATCCGCGAGCACGAGTACACCCCGCTGGCCGACATCCAGCGCTGGGCCGGCAGGGCCGGCGAGGCGCTGTTCGATACCTTGCTGGCGTTCGAGAACTACCCGGTGGCCGAGGTGCTGCAGGCCGCTGGCGACGGCCCGCGCTTCGGCGTGCCGGAGAGCCACGAGCAACCTCACTATGCGCTGACCTTGTCGGTGGGCATGGGCGATGCCCTGCAGGTCGACTACCGGTTCCGCCACGACGCCTTCGCGCCGGCCGACGTGCAGCGCCTGGCTGTGCAGTTCGGTCATCTGCTGCAAGCCATCGCCACGCCGGGCAACCCGTGCCTCGGTGAACTGGGCTTGCTCGATGCCGGCGCGCGGCTGCGCTGCCAACAGCAGTGGCAGGCCGCAGAAGCCCCTGTGGCAACGCTGGCCGTGCACCAGCAGATCGAGGCCCAGGCGGCGCGCAACCCTCGGGCCACAGCGCTGATCGCCGAGGACGGCACGCTGGATTATGGCCAGCTCAATGGCCTGGCCAATGCCTGGGCGCAGCAACTGATCGCCCGGGGTGTCGGGCCGGATGACCTGGTGGGGCTGTGCAGCGAGCGCGGCCTGGCCATGGTCGTCGGCTTGCTGGCGATCCTCAAGGCCGGCGCCGGTTACGTACCACTGGACCCGCAGTACCCACGCCAACGCCTGCAGGACATCCTCGACGACAGCGCGGTGAAACTCGTACTGGCTACCCGTGCCGCCGCCCAGCCGCTGCAACTGACCGCTGCCGACTGGCTGTGGCTGGACCAGCC
>NZ_AKJC01000226.1 GCF_000282535.1 Pseudomonas sp. GM84 | reverse complement strand
CAAGGCTGACAACCATGGCCTATCAGACATAGGTACGTTGCAACAAATGTAGGAGCGAGCTTGCTCGCGATGCGCCGCGCGGGCGGCGCTCGGTCTCAAGAGCACCCACTACATAAAGGCGTGCCCTTAACTCAATTCCAGCCAGATCGGCGCATGATCCGAAGGTTTCTCCATCGCGCGCAGCTCATAGTCAACGCCCGCAGCCTTGATCCGTGGCACCAGATGCTGCGAAGCCATGATCAGGTCGATACGAAGCCCACGCTTGGGCTGGTCCTCGAAACCACGGCTGCGATAGTCGAACCAGCTGAAACGGTCGGTCACTTCCGGGTACAAGTGGCGGAAGCTGTCCACCAGGCCCCAGCCCTTGAGACGCTCCATCCATTCGCGTTCCTCGGGCAGGAAGCTGCACTTGCCGGTCTTCAGCCAACGCTTGGCGTTGTCCGGGCCAATGCCAATGTCGCAGTCCTGGGGCGAGATGTTCATGTCCCCCATCACCAGCACTGGCTGGTCTTGTTTGAACTGCCCTTCCAGCAGCGCCTGCAGGTCGCTGTAGAAGCGCTGCTTGGCGGGAAACTTGGTGGGGTGGTCACGGCTTTCGCCTTGGGGGAAGTAGCCGTTCATGATGGTGATCGGGTTGCCGTCGGCATCGGCGAAAGTGCCCCAGATGAAGCGGCGCTGGGCGTCCTCCTCATCGCTGGCAAAGCCCTTGTACAGACTCAGCGGCGCCTGGCGCGAGAGCAGGGCGACGCCGTAGTGGCCCTTTTGCCCGTGGTAGTGCACGTGGTAGCCCAGCGCCTGGACATCGGCCAGGGGGAACTGATCGTCGCTGACCTTGGTTTCCTGCAGGCCGATCACGTCCGGCTGGTGCTTGTCGATCAGCGCCGCCAGCTGGTGCGGGCGGGCCCGCAGGCCGTTGATGTTGAAACAGACGATCTTCATGGAAAGACGATCCTGGTAAAAGGCCGGATGCTAGCCGACATCGGCCTTGATCTCCAGCATGGCAGCAACGCCAAGGCGCTGCTAACGTGCAGTCAGGGGTGAACGATGCGCACTGCGGCACCTCCAAGGCACTGTATGCCCATTCCAGGAGGACTACTCGCAATGCCCGAAGCCACTGTCGCCCAGGCCCGTATCTGCTCGCTCGATGATGGCTACAGCCGCGAGGCGCGCTCGCTGCTGTACCACGCCTACCGCCACGAACCTACCTTTGCCTATATTTTCGAAGCCCAGCGCCCGGGCTATGAACGACGCTTGCGGGTGATGGTGCGCGAGTGGGTACGCCAGCACTTCTATCTGCAATTGCCTGCCATCGGCCTGCTGCTGGAAGACCGCTTGATCGCCCTGGCCCTGATCGTGCCGCCGCAACGCAGGTTGGGTGTGGCCGACAGCTGGGCCTGGCGCCTGCGCATGCTACTGGGCACTGGCCAGCGCTGTACGCGACGCTACATGGACTACCAGGCAGCGCTCGCCAGCTGCCTGCCGACGGGCAAGGTGCATATGCTGCCGCTGCTGGGCGTGCACCCGCAGTTTCGCGGCGGCCACTACGGCGAACAATTGTTGCAGGCTGTGCACGACTGGTGCGCGGAAGACCCTAATACCCAAGGTGTGGTGCTGGACTCTGGCAATGAGCATTACCTGGCCTTCTATGAGCGCCAGGGCTACGAAGAGATAGGCGAGGTCGCCGTGGGGCCGATCCGCGAGCGGGTGTTCTTCCACCCCAATCCGCGATCTTCCATGCCAAGGACTGCATGAGGAGCGGCAGACGGCTCCCTTGAGCGGCTGGCTCTGGTAGCATGCGCGGCATGACGTATTCAGGAAGACTAACCTGGGGCCTGGTTATCTGGGCCGCCAGTTTTGCAGCATGGGGCCAGAGCGAGTTGCTGGTGCAGGTAAAGCCCGCCAACAAGGCGCTCAAGGCCAATGTCGAAGGCTATATCGGCAGCCTGGGAGACCGCGATGAGGAAGCGCTGTTGCGCTTCAGCCGCGGGGCACAGGAGCAGGCGCGCAAGGCCGCGCAGGCACTTGGCTACTATCAGGCGCAGATCGACACCGAGGTCAAACCGCCGACCAAAGCCGACCAACCGGCAAAACTCATCATCCACATCGAGCCAGGCGAGCCCGTGCGCTTGCGCAATGTGACCGTGCGTATCGAAGGGCCGGCCAGCGAGATGAAGGCTTTTCGCGTGCCCGACAGCAAAGCCCTGCGCGCGGGCGAACCACTCAACCATGGCCTGTATGAGGACGCCAAGCGGTTGATCCAGAACCAGGCGTCGCGCTATGGCTTTTTCAGTGGACGCTTCA
This sequence comes from Pseudomonas sp. GM84, assembly GCF_000282535.1. Taxonomy (GTDB): domain Bacteria; phylum Pseudomonadota; class Gammaproteobacteria; order Pseudomonadales; family Pseudomonadaceae; genus Aquipseudomonas. The sequence goes on along the minus strand of NZ_AKJC01000226.1, from coordinate 2,800 downwards.
GCCGGCAGCGCTTGGCGGTCGACCCGCAGGCCGGGGTGGCCGACATCGAGCTGGTGTACCAGAGCGGCCCGCGGTATCGCCTGGGCGCGGTGGTGTTCAGTGGCGATTCGCCGCTGGATGAAGACCTGCTGCAACGCATGGTTTCATTCAAACCCGGCACGCCGTATGACTCGGAGCTGATCGCCGAACTCAACAACGACCTGCAATCGAGCGGCTATTTCGAAGGCGTGCGGGTCGACGCCGCACCCACCGCTGCAGTGGGTGAAGAAATCCCCGTGGATGTCCGCCTGGATATCCGCAAACCGAGGACCATGGGGCTGGGTCTGGGCTTCTCGACCGACGTCGGTCCGCGCGGCAAGGCCAACTGGACGCGTCACTGGGTCAACCCCCAAGGCCACAGCTACGGCTGGGAAACCGAACTGTCGGCGCCTCGGCAGAACGTCGGCCTGTGGTACGACGTGCCTTTGGACCCGCCACTGACCGACAAGCTGCGGTTCGCCGGTGGCTACCAGAACGAAGAGATCGCCGGCACCGATAGCCTCAGCCAGCTGCTGACCGTTGGCCCTGAATGGCACAGCAAGTTGCCTAGCGGCTGGCAGCGGGTCATTTCCCTGAAGTACCAGCACGAAGAATATCGCTTGGGCGATGACTCGGGGCTGAGCACGTTGCTGATGCCTGGCGTGAGCTTCTCGTACCTGCGCAGCGACAACCGCATCGATCCGCACAATGGCTATCGCCTGCAGTTCGACACGCAGGCGGCCAAGGAGGGGGTGGTGTCGGACACCAACCTGCTGCATGGCAATGTGCTGCTCAAAGGCCTGACCACCCTGGGCCATAACCATCGTTTCCTGGGGCGGGTGCAATTCGGTGGCAGCGCAACCAACGGCTACAAGAACAACATCCCGCCGTCACTGCGCTTCTTCGCCGGTGGCGATCAGAGCGTGCGTGGCTACGACTATCAGACGCTGTCGCCGAAAAACAGCGACGGCGACCGCATCGGTGGCCGCTACCTGGTGGCGGGAAGTGTCGAGTACCAGTATTCGCTGACCGAAAAATGGCGGGTGGCGACCTTCGTCGACCAGGGCAACTCGTTCAATACCCTGGAGCTTCCCAGCCTCAAGACCGGTGTCGGCTTCGGCGTGCGCTGGGTTTCGCCGGTTGGGCCGCTGCGACTGGACCTGGCCAAGGCACTCGATGACGACGGCGGTATTCGCCTGCACTTCTCCATGGGGCCTGAGCTGTGATGCGTGCTTTGAAAATCATTCTGCTGGGCGTGCTCGGCAGTGGACTGCTGGTGGCCCTGGCCCTGAGCGTACTGCTGGGCACCGAAGGTGGCGGCCGCTGGGCGCTTGGGCAGGTGCCGGGACTTTCGGTAAACGACTTCAAGGGGCGCCTGGCCGGCAGTTGGCAAGCCAGCCAGTTGAGCTGGAACGACGCCGGCAACCGTGTCGAGGTGCAAGCGCCGCAGTTGAAGTGGTCGCCCGGCTGCTTGCTGCGGGCCACGCTGTGCATCGAACAGCTGCAGGCCGAACGTATCGACATGGCCTTCGCGCCAAGCGATCAGCCTGCCGAAAGCGGCCCGGTACAGCTGCCGATGCTGCGCCTGCCGGTGGCCATCGAACTCGGCGAGGTCAAGGTAGGCCAGGTGCGCCTGGACGGCAGCGACCTGCTGGGTGACCTGCACCTGGCGGCGCACTGGACTGCCAGCGGGTTGCGTATCGATAGCCTGAATCTGCAGCGCGATGACCTCCAGGTGAGCCTGCAGGGTGACCTGCAGCCTGAGGGCGACTGGCCCTTGCAACTGCAAGGGCAGGTGCAACTACCCAAGGTGGAGGGGCAGGCCTGGCAACTGGCACTGACCGCCAAGGGTGAGTTGCAGAAAACCCTGGAGCTCGACGCGACCAGCAGCGGCTACCTCGCTGCGCACCTTACCGGCAGCGTGCAGGCGTTGGCCGAACACCTGCCGGCCAAGGTGCAGATCCGCTCCGATGCCTTCAAGCCAACGGCGTCGCTGCCCGACACGCTGCAGTTGAATCAACTCAAGCTCGATGCCCAAGGTGACCTGCTCAAGGGCTATCAACTTGCCGGCAGCGCCAGCCTGCCCGCCGAGCAGGCGCCAATCGCCTTGGCCCTGACCGGCAAAGTCGATGCCAAGGGGGCGAAACTGGATGCCCTGGATCTGACGGCCAGCGACAGCCAGCGGGTGAAGCTGCAAGCCAGTGCCGACTGGCAGAAGGGCCTGGTGGCCGATGCCCAGCTCGACTGGCAGGACTTCCCCTGGCTGCGCCTGTATCCGCTGGAAACCCCACCCCAGGTCACGCTCAAGCGCCTCAATGCCCAGGTGCAGTACCGCGATGGCAATTACCAGGGGGCGTTCAATGGCGACCTCGATGGCCCTGCGGGGGCCTTCAACGTGACCAGCCCGTTCGACGGTGACCTGGGGCAGGTGCGCTTGCCGCAGCTGGCCCTCACGGCGGGCCAGGGCAAGGCCGCCGGCAGTGTCGCAGTGCGCTTTGCCGACGCCCTGGCCTGGGACGTCGACCTGCAGTTGTCGGCGCTCGACCCGGCCTACTGGCTCGCCGAGTTGCCCGGTACCCTGGCTGGCCCGCTGCGCAGCAAAGGTCAGATGAAGGGCGAACAGCTCAGCCTCGATGCGCAGCTCGACCTCAAAGGCCGCCTGCGCGGCCAGCCGGCGTTGCTCAAGGTCGAGGCCCAGGGCGCCGGCAAGGCCTGGACCCTCGGTGCCCTCGCCGTGCAGCTGGGCGACAACCGCATCAACGGCAGCGGCAGCCTGCAGCAG
>NZ_AKJC01000225.1 GCF_000282535.1 Pseudomonas sp. GM84 | reverse complement strand
GGCTCCCACAGGTACGGCGCCAAGCGTTTTACCTGTGGGAGCCGGCTTGCCGGCGATAGGGCCCGCACAGACAATCCATTTCCCCCACAGCCAAAAACAGTCAATACTTCCCCCATCCGCACGTGGGCAGGATCGCCCGTTGTCGTGTCAAAACGAATAACAACCACGTATCCAAGGAACCGGACTTATGCTGCGCCGCCGCATGCTCATCATGTTGGCCGTCGTTTTGCTGATCGTGCTGGCCCTGGGGGGTTACAAGGCATTCTCGATCTACCAGCAGATCCAGATGTTCGCTGCCCCAAAGCCGCCCATCACCGTGGCCGCAGCCCTGGCCGAAGAGCGCCTGTGGCAGGAGCGCCTGCCCGCCGTCGGCAGCCTCAAGGCCCTGCAGGGCGTCGAGCTGAGCCTCGAAGTGGAAGGTATCGTCAAATCCTTGCACTTCGACTCTGGCCAGAAGGTCAAGGCCGGGCAACTGCTGCTGCAATTGAACGACGACCAGGAAACCGCCTTGCTCGGCACCGCCCAGGCCGACCTGGGCCTGGCCAAGGTCGACTTCGGCCGTGGCAGTCAGTTGGTGGGCGACTCGGCTATCTCCCGTGGCGAGTACGATCGCCTCACCGCCCAGTACCGGCGCAACCAGGCCGTGGTCGACCAGCTCAAGGCGTCGAAGACCAAGAAAAGCATCAGCGCCCCGTTCAGCGGCACCATCGGCATCCGCCAGGTGGATGTCGGCGACTACCTTGCTGCCGGTTCGGTGATCGCCACCTTGCAGGACCTCTCCAGCCTGTATGTCGACTTCAATGTACCGGAACAGGCCCTGCCCCACCTGAGCCTCGGCCAGCAGGTCCAGGTGCAGGTGGCTGCGTATCCGGGCCAGACCTTCCCCGCCAGTCTCAGCGCAATCAACCCCAAGGTCGAGGAAAGCACGCGCAACTTGCTCGTGCGCGCGACCATGGCCAACCCCGACGGCAAGCTGTTGCCGGGCATGTTCGCCAACCTGCTGGTGCTGCTGCCTGACCCTCGGCCGCAGGTGGTGGTGCCGGAAAGCGCCATCACCTACACGCTGTATGGCAACTCGGTGTACGTCGCCACGCCCGGCAAAGACAAGGACGGCAAGCCGCAACCCGATGACCAGGGCCAGGCGCCGCTGACCGCCGAACAACGCACCGTGCAGACCGGCGAGCGCCGCGATGGCGTGGTGGTGGTCACCAAGGGGCTCAAGGCCGGTGAGCAGGTGGTGACCGCCGGACAGCTCAAACTCACCCCCGGCGCGGCCATCCGCATCGGCCAGGACACTGTGCGGGGGCCTGAACAGGGCGCTCCGCGCGCGGACTGACCAGGAGGCAGGCATGGCGTTCACCGATCCCTTCATCCGCCGCCCGGTACTGGCCAGCGTGGTCAGCTTGCTGATCCTGCTGCTCGGTTTCCAGGCCTGGAGCAAGCTGCAGATCCGCCAGTACCCGCAGATGGAAAACGCCTTGATCACGGTGACCACCGCCTATCCGGGGGCCAACGCCGAAACCATCCAGGGCTACATCACCCAGCCGCTGCAACAGAGCCTGGCCAGCGCCGAAGGCATCGACTACATGACCTCGGTGAGCCGGCAGAACTTCTCGATCATTTCCATCTACGCGCGCATCGGTGCCGACAGCGACCGACTGTTCACCGAGCTGCTGGCCAAGGCCAACGAGGTGCGCAACCAGCTGCCTCAAGACTCCGAAGACCCGGTGCTGAGCAAGGAAGCCGCCGATGCCTCGGCGCTGATGTACATCAGCTTCTACAGCAAGGAAATGAGCAACCCGCAGATCACCGACTACCTGTCACGGGTCATCCAGCCGAAGCTGGCCACCTTGCCGGGCATGGCCGAGGCGGAAATCCTCGGCAACCAGGTGTTCGCCATGCGCATCTGGATCGACCCGGTGAAGCTGGCCGGTTTCGGCCTCTCGGCCGTCGATGTGACCAATGCCGTGCGCCGCTACAACTTCCTCTCCGCAGCGGGCGAGGTGAAAGGCGAATACGTGGTTACCAGCATCAACGCCAGCACCGAGCTCAAGTCGGCCGAGGCCTTTGCCGCACTGCCGGTCAAGACAGCGGGCGACAGCCGGGTGCTGCTGGGCGATGTGGCACGGGTCGAGATGGGCGCGGAGAACTACGACACGGTCAGCTCGTTCGACGGCATCCCATCGGTCTATATCGGGATCAAGGCCACCCCTGCCGCCAACCCGCTGGAGGTGATCAAGGAGGTTCGGCGGATCATGCCGGAGCTGGAGAGCCAGTTGCCGTCGGCGCTCAAGGTGTCGATCGCCTATGACGCCACGCTGTTCATCCAGGCGTCCATCGACGAAGTGATCAAGACCCTCGGTGAAGCAGTGCTGATCGTCATCGTGGTGGTGTTCCTGTTCCTCGGTGCCCTGCGCTCGGTGCTGATCCCGGTGGTGACCATTCCGCTGTCGATGATCGGCGTGCTGTTCTTCATGCAGATGATGGGCTACTCACTCAACCTGCTGACACTGTTGGCGATGGTGTTGGCCATCGGCCTGGTGGTGGACGACGCCATCGTCGTGGTGGAAAACATTCACCGCCACATGGAAGAAGGCAAGTCACCGTTCGACGCAGCCCTGGAGGGCGCCCGGGAGATCGCCATGCCGGTGGTGTCGATGACCATCACCCTGGCGGCGGTGTATGCGCCGATCGGCTTCCTCACCGGGCTCACCGGCGCCTTGTTCAAGGAGTTCGCCTTGACCCTGGCGGGCGCGGTGATCATCTCCGGCATCGTCGCCCTGACCTTGTCACCGATGATGTGCGCCCTGCTACTGCGCCAGGAGCAGAACCCCAGCGGCCTGGCCCATCGCCTGGACCAGCTGTTCGAACGCCTCAAGGAGCGCTACCAGCGCCTGTTGCATGCCACCCTGGACAGCCGCCCGGTGGTGCTGGTGTTCGCCGTGATCATCCTGTGCCTGATCCCGCTGCTGCTCAAGTTCACCCAGAACGAGCTGGCGCCCAACGAGGACCAGGGCGTGATCTTCATGATGAGCAACGCGCCACAACCGGCCAACCTCGACTACCTCAATGCCTACACCGACCAGTTCACGCCGCTGTTCAAGGCCTTTCCCGAGTACTACTCGTCGTTCCAGATCAATGGTTTCAATGGGGTGCAAAGCGGTATCGGCGGTTTCCTGCTGAAACCCTGGAACGAGCGCGAACGCACGCAGATGGAGCTGTTGCCGCTGGTACAGGCCAAGCTCGAGGAAGTCGGCGGCCTGCAGATCTTCGGCTTCAACCTGCCGTCGCTGCCAGGCACCGGCGAGGGCCTGCCGTTCCAGTTCGTGATCAACACCGCCGGCGACTACCCGGCCCTGCTGGAAGTCACCCAACGGGTCAAGGAACGCGCCCAGGCCACGGGCAAGTTCGCCTTCCTCGACATCGACCTGGCCTTCGACAAACCCGAAGTGGTGGTGGATATCGACCGGGCCAAGGCGGCGCAGATGGGCGTGTCCATGGACACCCTGGGCGGCACCCTGGCGACCTTGCTGGGCGAGGCGGAAATCAACCGGTTCACCCTGGAAGGGCGTAGCTACAAAGTGATCGCCCAGGTCGAACGGCCTTACCGTGACAACCCTGGCTGGCTCAACAATTACTACGTGAAGAACGATCAGGGCCAGTTGCTGCCGCTATCGACCCTGATCACCCTCAGCGACCGCGCCCGCCCGCGCCAGCTCAACCAGTTCCAGCAGCTGAACTCGGCGATCATCCAGGGCGTGCCGATGGTCAGCATCGGTGAAGCGCTGCAGACCGTGGGTGATATTGCCCGCGAGGAAGCACCCGAGGGGTTCTCCTTCGATTACGCCGGTGCCGCGCGCCAGTATGTCCAGGAAGGCAGTGCGCTGTGGGTGACCTTCGGCCTGGCGCTGGCGATCATCTTCCTGGTGCTGGCGGCACAGTTCGAAAGCTTCCGTGATCCGCTGGTGATCCTGGTGACGGTGCCGCTGTCGATCTGCGGGGCGCTGTTGCCGCTGTTCCTGGGCATTTCCAGCATGAACATCTACACCCAGGTAGGGCTGGTGACGCTGATCGGGTTGATCAGCAAGCACGGCATCCTGATCGTCGAGTTCGCCAACCAGTTGCGTGAGGAAAAAGGCCTGAGCGTGCGAGAAGCTATCGAGGAAGCGGCGGCCATTCGCCTGCGGCCGGTGCTGATGACCACGGCAGCAATGGTGTTTGGCATGGTGCCGTTGATTCTGGCAACCGGCGCCGGGGCAGTGAGCCGATTCGATATCGGCACGGTGATTGCGACCGGGATGTCGATCGGGACCTTGTTCACGTTGTTCGTGTTGCCGTGCATTTACACGCTGTTGGCGCATAAGTCGACAGCCCGGGAGGCGGCTGTCGTTTGATCTGGCCCTATCGCCGGCAAGCCGGCTCCCACAGGTACAGTGCAATGCCCAGGACCTGCGATAACCCTGTGGGAGCCGGCTTGCCGGCGATAGGGCCAGTGAAGCAAAACCAGGAAAAGCAAAGGCCCCGCAAAAGCGGGGCCCTTTGTGCTCGAACCAGGCTCAGCCGGAAGACCGTAGCCCTTGGTGCATGCCGAACAGGAACAGCAACAGGTCCTGGTCAGGCCGGGCCTGTGCCTGGTGTTGTTTCACGACACGCGGCAGTGCGCACTGGTCTGCCATCTCGGCCTTGCTGAAGACCACAGGCCGCGGCTCTTCCCAGGCAGCTACCGCTACCGTCGTCACGGCCAAGCCAGCCACCAGAAACAAAGCTCGAGCGATTTCTAGTTTCATTGCCCTAACCCTTTGACAGCGCTGCCAAACGCCATCTGGTAAAAATAGAGCAGCGATTGCCATTCTGCTTCGGTGAACGACGAATGGCGGCGCAGCTGGCGTAGGTCATTGGCCGCCGCACGCTGACAACTGATGCGCCGACGGCATTTCTCAAGATCGAGCAAGGCCACTTCGACACGGGCCTGTTCACCCTCGCCAATTACCTTGATGAACACGTGCTTGCCATACAGGCAACCATGCTGCCAATGCCCCAGGTGCATGCGCGCCAGGTTGTCGGCCAGATCCTTGAGCATGCGCTCGTGCACCACTTGCGGATAACGCTCGCGCGCGCCCTCGGCGTGCCAGGTATCCAGCTCGACGAAGCCATCCAGCGCCTCGCTGACCAGCAGCGCGCGCCATTGATGATCGGCATCGCGCTCGGCACCGCAAAAGACAATGCGCGGCACGCGTACGCCCAGCTGTTCGAAGCTGTTCAGTGCGTCGAGTTCACGCAGTACGGTCGGCCGCCCGAACGGGTGCAGCAGGCTGCGATAGATATGCCCGATCTGGCGCTTTGAATACAGCAACTTGCCGCTGCCATCGCTCAGCCGTTGCACACCACTTTCACCACCACGACGCTGGTTGGGTTCCTCGACCCATTCGCCCTGCTGGCGCCAGTAAAAATCGAACCGCGACTCCTCACCCTGGGCTACAGCCATCAAACATTACCCCTTACGCAATACATAAACCCGCCACATGGCATAGAACGGCAGGAAGTCGAGGCGTTCCTGGATTCTGAAGCCGGCGGCCTTGAACTCTTCTTCAACCGTCTCTACCGGTAACACAAAACGGTTCTGGAAACTGTCCTGCTCGGCTTTGACACTGCGGCGTTGCTCGAGTTTCTTGCGTCGCCAGGCCTTGAAGTTGCCGTCCACCCACAATGACAGGATTACGCTGTCGCGGCTAACCCTTTGAAATTCAGAGAGAATTGCCTTGCGGTGAGCTGACTCGCCAATGTGATGAAGCAGCCGCATGCAGAAGATGCTGTCGACCGAGTTGTCCGGAAGATCGATGTCAAAGGCAGAAGTCTGCAAAGGGCGTACCCGTGCCACCACCTCCGGCGGTTGCGCGGCACAGGCTGTCGCGATCATCGCCTCGGAGTTGTCGGCACCGATGATCACCCGGTTCGGCTTTTCCGCCAGCAGGGGCCAGAAGCGGCCAGCGCCGCAAGGCAGGTCCAGTACCAACCCCGGTTCTCCGGCCAGCGCCAGGGCACGGCGTGCCAGCTGTTCGTCGCGCTTGTGGGACATGCGACGAGCCAGGCCATCCTGGTGCTTGAGGAAGTACTCTTGAGCATGTTGCTGGTCGTACTTCTCGGAAAATTCGAGTTTGATCGGGCTGCGCATTGGGCATCTCCTGGCTTCCAGTGCGCTGACTTTAGGTAAGGAAGCGTAGGAAACAGGTTATGCCAATGTGAAAAAAATGTTATCCGCCCAACAACATGTTTCAGCGAATTTCTAAAGCGTCGTGGGGTCGATTTTCTCCGCGCTCTGGCTCAAGTCGACCTGGAAGCGGCACCCATGCGGTGCAGTCGCGGTCAACGTCACGCGCCAACCCTGGTCGTCACAGATCCGTTGCACCAGCGACAGCCCCAGCCCAAGGCCCTCGCCGCGCCGCTCGTCACCGCGCACGAAGGGCTGGAACATCGCCTCGCGCTGCTCTTCAGGGATGCCGACGCCACTGTCTTCGACACTGAAGCCGTTGGGCTGCAGGCTCAGGCGGATATAGCCGCCGTCGGTGTAATGCGCGGCGTTGCGCAGCAGGTTGCCCATCACCGATTGCAGGAAGGTCGCGTTGTACAACAGAGGCCCAGCGCTGATTCGACCGTCGTAATACAGTGCCAGTCCCTTCTGTTCGATAGTGTCACGCCACACCCCGATCAGGTCATCGGCCACTTCGCGCAAGTTCGCCTGGGATGCTACGGCGCCCTGGTCGCGCTGGGCGCGGGCGAGCATCAGGAAGGTCTTGACCAGCTCGCGCATTTCTTCGGTGGCACGGGCGATCCGCTCCACCTGGCTGCGCGAACGCGTATCCAGGTTGGGGTTCTCGATGAGCAGCTCGCACGAGGTAGCCAGTACCATCAGCGGCGTGCGCAACTCATGGCTGACATCACTGGTGAACAGCCGCTCGCGGGTCAGCGCATCGCGCAGCCGGCCCAGGGTATCGTCGAAGGCCACGGCCAACTGGCCGACTTCGTCCGCTGCGTAATCCGGCGCCAGCGGCGGGGCCAGGCCGAGCAACTGGTCGCGATGACGCACCTGGCGGGCCAGGCGGATCACCGGTGCCATCACCCGACGGGCCAGCAGCCAGCCCAGCACCACCGCCAGCACCAGACTGAGTACGAAGCCAACCACGACCACGGCGAACAGCACCCGCTCGCGCTCTTCGAAATCGCTCTGGTCCTGCAGCAGCACGTAACGCCGGCCATCCACGATCTCGACCATGGCGTGGTAGGACAGCTGGTCGCGGAACACCTCATGGAAACCCTCACCGAGGTGGCGCAGGTCCTTGGGCAGCTCGAAGTCGTCACGCCCACCGCTGAAGTAGAACAACTGGTCGGGGCGTGGCCGGTGGCTCCAGTCGCTGACGCTGTCCATGCGCAACAGACGTTGCAGGTCGCCCCCCAGCACCGAGGAAATCAAGCGTTCCTCGACCAGGTGGACGGTGGCGACGATACCAAAGGCGAAGGCCCCTGCCACCAGCGCGCTCATCAGCGCAAAGGCGATGATGATGCGCTGCGCAAGGCTTTGCTTAAACTCCATCGCGACCCTCGGCGAGGCGATAGCCGACGCCATGGACGGTATGCAACAGAGGCTTCTCGAACGGTTTGTCGATCACTTGGCGCAACTGGTGCACATGGCTGCGCAGGCTGTCGCTGTCGGGGCAATCGTCTCCCCACAGGGCTTCTTCCAGCACTTCGCGGCGCAGCACATGCGGGCTCTTCTGCATCAGCACGGCAAGCAGCTTGAGGCCGACCGGGTTGAGCTTGAGCAGGCGGCCCTGGCGGGTGACTTCGAGGGTGTCGAGGTCATAGCTGAGGTCGGCGACCTGCAAGGTGCGGCGCCCACCTCCCTGGGCCCGGCGCAATACCGCTTCGATACGCGCGGCCAGCTCGGAAAGGGCGAACGGCTTGAGCAGGTAATCGTCGGCACCGGAGCGGAACCCCTGCAGGCGGTCGTCCAGCTGGTCACGGGCGGTCAGCATGATCACCGGGGTGTCGCGCCGGGCATCTTCGCGCAGGCGCTTGCACAGGGTGTAGCCATCGATGCCGGGCAACATGATGTCGAGCACGATCAGGTCGTAGTGTTCGGTGGCAGCCAGGTGCAAGCCGGACAGACCGTCCTGGGCACAGTCGACGGTGTAGCCTTTCATGCCAAGGTAGTCGGCCAGGTTGGCGAGGATATCGCGGTTGTCTTCAACCAAAAGAATGCGCATCGGGTTCTCCTGTGCGGCGCTTCGCGTGGGTGCGCGGCAGGCGCAGCTTAAGGCCATCGCCCGGGCTGTACCAGCCCCACGGTCAATTCAGCGAAGTTGACAGTTTTTTCACTGATCCTTCACGGACACAGGATAGCGGGCACTCGACAATGCCCCGTCTTATTCGTGCCCTGGAGCCGTCATGCATCCTCCCCTTCGACCTCGTCCGATCAATACCTGGCTGTACCTCGGTATTCCGCTGGCCATCGCAGTGGCCTTGATCCTGCTCGAACTGACCTCGGTCGACATGGATGTGGCCAACCTGTTCTTCGATCAGACGGCCGGCCAATTCATCGGCCGCCATAGCTACCTGCTGGAAAACATTCTGCATGACCGCGTCAAGCAAGGCGTGATTCTGCTCGGGCTGCTGTCGCTGGTCGCCTTTGCCGCGAGCTTTTTCTGGAAACGCCTGTTCGGCTGGCGCCGCGAGCTCGGCTGTCTGGTACTGGCGCTGAGCGTGTCCACAGCCTTCGTCACACCGCTGAAGAAGGTTACCCAGGTGCAGTGCCCATGGAGCCTGACCCAGTTCGGTGGCAAGGAAACCTACAGCAAGCTGCTGGAGCCGCGTCCGGCTACCGACAAGCCTGGGATGTGCTGGCCGGGCGGGCATGCGGCGACCGGCTTCTGCCTGTTCGGCCTGTTCTTCATGCTGCGTGACCGGCGGCCACGGCTGGCGCGGGTGGCGTTTGCGGTTGCCTTGGTGGCTGGCTCGGTGCTGTCGGTGGGGCGAATGATGCAAGGGGCGCATTTCCTTTCGCACAACGTGTGGACGGCCGTGTTCTGTTGGTTGATCGGGTTGGGGTCGTACTATCTGGTGCTGTATCGCAAGGGGGTGGCTGAGGTGCCAGCCGCAGAGCGCAGCGTTGCCTGAACGAGGGGCCGCTTTGCGGCCCTTTCGCCGGCAAGCCGGCTCCCACAGTTGGAGCGCAAACCTTGAATTGGGCGCTGTACCTGTGGGAGCTGGCTTGCCAGCGATGGGCTGCACAGCAGCCCCACTGGCCCTCACAGGAAAAGAAAAAGCCCCGGTTCTTGCGAACCGGGGCTTTTCGATGCTGCAGGGGGTAAGGCTGGCTTACATCATGCCGCCCATGCCGCCCATGCCGCCCATGTCTGGCATGCCGCCGCCAGCTGGGGCTTCGCTCGGAGCGTCAGCAATCATGGCTTCGGTGGTGATCATCAGACCGCCGATCGAAGCAGCAGCTTGCAGGGCCGAACGGGTGACCTTGGCTGGGTCCAGGATGCCCATCTCGATCATGTCGCCGTATTCGCCGGTAGCAGCGTTGTAACCGAAGTTACCCGAACCTTGCTTGACCTTGTCAGCGACAACGCTTGGCTCGTCGCCGGCGTTGGCAGTGATCTGGCGCAGCGGCGCTTCAACAGCGCGACGCAGCAGGGCGATACCGACGTTCTGGTCTTCGTTGTCGCCTTTGAGGTCGATGATCGCGTTCAGGGCGCGAACCAGGGCAACACCACCGCCAGGCACCACGCCTTCTTCAACGGCTGCACGGGTAGCGTGCAGGGCGTCTTCAACGCGGGCTTTCTTCTCTTTCATTTCAACTTCGGTGCCGGCACCGACCTTGATCACGGCAACACCGCCAGCCAGCTTGGCCAGACGCTCTTGCAGCTTCTCACGGTCGTAGTCCGAGGAAGTTTCTTCGATCTGGGCACGGATCTGCTTGACGCGCGCCTGGATGTCATCTTCAACGCCAGCGCCGTCGATGATGGTGGTGTTTTCCTTGGACAGGATGACGCGCTTGGCGTTACCCAGGTGCTCCAGGGTAGCGGTTTCCAGGGACAGGCCGATTTCTTCGGAGATGACCTGGCCGCCGGTCAGGACAGCGATGTCCTGCAGCATGGCCTTGCGGCGGTCGCCGAAGCCTGGAGCCTTGACCGCTGCAACCTTGACGATGCCGCGCATGTTGTTGACTACCAGGGTAGCCAGCGCTTCACCTTCAACGTCTTCGGCAACGATCAGCAGTGGGCGGCCGGCCTTGGCAACGGCTTCCAGCACTGGCAGCAGCTCACGGATGTTGGAGATCTTCTTGTCGACCAGCAGCAGCAGCGGGCCTTCCAGCTCGGCAACCATGGTGTCCGGCTTGTTGACGAAGTACGGCGACAGGTAGCCACGGTCGAACTGCATGCCTTCAACGACGGACAGTTCGTTGTCCAGGCCCGAGCCTTCTTCAACGGTGATCACGCCTTCTTTACCGACTTTTTCCATGGCTTCGGCAATGATGTTGCCGATGGAGTCGTCAGAGTTGGCGGAGATGGTGCCTACCTGGGCGATGGCCTTGGAGTCGGCGCATGGCTTGGACAGGTTCTTCAGTTCGGCGACAACAGCGGCGGTAGCCTTGTCGATGCCGCGCTTCAGGTCCATCGGGTTCATGCCGGCAGCGACGGCTTTCAGGCCTTCATTGACGATGGCCTGAGCCAGAACGGTAGCGGTGGTGGTGCCGTCACCGGCAGCGTCGTTGGCCTTGGAAGCAACTTCCTTGACCAGCTGGGCGCCCATGTTCTCGAAGGCGTCTTTCAGCTCGATTTCTTTGGCGACGGAAACGCCGTCCTTGGTGATGGTTGGCGCGCCGAAGCTCTTGGCCAGCACCACGTTACGGCCTTTCGGGCCCAGGGTCGCTTTTACCGCGTCAGCCAGAACGTTGACACCAACCAGCATTTTTTTACGAGCGGAATCGCCGAATTTTACGTCTTTAGCAGCCATGATCGTTTAATCCTTGAAATTCTTTGGAGTAACGGGAAGTCGGAGAAATCAGCCTTCGATAACGGCGAGGATTTCGTTCTCGGCCATGACCAGCAGGTCTTCGCCATCGACTTTCACGGTGTTGCTGCCCGAGTAAGGGCCGAAAACCACTTTGTCACCCACTTTCACGGCCAGCGCACGTACTTCGCCGTTGTCCAGGATGCGACCGGTGCCGACGGCTACAACTTCGCCGCGGTTTGGTTTTTCAGCGGCCGAACCCGGCAGGACGATACCGCCAGCGGTTTTCGATTCTTCTTCGCTGCGACGGATGACTACGCGGTCATGCAGAGGACGAAGCTTCATTGTCGATCTCTCCCAAATTGTGGTTTTCATCGGCCGGTATCGACCGGCGGGTTGATTCGGTCCGGCGTTGCCGGGGGTGGCCCGCCGTGTGCGAACCACCTGTGTCATGTCTGGTGTTGCCACCAGAAACCTTGCGGTGACCACATACATGAGGCCGGCATATTCAATTACAAGGGCTTGGCATGGAAAATTTTTCACTGCCTGGAAAAGGCTGGGGCCGCTTAGCGGCCCCAGGGTATTCACTTGTCGCGGCGCTCGTACTCGCCTTCGATCACATTGGGCCGGTGGCCGCTGTCGCGTGGCTGCGCCTGGAACGGGTCATCCTGAAACGCCCGCTGGCGCATGGCCTGTGCTTCGGCACGCTGACGCAACTTGCGCGCGGCCAGATGGCGGGTGAACGGCAGCAGGCAAAGCACGCCCAGCACGTCGCTGATGAAGCCCGGCAGCAGCAGCAGGCCACCGCCGACCGCCAGCATCAGGCCCTGGAACATGTCCTCGGCGGGCAGTTCGCCACGCTGCAGGCTTTCGCGGGCACGCAGGGCCGTGGCCAGGCCGGCCACGCGCATTACCAGCACACCCAGGGCGGAGCCGGCGATGATCAGCAGCAGCGCCGGGAAGAACCCGATGGCCGCACTGACCTTGACGAAGACGAACAGCTCCAGCACAGGGAAAAGGAGAAACAGCAGTAGAAAAGCACGCATCAAAGCAATCCTCGATGGAAGACAACCTTCCTGTAAGACCATCACATGGATGCGTGCATTCGCATTTTCAAGCTTCGACTTCAGTCGCACTCGGCCATTGGTCGGCGCGCGCCAGCAAAACCAGGGCTTCGCGAACTTGTGTCGGCGTATTGCAAATAGCTGGGAAGGGCAACCAGTAGACACCTTGGCCGATACGCAGGTGCATGCCTTCGCTGTCGATGCCGACCATCTGCGCCGGCGCGCTGCTCGGCAGTTCGCTCAACTCGACGTAGTGGGCAATGGCATTGGCGTGATCGCTGTTCATGTGTTCGATCATGCTGGCCTCGGCCTTGCCCGCAAACGGATTGGCCAGGGTCACCTGGTCGAGCCAGTGGATCGCGCCGAAGCCGCCGATGTAGCGATGACGTACCGGCTGCAGCACCCAGAAGTCGAAGTCGTGGGCCTTGTGGTAGTTGCCAGCATCGGGGAAATAACGGTAGTAGCGCTCGGCCGCCGCCTCGACAGCGGCTTCATCGACCAGCTTGTGCGCCTCGGCCATCACGGTGAGACGACCGACGGCCTGCACGTCCTCGGCTTCGCGCTCACCCACCAGCAGCGAGCACTTGGGGTCTTTCTGCAGGTTGTGGGTGTGCTGGGCGATGCGGCTGATAAGGATCAGCGGGTTGCCGTCGGCATCGAGGCAGTACGGCACCACGGAGCCGAACGGGAAGCCGGGCATGGACTTGGAGTGGGTCGAGAGCACGCCGCGGTATTCCTTGAGCAGCAGTTCCCGGGCGGGGCGGATGGCGGTGGTACTCACTGAGGGCGCTCCTGGCGGCGGAATGGATGGGTGACAAGATAAGCATTATCACCCACCACTGCCACTGCTGGCGCAGCCGCCGCCCTTCTTTACCAGGTCACGCCGAAGCCGGCGGTATAGCGGGCCTTGTCCAGGTCGCTTTCGGGTGTGCCGCTGATGATGTCCTTTTCCGCCTTGAGGTTCAGCGAAGCCCATTCGGTGACCTTGTAGCGCAGCCCCACCTCGGCATCGAGGGAGTAGTTGGCCACGCCTCCCAGCGGCTTGGCGAGCTCGCCGTTGGTGAACAACTGGACTTTCTTGCCGATCAGGTAGCGGGTGTAGTCCCACTTGACGGCCGCCGAATAGAAGTTGTCCTTGGCGCCATCCCGGTACTCGAAGTCGGTGCGGTTGATCAGCGAACCGAGCGAGAAGGCGCCCAGTTCGTCATCCCAGAACTGGTAGCCAGGGCCGGTACCCACGGTACGCTGGCGCGCCAGGTCTTCGATATGGTCGCGCTTGTACTCGAGCCGCCCCTGCCAGAACCACTTCTCGGTGATGAAGCGGTCGAGCGCATATTCGGCGCTCCAGTTGTTGGTGGTGGTTTCGTCGTTCTTGGACTCGCGGTTGTATTCGCCCTCGGCATTGTGCCGCCAGCGGCCATGCCGGGCTGTGGTCTTGAAATCGATGTCGTAGTCGTCGCTGTCGCTTTCGGCGCGCTGGTAGTCCATCGCCACGTCGACGTTGCCCTTCCAGATCATGTCCTCGACCACAGGCTTGGGCTTCATGATCTGCTGGATGCTGGCCAGCTCGACGGTCTTGGGTGCATCGCCGTTGGCCAGCGTCACCTTGCCCGCCTCGGCCGCCTGCAGGGACTTGGCCCTCTCGCCGGTATAGGCGTCCTGCTTGACCAGCAGTTCCTGGTCGCTCTCCAGGGTCTGAACCTGTTTCCAGTCCAGCGAGATCGAACCACCGTATGGGGTTTCCAGAAGCAGTTTGCCACCGTCGAACACCCGGATCTTGCCGCTCAGGCGATCGCCGTTCTTCATCCAGACGGTGTCGGCGAAAGCGGGGGTGGCGCACAGGCTGGCGGTCAACAGGCACAACAAGGATCTAGAATACATAAGTGGACTACGGGTTCGATTCGACGAAAAAAGCCGGGCATTATCCAGATGCCGACGACCAGAGCAAGGAAAGACCGACCAGCATGCCATCGAGTTCAACGCTGATTTGCCGCGACCACTCGTCCGGTTTCACTCCAGGCCAGGGCTGCTCTGATGTCTGAGCGATACGAGCATGCCCTGGAAACGCCCGAAGCCCGACGAACGGCCCTGTATTCAGTGCTCGGCCAAGTGCCTGAGGGCAAGGTCGTCAGCTACGGGCAACTCGCCGAACTGGCAGGGCTTGGCCGCGCGGCACGATGGGTCGGCCGTACCCTCGGCCAATTGCCCGGCGACACCCGCCTGCCGTGGCACCGGGTACTCGGCGCGGCTGGGCGCCTGAGCCTGGCACTGGGTACACCTGCGGGCGATGAACAGCGGGCACGACTACGTGCAGAGGGCGTGAATGTAACCAATAATCGGGTGGATATGACGCGCCATGGCTGGCGCCCAATGGAGCACAGCGGTTAGAGTGCGCGCTTTGTTTTCGCAAATTTGAGGCAGATGTTGGCCCATGCCCCGTAAAACCTGGCGCGCTGCGCTTGCCGCCTATGCCAGCCCGTCAACCCTGGTACTTCTGCTGCTGGGCTTCGCCGCCGGCCTGCCCTACATGCTGGTGTTTTCGACCCTTTCAGTGTGGTTGCGAGAAGCGGGCGTGGCCCGTGAGACCATTGGTTATGCCAGCCTGATTGGCCTGGCCTATGCCTTCAAATGGGTATGGTCGCCCCTGCTCGACCAATGGCGCCTGCCACTGCTGGGCGGTCTTGGTCGCCGCCGTTCGTGGCTGTTGCTTTCGCAGTCGTTGGTGGTGATCGGCCTGGTCGGCATGAGCCTGTGCGACCCGCAGCAACACCTGTCGTGGCTGATCGCCCTGGCCGTGCTCGTGGCCTTCGCCTCGGCCACGCAGGACATCGCGGTCGATGCCTATCGCCTGGAGATCGCCGACGATCAGCGCCAGGCGGCACTGGCTGCCAGCTACATGGCCGGTTACCGGATCGCCGCCCTGCTCGCCACCGCCGGCGCGCTGTTCTTCGCCGAATGGTTCGGCTCGACCGGTTTCAGCTATCTGCACAAGGCCTGGGCAGGCACCTATGTGCTGTTCGGTGTGCTGATGCTGCCTGCGGTGTTCACCACCCTGATCATGCGTGAGCCACCGGTGCCGATGCGCACCCAGTTGTCGGCAGCGCGCTATGGCCTGGTACATCAGATGGCCTCGGTTTTCGTGCTGATCATCCTGCTGGTATCGGTGCCCGCCAGCTTCACCCAGATGTTCAACACCGGCTGGTCCAGCGTCATTTCCGGCGACGCCAGTCCGCTTGACCTGCTGCTCGAAGACCGTGCGTTCCTGCGCCTGATCCTCTACGTGCTGCTGAGCTGGGCATGCTTGTCGAGCTTGGGCCGACGCGGCCTGGCACCGGTGCTGACGCCGGTCAACGACTTCATCGCCCGCTACCGCTGGCAGGCCCTGCTGCTGCTCGGACTGATCGCGACCTATCGCATGTCGGACACGGTGATGGGTGTGATGGCCAACGTGTTCTACATCGACATGGGCTTCACCAAGGACCAGATCGCCAGCGTCAGCAAGATCTTCGGCCTGATCATGACCCTGGTCGGCGCAGGTATCGGCGGCCTGCTGATCGTGCGCTTCGGCATCCTGCCGATCCTGTTCATCGGCGGTGTGGCCTCGGCGGCGACCAACATCCTGTTCCTGATGCTGGCCGACATGGGGCCGAACCTGGAAATGCTGGTGGTGACCATCTCCCTCGACAACTTCAGTTCAGGGCTGGCCACCTCGGCCTTCGTCGCCTACCTGTCGAGCCTGACCAACCTCAAGTTCTCGGCCACGCAATATGCGCTGCTGAGCTCGATCATGCTGCTGTTGCCGCGCCTGATCGGTGGTTATTCGGGGGTGATGGTGGAGAAGTTCGGTTATCACGACTTCTTCCTGATTACCGCCCTGCTGGGTGTGCCGACGCTGATTCTGATTGCCTTGCACTGGCGTCAGGAGGTTGGCCGAGGCAAACAGATACCCGTGGAAAGTTCGGCGGCCGAGCGGCCCTGAAGCCGCGCTGCTGACTGCAC
>NZ_AKJC01000224.1 GCF_000282535.1 Pseudomonas sp. GM84 | reverse complement strand
CGGTTTGCCGGCGATGAGGCCGGTACAGGTTCACGGAACCTTTGGCACCTCTGGCAATGGCTTGCCCTTGGGCCACAGCATCCAGATCTGCCCCTGCTGCTTCATGTTGCCCGCCAATTCCCCGGCCTGCGGGCCAGTCCCCCAGAACAGGTCTGCGCGCACCTCACCGGTGATCGCGCCGCCGGTATCCTGGGCCCCGACCGGGCGTACCACGGGCGTGCCATCCGGGCGCGTTGTGGACAACCACAGCAAGCTACCCAACGGAATCACCTTGCGATCGATGGCCACGCTGTAACCCGCGGTCAGCGGCACGTTCAGCGAGCCGCGTGGCCCTTCGTTGCTGTCCGGGCGCGTGCCGAAGAACACGTAGCTGGGGTTGCTGGCCAGCAGCTCCGGTACGCGCTGCGGGTTGGCCTGGGCCCAGGCATGGATGGCGCCCATGCTCACGTCTTCTTTCTTCAACTGACCCTGTTCGATCAGCCAGCGGCCAATCGGCCGGTAGGGGTGGCCGTTCTGGTCGGCGTAGCCCAGGCGCAGTTGGCGGCCATTGTCCAGCTGCACACGCCCCGAACCCTGTATCTGCAGGAACTGCAGGTCCATCGGGTCGGTCAGCCACGCCAGCACCGGCGCCTTGGCGCCGTCGCGGTAGATCACCTCGGCGGTGTCGTAGGGCTTGAGCATGCGGCCTTCGAGACGACCGCGCAGGCGCTTGCCCTTGAGTTCGGGATAGACGCTGGCCAGGTCGACCACGATCATGTCCTCTGGCACCCCGTACACCGGAACCTGCGCGGTTTCGGTGCGTTTCAGGCTGCCAGGGTAGACCGGCTCGTAATAGCCGGTGATCAGCCCATTGGCGTTGTTTTCGGCAGAGCGAAGGCCGTAGACCTGCAGTTGCTGCTGCAGAAAGGTGCGTACCTGGGCGGGATCCTGTTGAACGGATTGCGCGGCTTCACAGGTAGGAGCCCACGCGGGGTCGCGCTTGAGTTTTTCGCAGCCAACCCGCCAGGCAGCGAAACCTGCCAGCAGGTCACTGTCGCTGACACTGGGCAGGTCGTTCCAGGTGGCCGGTGCATAGGTGGCGATGGCATGTGGCTCGGGCTTGGCGGTTTCGCCGCCGTTACAGCCGGCCAGCAGGGCCAGGGCCGGGAGTGTCCAGGCCAGGTGGCGCAGGGCAGATTTCATCGGAGGGTTCCTGTCAGGGGCGAACATGAAGAATCACCCCTGTGTTTTATGTGGCTATTGGTCTTTGTCCGGAGGGCGGCGATACTGGCCGCCCATTTGCGAAGGCCCAAGTGACCGTGATGTTCAAGCGATTGACCGTAGTACTGCTCGCCGCCCTTGCCCTGACTGCCTGTGACCGGGTCGACCCGAACTCGCCACTGGGCAAGCGCAAGACGATCTTCAAGGACATGCTGAAGACCAGTGAGGACATGGGTGGCATGCTGCGCGGCCGCTTGCCGTTCGACGGCGCGAAGTTCGCCGACGGCGCATTGAAGCTCGATAGCCTGGCTCATGCACCTTGGCAGCATTTCCCCCAGATCCGGGATGACGGCGACAGCAGCGCACGGCCTGAAGTGTGGGAGCGGCAGGCGCGCTTTCATGACCTTGCACGGCAACTGGAAGGCGTCACCGGCGAACTGGTCGACGTGACGCGCAGCCAGCCACTGGACGTTGCACAGCTCAAGGGGCCGATGGACAAGGTCGAGGCCGCGTGCAAGGCCTGCCATACCGAATTCCGCAATCATTGATCGCCTGTGAGGGCCTCATCGCCGGCAAGCCGGCTCCCACAGGGAAGACACAGCCCTTGAGCGCTGTCCAGTACCTGTGGGGGCCCATAGGGAAAACACAGCCCTTGAGCGCTGTGCAGTACCTGTGGGAGCCGGCTTGCCGGCGATAGGGCCCTCACGTCTTCAACGGTCGAGTTCGTCGACCGCTTCCTGCAGTTCCTTGCGCGATTCGGCCAGTTTGTCCTTGCGCTTGTTGATCTTTTCCGCGTCGCCTTTCTTCTCGGCCTTTTTCAGGTCTTTCTCGCGCTGCGCCACTTCGTGACGGGCATCGAGGACCTTTTGCTCACGCTCTTTGCGCAGGCTCGCGTCGGTGCAGTTGTCGACGCCACGCAGCGCCTCTTCAAGGCCCGCGACCTGGTCGCTGTTACCGTGATCACGGGCGATCTTGAGCTGGTTCTCGATGGCGCTGCGTTTGGCGGCGCAGCCAGTCAGGCCGGCATCCGGTTGCGCCGCCTGGGCGACACCTGCGCTAAGACCGAGCGTTGCCAGCAGAACGAGAGTGGAAATACATTTCATAAGGGCCTCCTTGACGGGGGGGCAGCAAAAAGTGGGACAAATGCTGCCTTGGTTTTGTTGATTTAGAAACCCTTGTTGGACTTTTCTAGAACAAACCAAGACCTTTCGTACCTGTTTTTTTGTGAAAACTCATTGCTCTACGCTTAGTCGAGGCAATTGGAATCCGTCTATATCGTAGTCACTCAATCGTTCGGCGATGCGTTGAACATCGGTTGTGGAAAAGAACTTGGCCAACTGCCGCGCCCGCGTTTCACCTATTCCGGGCAGGGCTTGCCAATCAGCCGTCGAGCGCTTGGCCAGCGTCGGCCAATCGCCCTCCAGCGACAGTGCGCGCGGTGCGGGTGCGCCGAGCGCGCGAAGCCACTGCTCGAAGGGTCGAGAGCGGCCCACAGCGAAGCTGTACAGCAAGCGGTTGGCCGTGGCTTCGCTGACGCCGGGTACTGTGATCAATTGATCGGCATCGAGTGCCAGCCAATCGGTGATGGCAGCCACCCGCCCACTTTCCACCAACCGTCGCCAGGTGCCGGGGCCTGTACCGGGCATGGCCAGGCCGTGCTTGCTACCGAGCCAGGCAAGCCTGGCGATGAACTGCTCTTCGCAACCTGCGCTGGCCTGCCAGCAACTGTGGGCGTCGAAGCGGCCCGGCGCGGGCGGTGCGACGGGCTGGCGCTCGGTTGCGCGGTGCACGACCTGTTCAAAGCGTGGGATGGTCAGTCCGGCGAGGCTGATCGCCACCTGGTCCCCTGGGCGAACGTCGACGGCTTGCCAGCGGGCCAGCGAACCCAGGCTGACCTGAGAGATGCGTCGATCGTCCAGTTCGACCGGGTGAAGCTTCAGCAGCGGCGTGATCTTGCCGGTGCGTCCAACCCGGAAATGCACATCGCGGACCTCTGCCAGCGCCTGGGCAAACGGGTGCTTCCAGGCCGCGATCCAGTAAGGTGCATTGGCTTGCCAGCGCTCGGCAGGTGGGCGGCTGTCCTGGCGCAGGATCACACCGTCGGTAGCGAAGGGCAGGGGGGAGCGATACCAGTGCAGCCGCCAGTGGGCGGCCTGCTCGGGGGTGTCGACTGCTTTGCTGTAGTGCTGGCTGTCCGGGAAACCCAGCGCGCTCAGTTGTGCCAGGCGTTCGGCCTGATGGGTCGGGCCGTGCGGCCAGTCCCAGACGAAAAGACCGATGCTGGCACCGCGTTCACGGTCCAGTTGCTTGCGCGCCAGCAAGCCGGCCACCGTGCCACGGGCGTTGACGCTGCCTGCCTGGGACTGCACGTGAGCCTCCAGGTGCAGGTACAGCTCGCCCTGCAGCGTCAGGTCCAGTGGCCGGGAGAGTTGCCGAGGGATCGCCTCGAGGTAGGGAATGTGACGGCTCCAGTCGTGCCCCTGAAGGCCGTCGCCGCGGCTGAGCAGTTGCACCAGTTGGCCTTGCCGGTAGCTCAACGAGGCAGCAACGCCATCGACCTTCGGCTGGATCCACACGCCTGACCTGCCCGCCATCCAGCGCCGTACAGCTGTCTCGTCCGGCAGTTTGTCGACGCCGGTATGGGGAACCGGATGCGCTATGGGACCACGTGCGCCGGCCAGTGAGTTCAGTTCGCCCGCCAGTGCGAAACACCGCTGCAGCTGCAGCAGGCGCTGATGGCTCTGGTCGTACAGCTCGTCGGCCACCAGCGCCTTGCCGAGGCGGTGGTACTGGTCGTCCCAGCGGCCCAGGGTGTCGCGCAAGGCGGCCACTTCGGCGCTTGCCCGCGCAGCGGACCATGCCGGGCATTCGCGGGCATGGGAAGGAAAAGCGGGCAGTATCAGCAGCGTGAAGAACAGCATCCATGGCATGGCCAGCATCCTTGCGTGGCGGAGTGAAGCGCTTCAGCCTAGGCAGGTGCCCTTGAACCTGCACGACACAGTTGTCAGGTGATATGTCACAAAAAAGCCCCTGCCGATCGCTCGGCAGGGGCTTTCGTTTACCGCTGTAGGAAACTTACAGGCCGGCAGCGTCACGCAGCTGCTGGGCGCGGTCGGTGCGCTCCCAGGTGAAGGTGGTGAAGGTGTCGTCGCCGACAGTCTTCTGCTGCGGGGTGCGGCCGAAGTGACCGTAGGCAGCGGTTTCCTGATACATCGGGTGCAGCAGGTCGAGCATGGTGGTGATGGCGTACGGACGCAGGTCGAAGCACTCGCGCACCAGCTGGACGATCTTGTCATCGGAAACCTTGCCGGTACCGAAGGTGTTGATCGAGATCGAAGTCGGCAGGGCCACGCCAATGGCGTAGGACACCTGGATCTCGCAACGCTCGGCAAGGCCGGCGGCAACGATGTTCTTGGCGACGTAGCGGCCGGCGTAGGCGGCGGAACGGTCGACCTTGGACGGGTCCTTGCCGGAGAACGCGCCACCACCGTGACGGGCCATGCCGCCGTAGGAGTCGACGATGATCTTGCGGCCGGTCAGGCCGCAGTCGCCCACCGGGCCACCGATGATGAAGTTGCCGGTCGGGTTGATGTGGTACTGGGTGTCCTTGTGCAGCAGTTCGGCAGGCAGGGTGTGCTTGACGATCAGCTCCATCACGGCTTCCTGCAGGTCTTTTTGCGAGACTTCAGGGTTGTGCTGGGTCGACAGGACGATGGCGTCGATGCCGACCACCTTGCCGTTTTCATAGCGGCAGGTGACCTGCGACTTGGCGTCCGGGCGCAGCCATGGCAGCAAGCCGGACTTGCGCGCTTCGGCCTGGCGCTCGACCAGGCGGTGGGAGAAGCAGATCGGCGCCGGCATCAGCACGTCGGTTTCGTTGCTGGCGTAGCCGAACATCAGGCCCTGGTCGCCCGCGCCCTGGTCTTCCGGCTTGGAGCGGTCGACGCCCTGGGCGATGTCCACCGACTGCTTGCCGATGATGTTCATCACGGCGCAGGTGGCGCCGTCGAAGCCGACGTCGGAGCTGTTGTAGCCGATGTCGATGATGACTTTACGCACCAGTTCTTCCAGGTCTACCCAGGCCGAGGTGGTGACTTCACCGGCGATGATGGCGACACCGGTCTTGACCAGGGTTTCGCAGGCCACGCGGGCATACTTGTCCTGGGCGATGATGGCATCCAGGACCGCGTCCGAAATCTGGTCGGCGATCTTGTCCGGATGCCCTTCGGACACGGACTCGGAGGTGAAAAGGGAGTATTCGCTCATCTCGAAGGGTTCCTAAAATTTACCGATGGTGTGTGTCGCCAGCCGTCCGCTGGAAATGGCGGACCTGTATCTGGAAACCGTTACGCAAGCCCACGTAGAGGCTGTCCCCGGGGGCTAACCCGGCCGCATTGGCCCAACGGGCCAGGTCGTCCTGTTCGAAGCCAAGCCAGAGGTCGCCGCAGGCGTCCCGCGCCCATCCCTGGTCATGGCTGCACAGTTCGGTGACCAGCAGGCTGCCGCCCGCTTTCACCCGTTTGGCCAGCTGGCGCAGGGCCAGGGCCGGGTCGCTGAAATGGTGCAGGACCATGTTCAGCACAACGCAGTCGGCTTCCACATCCGTTGCACCCAGTGCATCGGCCAACTGCAGGTTCACATTGTCCAGGCCTTCGCGCTCGCAGACCTGGCGCGCCAGCTCGAGCATGGTCGGGCTGTTGTCCATGGCCGTGACGCGGGCGAAGCGCCGGGCCAGGTCGGGCAGGAAGCCACCGTCGCCGGGGCCTACCTCCAGCGCACTGGCGCTTGGCGCGAAATTCAGCTTGTCGAGCAGGGCCAGCAGGCTTTCGCGGTACTGCGGCAAGCCGGCAATCAGATCTTGCTGGGCGCGGAACTTCTCTTCCACGCGCAGGAAGAAGTCCTGGCTGGTGGCCGCGCGCCGTTGCTGGATCTGCGCGATGCGGGCCTGGACATCCTGCGCCAGCGCCAGTTCGTCGACCTCTTCGAGCAGCGCCGTGTGCAGGCGGCCGTGCGGCAGGGCGCGACGATAGAAAATGGCATTGCCTTCGCGGCGCGTGGCCACCAGCTCGGCCTGGGCCAGCACCTTGAGGTGGTGGCTCATGCCCGACTGGCCGATGTCGAAGATCTGCGCCAGTTCCAGCACGCCGAACGAGTCGCTGGCCAGTACCCGCAGAACGTTCAGGCGCAGCTCGTCGCCGCTGGCCTTGCACAGGGCTGCCAGGGTGTCGCTTTGCTGGGACGGGATCGATTGCACGCGCTGATTCATGGGGCGGCAGTCTAGACAGGCAGCGTTGCCCTCGCAAGGCCAATATCAAAAAGTTTTGATATTGGGTGATGGGCGGGTGGTTGGTGGCTTGGCACTCCCGGTTTTCACCCGATTTGGCGCCCAATCACAGGAAAAATCCCCAACTGCGACCATACGTCATTGCCCCCGGGCCCGCCTGTGGGCGAAAATGGCCGCCTTTTTTCGTAACACCACCTATTCAAGCCCAGGAGATAAGCGATGCCCAGCCGTCGTGAACGTGCCAACGCCATTCGTGCCCTCAGCATGGATGCCGTGCAAAAGGCTAACAGCGGCCACCCAGGTGCCCCTATGGGCATGGCGGATATCGCTGAAGTACTTTGGCGCGACTATCTGAAGCACAACCCGAGCAACCCGAGCTTCGCCGACCGTGACCGCTTCGTGCTGTCCAACGGCCACGGCTCGATGCTGATCTACTCGCTGCTGCACCTGACCGGCTACGACGTCACCATCGATGACATCAAAGGCTTCCGCCAGCTGCACAGCCGTACCCCGGGTCACCCGGAATACGGCTACACCCCGGGCGTCGAGACCACCACCGGCCCGCTGGGCCAAGGCCTGGCCAACGCCGTGGGCTTTGCCCTGGCTGAAAAAGTGCTGGGTGCCCAGTTCAACCGTGAAGGCCACAACATCGTCGACCACAACACCTACGTGTTCCTCGGCGATGGCTGCATGATGGAAGGTATCTCCCACGAAGTCGCCTCGCTGGCCGGCACCCTGGGTCTGAACAAGCTGGTTGCCTTCTACGACGACAACGGCATTTCCATCGACGGTGAAGTGCACGGCTGGTTCACCGACAACACCCCGGCACGCTTCGAAGCGTACAACTGGCAGGTGATCCGCAACGTCGACGGCCATGACGCCGAAGAAATCAAGATGGCCATCGAGACGGCGCGCAAGAGCGACCGTCCGACCCTGATCTGCTGCAAGACCATCATCGGCTTCGGTTCGCCGAACAAGCAGGGCAAGGAAGACTGCCACGGCGCACCGCTGGGCAACGACGAAATCGCCCTGGCCCGCAAGGAACTGAACTGGAACCACGGTCCGTTCGAAATCCCTGCCGACATCTATGCCGAGTGGGACGCCAAGACTGCCGGCGCCCAGGCCGAGGCCGACTGGAACCAGCGCTTCGACGCCTACGCCAAGGCCTACCCGGAGCTGGCAGCCGAGTTCAAGCGCCGTGACAGCGGTGAGCTGCCGGCCGACTTCAGCGAGAAGGCCCAGGCCTACATCAATGAAGTGGCTGCCAAGGGCGAGACCATCGCCAGCCGCAAGGCCAGCCAGAATGCCCTGAACGCCTTCGGCCCGCTGCTGCCTGAGTTCCTCGGCGGCTCGGCGGACCTGGCAGGTTCCAACCTGACCCTGTGGAAAGGTTGCAAGGGTGTCGAAGCCAATGACGCCAGCGGCAACTACGTGTTCTACGGCGTGCGCGAGTTCGGCATGACCGCGATCATGAACGGCGTCGCCCTGCACGGCGGCCTGGTGCCTTACGGCGCGACCTTCCTGATGTTCATGGAATACGCCCGTAACGCAGTGCGCATGTCGGCGCTGATGAAGCAGCGCGTGATCCACGTCTACACCCACGACTCCATCGGCCTGGGCGAAGACGGCCCGACCCACCAGCCGATCGAGCAGTTGACCAGCCTGCGCAGCACGCCGAACCTGGACACCTGGCGCCCAGCCGACGCGGTCGAATCGGCCGTGTCCTGGAAGCACGCCCTGGAGCGCAAGGATGGCCCGTCGGCGCTGATCTTCTCGCGCCAGAACCTGCAGCACCAAGCGCGCGACGCTCAGCAGATCGCCGACATCAGCCGCGGCGGCTACGTCCTCAAGGATTGCGCAGGCGAGCCTGAGCTGATCCTGATCTCCACCGGTTCGGAAGTGGGCCTGGCTGTTCAGGCACATGCCAAGCTGACCGAGCAGGGCCGCAATGTGCGCGTGGTTTCCATGCCGTGCACCAGCGTGTTCGACGCCCAGGACGCTGGCTACAAGCAGTCCGTGCTGCCGGTGGAAGTGGGCGCGCGTATTGCCATCGAAGCTGCCCACGCCGACTTCTGGTACAAGTACGTCGGCCTGGAAGGTCGTATCATCGGCATGACCACCTACGGTGAGTCGGCTCCGGCCGCTGCACTGTTCGAGGAGTTCGGCTTCACCCTGGAAAACATCCTGGGCACCGCCGAAGAGCTGCTGGAAGACTGATACAGGCAAAGCGAGGGCCGCCGGCCCTCGTTCGCGGCGCAAGGCCGCTCCCACAGGATCTGCGTACGCCGCAGTACCCTGTGGGAGCGGCCTTGTGCCGCGAATGGGTCGCCCCGCGGCCCCGTTCAACCGCCGGAGTTCACGAGCTACCTATGCCCCACCCGCGTCCCTACAAAGTTGCACTCAACGGTTACGGCCGCATCGGCCGCTGTGTCCTGCGCGCACTGTTCGAGCGTGGGGCAAAGGCTGGTTTCGAGATCGTTGCGCTGAACGACCTGGCCGACCAGGCCAGCGTGGAATACCTGACACGCTTCGACTCCACCCACGGGCGTTTCCCCGGCGAGGTCAGGGTCGACGGCGACTGTCTGCATATCAATGGCGACTGCGTGAAGGTCTTGCGCAGCGCCACCCCCGAGGGCGTCGACTGGGCAGCCCTGGATATCGACCTGGTGCTTGAATGCTCCGGCGCCTACCACACCCGTGCCGATGGCCAGCGTTTCCTCGATGCCGGCGCGCCGCGGGTGCTGTTTTCCCAGCCCATGGCCAGCGAGGCCGATGTGGATGCCACGGTGGTCTACGGCATCAACCAGGATTGCCTGACCGGCACCGAGCGACTGGTGTCCAACGCCTCCTGCACCACCAACTGCGGTGTGCCGCTGCTGCGGGTGCTGGACCAGGCCTTCGGCATCGAGTACGTGCAGATCACCAACATCCACTCGGCCATGAACGACCAGCCGGTGATCGACGCCTACCACCATGAAGACCTGCGCCGCACGCGCTCGGCCTTCCAGTCGGTGATCCCGGTGTCCACGGGGCTGGCGCGTGGTATCGAGCGCCTGCTTCCGGAACTTGCCGGGCGAATCCAGGCCAAAGCGGTACGCGTGCCGACCGTCAACGTCTCGTGCCTGGACATCACCCTGCAGACCGCCCGCGACACCAGCGCGGCCGAAGTCAACCGGGTGCTGCGCGAGGCGGCGCTGGAAGGCCCGCTGAAAGGCTTGCTGGCCTATACCGAGCTGCCCCACGCCAGCTGTGATTTCAATCATGACCCGCATTCGGCGATCGTCGATGCCAGCCAGACCCGCGTCTCAGGCCCCCGCCTGGTGAACCTGCTGGCCTGGTTCGACAACGAATGGGGGTTCGCCAACCGTATGCTCGACGTTGCCGAACACTATCTGCACGTCGTCCACCCAACCCGCAGCAAACAGCCCTGAAGGACTGCATTCATGACCGTGTTGAAGATGACCGACCTCGACCTGCAAGGTAAGCGCGTACTGATCCGCGAAGACCTCAACGTGCCTGTGAAGGACGGTGTGGTAGCCAGCGACGCGCGTATCCTGGCAGCGCTGCCGACCATCAAGCTCGCCCTGGAAAAGGGCGCGGCGGTAATGGTCTGCTCGCACCTGGGCCGCCCCACCGAAGGTGAATTCTCGGCCGAGAACAGCCTCAAGCCGGTAGCCGACTACCTGAGCAAGGCCCTGGGCCGCGACGTGCCACTGGTTGCCGACTACCTGGACGGTGTCGAGATCAAGGCCGGTGACGTGGTGCTGTTCGAGAACGTGCGCTTCAACAAAGGCGAGAAGAAGAACGCCGACGAGCTGGCGCAGAAGTACGCCGCCCTGTGCGATGTGTTCGTCATGGACGCTTTCGGCACCGCCCACCGCGCCGAAGGCTCCACCCATGGTGTTGCCAAGTTCGCCAAGGTCGCCACTGCCGGCCCGCTGCTGGCAGCCGAGCTGGATGCCCTGGGCAAGGCCCTGAAGGCCCCGGCCAAGCCGATGGCGGCCATCGTTGCCGGTTCCAAGGTGTCCACCAAACTGGACGTGCTGAACAGCCTCAGCACCGTCTGCGACCAGCTGATCGTCGGTGGCGGCATCGCCAACACCTTCCTCGCTGCTGCCGGTCACCCGGTGGGCAAGTCGCTGTACGAGCCTGACCTGGTCGACACCGCCAAGGCCATCGCCGCCAAGGTCAGCGTACCGCTGCCGGTCGACGTGGTGGTCGCCAAGGAATTCGCCGAAAGCGCCGAAGCTACCGTCAAGGCCATCGCTGACGTTGCCGCTGACGACATGATCCTGGACATCGGCCCACAAACCGCCGCCAACTTCGCCGAGCTGCTGAAGTCGTCGAAGACCATCCTGTGGAACGGCCCGGTCGGTGTCTTCGAGTTCGACCAGTTCGGCAACGGCACCCAGGTGCTGGCCAAGGCCATCGCCGACAGCGCCGCGTTCTCCATCGCCGGTGGTGGCGACACCCTGGCAGCCATCGATAAATATGGCGTCAGCAAGGATATCTCCTACATTTCTACCGGTGGCGGTGCATTCCTCGAGTTCGTCGAAGGCAAGGTACTGCCGGCCGTGGCGATCCTGGAAGAGCGGGCAAAAGCCTGACAATGGCGGCGCCTGGCAAAGGGAGCGACCTGATGGTCAAGCGATTGCCTGTGATGATCGTGGCAGGTCTGCTGGGCGCCTGCTCCAGCAGCCCGTCCCCGGACGGCGATTCGGCGCAAGCGCCCAAGGGCGGTTGCTACCAGTCCGAGTGGCAAGCCGAGACCGTGCCGGTGATCAGCAAGCGCGTGGGCCCGGAAGGCCTGGAAAAGTATGACGAAGACCACCAGCGCATGGCGCCGGGCTGCCCTTGATCGGGTGGCAGGCAACCTGAAGGCTGTTTTGTGGTCTTGAACAGGGGGCCGCTGTGCAGCCCATCGCCGGCAAGCCGGCTCCCACAGCCTGTGTGGGAGCCGGCTTGC
>NZ_AKJC01000223.1 GCF_000282535.1 Pseudomonas sp. GM84 | reverse complement strand
GCCGGCTCCCACAGGTACTCCGCCAGCGCACTACCTGTGGGAGCCGGCTTGCCGGCGACAGGGCCGGTGATACCTCAGTGCAAATCGGCCTCTGGCACCGTGGTTCGCTGCACGATCGCTTCCGGCCGCCACCGTTGCCGCGCCACCTCAAGCACTTCGGCCGGTGTCGCGATCAACAGTTCAGGCTCGGTTTCCTGTCCCAAAGCCCGCAATGCCCGCAACAACAACGGCGTCGCCTGGCCGGCCTCGAGCGGCGGCGAGCGGTATGACTTGCCCAGCTTGTGGCCATCCGGTTGCACGATCAGCGGAATGTGCAGGTAACGCGGCTGCGAGAAGCCCAGCAGCTCTTGCAGGTACAACTGGCGTGGCGTGTTGTCGAGCAGGTCGGCGCCGCGCACGATATCGGTCACACCCTGCCAGGCATCGTCCAGCACCACCGCCAGTTGGTAGGCATACAGCCCGTCCCGGCGCTGGATGATGAAATCCCCCACCTCGCGGCCCAGGTGCTGCTGGAAGTCACCCTGCACCCGGTCCTTGAAGTGGTAGATCAGCTCGGGGACCCGCAGGCGGATCGCCGCGCCTTCGCGAGAGTGTCCTGCGTTGCGGCAAAAACCCGGGTAGATGCCGTCATGACCTTCCAGCTGCTTGCGCGAGCAGGTGCAGGCATAGGCCAGGCCCATGTTGAACAAGCGGTCCACCACCGCCGCGTAGGCTTGGTGACGCTGGCTCTGGTACACCACCTCGCCATCACACTCCAGCCCGTAGCGGTCGAGCGTTTGCAGGATCGCGTCACGGGCGCCGGGCATTTCCCGTGGCGGGTCGGTGTCTTCCATGCGCAGCAGCCAGCGGCCATTGACGGCGCGGGCATCGAGCCAGGAAGCGAGGGCGGCAACCAGCGAACCGAAGTGCAGGAAACCGCTGGGGGTTGGGGCGAAGCGCCCGATGTAGGGAGAGTCGTTCATGGGCCGTGCTGGGTAAGAAATGAAACGGGGCGCATGATGCGCCCCGTTCGGATGGGAGAAAAATCAGCCTTTGCCGACGGTTTTTTCCTTTTTCTCCGCGATTTCCTTGCAGTCGAAGCACAGGTCGGCGGTCGGACGGGCTTCCAGACGGCGCAGGCCGATCTCGATGCCACACGACTCGCACCAGCCGTACTCGTCGTCCTGAATCTTCTGCAGGGTCTTGTCGATCTTCTTGATCAGCTTGCGCTCGCGATCGCGGTTGCGCAGCTCCAGGGCAAACTCTTCTTCCTGACTGGCACGGTCGGCCGGGTCGGGGAAGTTGGCCGCTTCGTCTTTCATGTGGTCCACGGTGCGATCAACACTGACCATCAGCTCGCCTTTCCAGGCATTCAGCAGCTTGGTGAAGTGCTTTTTCATGGGCTCGCCCATGTACGCCTCACCCTTGCTTTCGACGTAGGGCTCGACACCGTACATGGTCTGGACTTTTTGCTTTTCTACGGTGGACATGAATAGACCGCCTCTCACTCATCTGATCCAATGCGCAGGCTGCTCCATCTCCGGCACCCGCCGGCCCTGCGACTGCGAGCCGCCGAACTTACCAGATAGATCGGGGGTGCGCTACCCCGCCCGATCCTAGGTATTGACAGCGCCGTGAGGCGCACGTTCGGTGCCGCGCAGAGGTAGAATCACCAGTTTAGACCCAATTGAGAGAAGGTCATGGCCCACCCATACAGTGCGCGCAGCCGCGCCATCGAACCCTTCCATGTCATGGCGTTGCTGGCGCGGGCCAACGAGCTGCAGGCGGCCGGCCACGATGTGATCCACCTGGAAATCGGCGAGCCAGACTTCACCACCGCCGCGCCCATCGTCGAGGCCGGTCAGGCCGCCCTGGCGGCAGGGCATACCCGCTACACGGCGGCACGTGGCCTGCCGGCACTGCGCGAAGCGATCGCCGGTTTCTACGGGACGCGCTACGGCGTTTCGGTCGACCCCGAGCGCATCCTGATCACCCCGGGTGGTTCCGGGGCCTTGCTGCTCGCCAGCAGCCTGCTGGTCGACCCCGGCAAGCACTGGCTGCTGGCCGACCCGGGTTACCCGTGCAACCGACACTTCCTGCGCCTGGTGGAAGGGGGGGCGCAGCTGGTGCCGGTGGGGCCGGAGGTCAATTACCAACTGACCGCCGACCTGGTCGAACGCTATTGGGACAAGGACTCCGTCGGCGCCCTGGTGGCCTCGCCGGCCAACCCGACCGGCACGGTACTGAGCCGCGATGAGCTGGCCGGCCTGTCCAGGGCCACCCGTGAGCGCCACGGGCATCTGGTGGTGGATGAGATCTACCACGGGCTGACCTACGGCATGGAGGCGCCAAGCGTGCTGGAGGTGGATGACTCAGCCTTCGTACTTAATAGTTTTTCCAAGTATTTCGGCATGACCGGTTGGCGGCTGGGTTGGCTGGTGGCACCGCCCAATGCCGTGGCTGACCTGGAAAAACTCGCGCAGAACCTCTACATCAGCGCCCCAAGCATGGCCCAGCACGCTGCGCTGGCCTGTTTCCAGCCCGAAACCCTGGCGATTTTCGAGGAGCGCCGCGCCGAGTTCGCCCGCCGCCGCGACTATCTGCTGCCGGCCCTGCGCGAACTGGGCTTCCGTATTGCGGTGGAGCCGCAGGGCGCGTTCTACCTCTATGCCGATATCAGTGCCTTTGGCGGAGATGCCTTCGCCTTCTGCCGGCACTTCCTGGAAACCGAGCACCTGGCGTTCACGCCGGGCCTGGACTTCGGGCGCCACCTGGCCGGCCACCACGTACGCTTTGCCTACACCCAGAGCCTGCCGCGCCTGGAAGAGGCAGTACAGCGCATCGCCCGAGGGCTGCGGAGCTGGCAGGGCTGATGGTGTTCTTTCCTTTACTCGAACAAGGGCGCCTGCTGCGCCGCTACAAACGTTTTCTGGCCGATATCGAACTGGCCAACGGCGAGCAGCTCACCATTCACTGCCCCAACACCGGTTCCATGCTCAATTGCATGCGTGAAGGCGGAGACGTCTGGTTCAGTCGCTCCAGCGACCCCAAGCGCAAGCTGCCAGGCACCTGGGAGATCAGCGAAACCCCTCAGGGCCGCCTGGCCTGCATCAATACCGGGCGGGCCAACGCGTTGGTCGAAGAAGCCCTGCGGGCGGGCGTGATCGCTGAATTGGCGGGTTTCACTGCGCTCAAGCGCGAGGTGGCCTATGGCGAGGAGGGCAGCCGTGTGGATTTTCGTCTGGAGTTTGCCGAAGGACCGGCCTACGTCGAGGTCAAGAGCGTGACCCTGGGCTACCCGGACACTACCGTGGCGGCCTTCCCGGACGCGGTGACCCAGCGCGGCGCCAAGCACCTGCGTGAACTGGCGTCGCTGGCCCGCCAGGGGATCCGCGCCGTGCAACTGTACTGCGTGAACCTCACCGGCATCGAAGCGGTGCGCCCCGCCGAAGAAATCGACGCCGCCTATGCCGCGGCGTTGCGTGCTGCGGTGGCCGATGGTGTTGAAGTACTGGCTTACAGCACGCGACTGGATGCCTCGCACATCGTCATCGACCGCCCGCTACCGGTGCTGCTCAACCCGTAAACCAGATGCCCTGGCTGTCTTCCCGGCAGCCCAGGGCCTGCAATGCCTCGCCTTCGCACGGGCCGGCCACGCATTCGCCACTCTCGATCAGGAACAGCGCACCGTGATGGGCGCAGTGGATCAGGCTGGCGCTGTCATCCAGAAAGGCGTCCGCAGCCCAGTTCAGCGGGATACCCCGGTGCGGGCAGCGATTGCGGTAGAGGTGCACCTGGCCTTGGCGGCGCACGCCGAACAGATCGAGGCCGTCTACGCTGAAGGCGCGGCTATGGCCTTCGGCCAGCGCTGCGGAAGTACAAAGAAAGTGCATTGCAAGGACAACTCGTGAAACCAAGGGATAGCTTGACGCTTCAATGCGAATAATTATCAAATTGCCCGCATTCGCTGCGCCCGGTGGTCTATGGTGCGCAGTTCTGTCGCCCGCCACAAGGTTGGCGGCCCGCCTTCAGAAGGAATCCGATGATGCGCCGTCCCGCCGCCATGCTCGCCTTGTGCGCAGCCCTCGTTGCTTCCACCCAGGCTCTGGCAGCCGAATTGCCACAGCGCTGGGTCAGTGCGGGCGGCGCGTTGAGCGAGTGGATCAGTCAGTTGGGCGGTGAACCTCGCCTGGTGGGCGTCGATACCACCAGCCAGCACCCCGAGTCGCTGAAGGCGCTGCCGAGCATCGGTTATCAGCGGCAGCTGTCGGCCGAGGGGATCCTCAGCTTGCGTCCGGACGTGTTGGTGGGCACCGAGGAAATGGGCCCGCCACCGGTGCTGGCGCAGATCCGCAGCGCCGGCGTTCGCGTCGAGCTGTTCTCCAGCCAGGCCGACCTCGCGGCCGTCGATGCCAACCTCAAGCACCTTGGGAAGTTGCTCGGTGCCGAGCAGAAGGCCGCGCAGCTCGCCTCGGGTTATCAACAGCAAGTCGAAACCCTGCAGGTACAGGTCAAGCAGGCCCAGGCCAGCCACAAGGCGCCAGGCGTCCTGCTGCTGGTCGGCCATGCGGGGGCCAAGCCGCTGATCGCCGGGCAGGGCACCGCAGGTGACTGGCTGTTGCGCCAGGCCGGCGCGCGCAACCTGGCAGAGCATCAGGGCTACAAGAACTTCTCCAATGAAGCGCTGGCGGCGTTGGACCCGGATGTACTGGTGTTCTCCGATCGCGCCTTGGCCGGTGACCAGGCCTTGCAGGCGCTGCTCAAGGAGAACCCTGCACTGGCTGCGTCGCGTGCCGTGCGCGACCAGCGCCTGGTTGCCCTCGACCCGACACTGCTGGTCGGCGGCCTCGGCCCACGTTTGCCGGCTGCCCTGCAGGACCTGGCGGCCACGTTCTACCCGACCAGCATCGCTCGATGAAACAACGGATCCAACCGCGCACGCTGTTCATTGCCCTGGGCCTGCTGTGTCTGCTGGCGGTCTGGCTGTCGCTGGCCCTGGGGCCCGTAAGCCTGCCGCTGTTCGATACCTTGCGCGCGGGATTGCGTTTGCTGGGCTTGCCCATCGCTGCTGACGGCCTGGAGCAGGCAGACATGATCCTTGGCCAGATCCGCTTGCCGCGCACGCTGCTCGGTTTGGCGGTAGGCGCGGTGCTGGCGCTGTCTGGCGTGGCCATGCAAGGGCTGTTTCGCAACCCGCTGGCCGATCCTGGCCTGGTCGGTGTCGCCAGTGGCGCGGCGCTGGGCGCCGCGGTAGCGATCGTCGGCGGTAGCTGGATGGGCGGCATACCGGAGTGGTTCGCGCCTTACCTGCTGTCAGCCTGCGCCTTTGTCGGCGGCCTGGGGGTGACGGCGCTGGTGTACCGGCTGGGCCGCCGTGATGGGCAGACCAATGTCGCGACCATGCTGCTGGCCGGTATCGCCCTGACGGCACTGGGCGGTTCGGCGGTTGGGTTGTTCACCTACCTGGCCGATGACGCCACCTTGCGTACCTTGACCTTCTGGAACCTGGGCAGCCTCAATGGCGCCAGCTACGAGCGCTTGTGGCCGTTGCTGATCGTGGTGGTAGTCGTTGCCCTGTGGCTGCCGCGCCGCGCCCAGGCGCTCAACGCCTTGTTGCTGGGGGAGTCCGAGGCGCGCCACCTGGGCATCG
This sequence comes from Pseudomonas sp. GM84, assembly GCF_000282535.1. Lineage (GTDB taxonomy): Bacteria > Pseudomonadota > Gammaproteobacteria > Pseudomonadales > Pseudomonadaceae > Aquipseudomonas. The sequence continues at coordinate 14,272 of NZ_AKJC01000223.1, read as the reverse complement.
AAGTGGAGCGCTTGAAGCGCGAACTGGTGTTCTGCACTGCGCTGGGCGTTGGCGCCGCCGTAGCGGCGGCAGGCCTGATCGGGTTCGTCGGCCTGGTGGTGCCCCACCTGGTGCGCCTGCTGGCCGGGCCTGATCACCGTGTGCTGCTGCCGGCGTCGCTACTGGCCGGTGGTACCTTGCTGCTATTCGCCGACCTGGTGGCACGCCTGGCCCTGGCGCCGGCCGAGCTGCCGATTGGCATCGTGACGGCGTTCATCGGTGCGCCATTCTTCCTTTTCCTGCTGGTTCGGGGGCGCAGCTGATGCTCGAAGTCGAAGGCCTGCACCTACGCCGTGGCGGCAGTGACGTGCTGCACGACATCGATCTGCAGCTGTTACCGAATCAGGTGCTCGGTGTACTGGGGCCCAATGGCGCCGGCAAGAGCAGCCTGCTCGGCGCTTTGTGTGGCGAACTGCCCCCCAGCCAGGGGCGGGTGATGCTACAAGGCAAGGCGTTGGATGAATGGCCGGGGCAGGCGCGTGCGCAACGCCTGGCGGTGCTACCGCAAGTGTCCAGCCTGGGCTTTGCCTTTCGCGTCGAGGAAGTGGTGGGCATGGGGCGTCTGCCCCACGGCAGCGGCCAGCAGCGCGACCGGGAGATCGTCGAAGCAGCGCTGCGCGCGGCGGATGCCTGGCACCTGATCGACCGCAGTTATCTGGCCTTGTCCGGCGGCGAACGCCAGCGCGTGCACCTGGCCAGGGTATTGGCCCAGTTATGGCCCGGCGCCGAAGGCAGCACACTGCTGCTCGACGAACCCACCTCGATGCTCGACCCCTTGCACCAGCACACCACCTTGCAAGCCGTGCGCAGCTTCGCTGACCGCGGGGCCGCAGTGCTGGTGATCCTGCATGACCTGAACCTGGCGGCACGCTACTGTGATCGCATCCTGCTGCTCGAAGGAGGACGCTGCCATGCGTTGGCTTCGCCGGAACGCGTGTTGACGCCCACCGCACTCAAGGCGGTGTTCGGCATCGAAGTGCTGGTACAGCCCCACCCGGAGCGGGGCCATCCGCTGATCATCACCCGCTAGGAGGCATTGCTCATGCGCCATCCATGGCTGTCTGGCTCGTTGCTGTTGTTGATGCTGTCGCTGGTGGGATGTCAGGCGAGCCTGCCGCCATTACCTGCCTGGCAGAGCAGTGAGGGGCGTGACAACGCGGCTCTGGGGCAGATTCGCGACCTGGCCAGCGGCCAGGTCATCAGCCCTGAGCAGTTGGTCGAGCGTCTCGCCGGAGCGCCACGGGTGCTGGTGGGGGAGAAACACGACAACCCTGACCATCACGCCTTGCAACTGTGGTTGCTGCGCGCGCTGCAGGCCCGGCGAGCCCAGGGCAGCCTGCTGCTGGAGATGTTGCAGCCAGAGCAGCAAGCGCGCCTGGAGGCGGTGCAGGGGCAAGCCCAGCTGCCGGAAGACTTGCCCAAGGCCCTGGACTGGCAGGACGGCTGGGATTGGCAATTCTATGGGCCGATCGTCCGTGAGGCCTTGCAGGACCGTATCGCACTGCTGCCGGCCAACCTCTCGGCTGGCGAAATGCGCGCCGCCTATCGCCAGCCGACACCCTTGGCCGGGGTAAAGTCCAATGCGCCAGCGGTGCGGGCGGCGCTGCTCGAACAGGTGCGCGAAGGGCATTGTGGGTTGCTGCCGGAAAGCCAGCTGCCGGCCATGCTGGCGGTGCAGCAACGCCGCGACCGGCGCATCGCCGAGCATTTGCTGGCGGCGCCGCAGCCCGCGTTGTTGTTCACGGGGGCCTATCACGCGCGCAAGGATCTCGGCGTGCCATTGCACCTGGCAGACCTGGGCGCGAAGGGGGAGAGCAAGGTGCTGTTGCTGGCCGAGGTCGGTGAGCAGGTGGGGGCGGGGATGGCTGACTATGTCTGGTATACGCCGGCCACGCCTGAGCAGGATTACTGCGCGCAGCTGCGCAAATAGGATGTTGAGCGGCCCTGCATGAATCCGCAGGCAAAAAAAGACCCGGCAAATTGCCGGGTCAATAACCGTGATTAGCCTGATGAGGAGATAATCTGAGAGTCCGAACCAGGGGCTTTCAGTTTATCCAACCAGTCTCGCGACCAGTTGTGATAATCATAACGATTCTCATTCAGGCGTCAATCCCCTCTCGCTGTTTATTTCAGATTTTTTTTGCGTCGTGCTTTTCGCATCCAGTTGTTGATTGAGCGCTTGCTTGCGCTCGGCCGGCAAATCGTTCCAGTGCATGTCCAGCAGGGCGCCTTCAATGGCGTACAACAGCACCTTCGACGCCCGGAATCCCCGCGTTTTCACGGCCTGGTACGCACCGACCGCGCCTAGGCGACGCAAGTCCGATGCACTGTGGATACCGGCCGCATGCAACCACTGCGCGGAGGTCTTGCCAAGATTCTTCAGATGCTGCAATTCATCGTTCATCGAGCCTCCTTGCGATGGCTGAACGGGTCTAGGGGATAAATCGCGAGCAGGTCAGAGAGGAGTGTAGCGGGGGTTGGGAAATGCGCGGCCTTTTGCCATCTGGGGCGACGGATTGGGAGATGAGCTGCCTGTTGTGGCCCTATCGCCGGCAAGCCGGCTCCCACAGGGACACCACAGCCCTTGAGCCCGGTGGGATCCCTGTAGGAGCCGGCTTGCCGGCGATAGGGCCGTTACGCTTACAGACCCGGCAAACGCAGGCGGATCTGGTCGATTACCTGATCCATGCTGGCGCTCTCCTGGGTATCCACACGGGTGGCGTGCTGCAGTTCCACGGCAGTGAGCGGCTCACGGCTGGCCTGCTGGGCCTTGACCACTTCCAGGGTGGCGTCCGACGGGTCGCTGTTTTCCGCCTGGCGCTGCTCCAGCCAGCTGGCAATCACTGCCTCCGGCGCGTGGCAGTCGAGGATCAGGAACGGCACGCCGGTTTCGCTGGCGACCTCTGCCGCCGCCTGGCGCTGGTCGTGCTTCAGGTAAGTGGCATCGAGCACCACCGGGTAGCCGGCGCGCAGGATGGTGCCGGCCAGCTGGTGCAGGTGCTCGTAGGTGGCGGCACTGGCGTTCTGGTCGTAGATGCCGGCTTGCAAGTGGCCAGCGGCGGCGGGTTGCTGCTCACCGAACAGGCGCTTGCGTTCCACGTCCGAACGCACGCGCACGGCACCCAGGGCCTCGACCAGGCGCATGGCCACGTGGCTCTTGCCCACGGCCGAGACACCATGGGTGATGGCCAGCAGGCGCGAAGGAATGGCGCTGTAGCTTTCGGCCAGGTTGGCGTAGTTGCGGTAGGTGCGCAGGGTGGTAGCGCGCTGCACGCCATCGGCATCCGCGGGCATGCTGAACAGGGCCACCTTGGCCCGTACCAGGGCGCGGTAGGCCTTGTAGAAGTTGAGCACTTCCAGGCCTTGGTAATCGCCGGTCAGCTCCAGGTACTGGCTGATGAAACGGTGAGCGAGGCACTTGAGGCCGCGGTCTTCCAGGTCCATGGCGAGGAAGCCGGTGTCAGCCCAGACATCGGTCATGCGGAATGGCTCGTTGAATTCGATGCAGTCGAAAATCACCACCTTGCCATCGATCAGGGTGGCGTTACCCAAATGGATGTCGCCATGGCATTCACGGGTGAAACCATTGGCCTTGCGCGCGGCGAAAAGACCCTGCAGACGCTCGAAACTGCTTCGCGCCCAAGCTTGCAGATTGTCCAGCTGCTGCAAATCGGCCTTGTCGCTGAGGAATGGGCGGATCTGTTCGAAGTTCTGTTCGACCGGCGCCATCACGCTTTCAGGCGAGCCGTAGGGTTGCTCGGCGGCCACCTTGGGTGTCTGCAGGTGGAATTCGGCGATCTGCCGGGCCATCTGGTCGATGTGGCCGGCATTCAGTTCACCGTTGGCCTGCAGGGTGTTGAGCATCTGCCCCTGGGGGAACTGGCGCATCTTCAGCACGTACTCGATCGCCTCGCCGTCACCGCCGAGCTGCGGCGCTTCGGCGCTGCCGGTGATCGGCAGTACGTCGAGGTACAGGCCTTCGGTCAGGCGCTGGTTCAGGCGCAATTCTTCGTTGCAGAAGTGCTGGCGCTGATCCAGCGCGGTGAAGTCGAGGAAGCCGAAATTCATTGGCTTCTTGATCTTGTAGGCGTACTCGCCCGTCAGCAGGACCCAGGAGATATGCGTCTCGATGAGTTGGAACCCGTCCACGGGGTGAGGGTAGAGGGCAGGGTTCTGCAACGCGGTAATCAAGGCTTGGCTCACGGGAAATCCTTCCGGGGGCAGGGAATTCGAAGGCGCCATTATGGTCAATGGTGCCGCCCCTGCATACCGCCAGAGGGCGCCTGCCCAGCCTTTACAAAGTGCGTATAATCCGCCGCCATGACTCGAACCCGAAATCCTCGTACCCCTCAGAAACGCCCGACCGGCCGCTCGCGCGCCTGGCTGGGCTGGGCCTTGAAGCTCAGCCTGGTCGGCCTGGTGATCGTCGCTGGCTTCGCGGTTTACCTCGATGCCGTCGTGCAGGAGAAGTTCTCCGGCAAGCGCTGGACCATCCCGGCCAAGGTATATGCCCGGCCGCTGGAGCTGTTCGTCGGCCAGAAGCTGAGCAAGAACGACTTCCTCACCGAGCTCGACGCCCTCGGTTACCGTCGCGAGAGCGCGGCCAATGGCCCGGGCGCCGCGGCGATCAACGGCAATACCGTTGACCTGAACACCCGTGGCTTCCAGTTCTATGAAGGCATGGAGCCTGCGCAGTTCGTCCGCGTGCGCTTCTCTGGCGACTACGTGGCGGGGCTCTCGGGCGCCAACGGCGGCAAGCTCGACGTTGTTCGCCTGGAACCGCTGATGATCGGCGGTATCTACCCGAAAAACCTCGAAGACCGCATCCTCATCAAGATCGACCAGGTGCCGCCGTACCTGCTCGAAACCCTGGTGGCCACGGAAGACCGGGACTTCTATAGCCATTTCGGCGTGTCGCCCAAGTCCATTGCTCGAGCAGTGTGGGTCAACACCTCGGCAGGCTCCATGCGCCAGGGCGGTAGTACCCTGACCCAGCAGCTGGTGAAGAACTTCTACCTGACCAGCGAACGCAGCCTAAGCCGCAAGCTGACCGAAGCGATGATGGCCGTGCTGTTGGAAATGCACTACGACAAGCGCGAAATCCTCGAGGCGTACCTCAACGAAGTGTTCGTCGGCCAGGATGGCCAGCGCGCCGTGCATGGCTTCGGTCTGGCCAGCCAGTTCTTCTTCAGCCAGCCGCTGTCGGAGCTCAAGCTGCACCAGATCGCCTTGCTGGTGGGCATGGTCAAGGGGCCGTCGTACTACAACCCGCGCCGCTACCCCGAGCGTGCCCTGGCCCGCCGCAACCTGGTCCTCGACCTGGTGGCCGAGCAGGGCGTGGCGAGCCAGGAAGTGGTCGACGCGGCGAAGAAGATGCCACTCGGCGTGACCAAGCGCGGCAGCCTGGCCGACAGCTCGTTTCCGGCCTTCCTCGACCTGGTCAAGCGTCAGCTGCGCCAGGACTACCGCGATGAAGACTTGACCGAAGAAGGCCTGCGCATCTTCACCAGTTTCGATCCGATCCTGCAGATGAAGGCCGAAAGTTCGATGAACGAGACCTTCAAGCGCCTGGCCGGGCGCAAGGGGTCTGACGAGGTCGAGTCGGCGATGGTCGTGACCAATCCGGAAACCGGTGAGGTGCAGGCTCTGATCGGCAGCCGTCAGTCCGGCTTCGCCGGCTTCAACCGCGCCATCGATGCGGTACGGCCGATCGGCTCGCTGGTCAAGCCTGCGGTGTACCTGACCGCGCTGGAGCAGCCGAGCAAGTACACCCTGACCAGCTGGGTGCAAGACGAGCCGTTCTCGGTCAAGGGCGCCGATGGCCAGGTATGGCGACCGCAGAACTACGATCGCCGCCCGCATGGCACGATTTATCTGTACCAGGGGCTGGCTAATTCCTACAACCTGTCGACCGCCAAGCTCGGCCTTGAAGTGGGCGTGCCCAACGTCATCAAGACCATCGGTCGGCTGGGTGTGAAAGTGGACTGGCCTGCATTCCCGTCGATGCTGCTGGGTGCGGGTGGCATGTCGCCGATGCAGGTGGCGACCATGTACCAGACCATCGCCAACGGTGGCTTCAACACGCCGATGCGCGGCATTCGCAGTGTGCTGACCGCCGAAGGCGAGCCGCTCAAGCGTTACCCGTTCCAGATCCAGCAAACCTTCGACCCGGCGTCGATCTACCTGGTGCAGAACGCCATGCAACGGGTCATGCGTGAAGGTACTGGCCGCTCGGTATACAACGTATTGCCACGCTCGCTGACCCTGGCGGGCAAGACCGGTACCAGCAACGACTCGCGCGACAGCTGGTTCTCCGGCTTCAGCCAGGACCTGCTGGCGGTGGTGTGGATGGGCCGCGACGATAATGGCAAGACTCCGTTCACCGGTGCCACGGGTGCATTGCAGGTCTGGACCAGCTTCATGAAGAAGGCCGACCCACTGCCGCTGGACATGCCACAGCCAGACAACGTGGTGCAGGCGTGGATCGACCCGTACAGTGGCCAAGGTTCCGACGGAAGTTGTCCGGGAGCGGTGCAGATGCCGTATATTCGCGGCAGTGAACCGCCTGCTGGGGCAGCCTGTGGCGGTGAGCAGAATCCGGCAGAATCGGTCATGGACTGGGTAAAAGGCTGGATGAATTAAGCACTGGCTGCATTGATGAGGTGTGACGTGAATAAGTGGCTGTTTCCTGCCTTGACGGCGCTGGCTGTGCTCCAGGGTTGCTCCAGTGTGCAGCGTGGCAATATCCCGGTGGTCGATTCGAGCACCCGTGTGTCCAACAGTGAACGGGCCACGGCCAACCGCTCGGCGGCCGGCATGAACAACGGCACCGCGCAGGCGCAGTCGCTGCCCGAGGATTCCGGGGTAACCGTGATGATTCCGCAAGGAGCCGGTGCCACGAGCATCCAGACTTTCCCGGCGGGTAACGGCGCGGCACCGATCAGCACCACCCCGATGACCACGGGGCCGGTCGGCGCTGCGCCGATGACCACCAACCCCAATCCGATCGCCGATGAGCCCTTCGACATCGCCTCGATGAGCAGCACGCCGGCTGCGACCAGCGCGCCAACCGGCATTCCGCGCAGCAACGCGACCTCGGGCGGCCTGTCAGCCGACGAGCAGCTGGATGGCCCGGTGCTGGCGCTGCTGACCACCGCCCAGTCGCAACAGGGCAGTGGTGACTTCAACGGTGCCGCATCGAGCCTGGAACGTGCCCAACGCATTGCCCCGCGCGAGCCGCAAGTGCTGTACCGCCTTGCCCAGGTGCGCCTGTCGCAGGGTGACGCGGCCCAGGCGGAGCAGTTGGCGCGCCGTGCGCTGACCTACGCCAACGGTCGTCCCGACCTGCAGGCCGAACTGTGGAACACCATTGCCCAGGCCCGCGAAAAGCAGGGTGACAGCGCTGGCGCCGCACTGGCCCGGCAAAAGGCACGGGTCAATTCCTGATGATCGAGCAACGTATCCTGGATATCGCCGACCACCTGCTGCTGATCGAACGTGAGCTGCAGGTCCAAGGCTGGTGGGGCGAAGAGGCGCCAAGCGATGAGGCACTGGCCAGCACGGTGCCGTTCGCGGTCGATACCTTGAGCTTCGAACAGTGGCTGCAGTGGATATTCCTGCCACGCATGAAGATCATCATCGAACTTGGCCACCCGCTGCCCAGCGCTTCTGGAATCCTGATCATGGCCGAAACGGTGTTTGTCGACCGTCCGGAGCAGAGCCGTGAGCTACGTCGCCTGCTAGCAGAGTTTGATCAATTGATCGCTCCTTCCGCCTGATTTCTTCTCTTTTTCCGTCAAGGGCCGCAGATTGTGGCCCTTTTTTGTTGAAATCTTATTTATTCTGCTGCTGTGTTGGTTTTTAGTGGTGGCAGGAATTCATCTTGGGGAAAAATTGGCAATAATTTTTCTTGACTTACCGACGCCGAATCAGAAGAATCCAGATTCCGCTGTAGAGGGACTGCCAGAAGCAGACCCGCTAAGCAGATCATGAGGCGCACACCCGCGCCGACCTGTTTCACCCCGCAACGCGTTACCTCGCGCTGGGTGGGAAAACCCCGCAACACTCTGGGGCGCTCCCAATACTTGCTCAGTCAGTGCTGACGTTCCGCTCATGCTCTGCTTGGCAGTAAACCTATTAAGACCCGTCCATGAAGGGCGGTATTCTGGCGTTTTAGAGGTGAACAACGTGGAGCTTTTATCTGGCGCTGAGATGGTCGTCCGCTTCTTGCGTGACGAAGGCGTTAAGCACATCTACGGGTACCCTGGTGGTGCTCTCCTGCATGTTTACGATGCACTGTTCAAGGAACCGGAAGTCGAGCACATCCTGGTTCGTCACGAGCAGGCGGCTACCCATATGGCGGACGGCTACGCCCGTGCCACCGGCAAGGCCGGCGTGGTGCTGGTAACCTCCGGCCCAGGCGCGACCAATGCCATCACCGGCATTGCCACGGCCTACATGGATTCGATTCCGATGGTCATCCTGTCCGGCCAGGTGCCTAGCACCATGGTGGGCACCGATGCCTTCCAGGAAACCGACATGATTGGCATCTCGCGGCCGATCGTGAAGCACAGCTTCATGATCAAACATGCCACCGAGATCCCCGAAGTTCTGAAAAAAGCTTTCTACCTGGCGCAATCCGGTCGTCCAGGTCCGGTCGTGGTCGACATTCCAAAAGATATGACCAACCCGGCCGAAAAGTTCGAATACGTCTATCCGAAGAAGGTCAAGCTGCGCTCTTACAGCCCAGCGGTTCGCGGCCACTCCGGGCAGATCCGCAAGGCTGCCGAAATGCTCCTGGCCGCCAAGCGCCCGATCGTCTATTCCGGCGGTGGCGTGATCCTGGGTGGCGGCTCCGAAGCCCTGACCGAGATCGCCAAGACGCTGAACCTGCCTGTCACCAACACCCTGATGGGTCTTGGCGGCTTCCCGGGTACCGATCGCCAGTTCCTCGGCATGCTCGGCATGCACGGCAGCTACACCGCCAACATGGCCATGCACCATGCCGACGTGATCTTCGCGGTCGGTGCGCGCTTCGATGACCGTGTGGTCAACGGCCCGGCCAAGTTCTGCCCGAATGCCAAGATCATCCACATCGACATCGACCCGGCGTCGATCTCGAAGATGATCAAGGCCGACGTGCCAATCGTCGGCCCGGTCGACAGCGTGCTCAGCGAAATGATCGGGATCCTCAAGGAAATCGGCGAGCAGCCTGACAAGGCGGCGCTGGATGCCTGGTGGAAGCAGATCGACGAGTGGCGCGGCGATGGCGAGATGTTCCCTTACGACAAGGGCGACGGTAACGTCATCAAGCCACAGGCAGTGATCGAGACCCTCTGCGAAGTGACCAAGGGCGATGCCTTCGTCACCTCCGACGTGGGCCAGCACCAGATGTTCGCGGCGCAGTACTACCGCTTCAACAAGCCCAATCGCTGGATCAACTCCGGTGGCCTGGGCACCATGGGCTTCGGCTTCCCGGCGGCCATGGGTATCAAGTTGAACTTCCCGGATCAGGACGTAGCGTGCGTCACCGGCGAAGGCAGCATCCAGATGAACATCCAGGAGCTGTCCACCTGCATGCAGTACGGCCTGCCGGTGAAGATCGTCAACCTGAACAACGGTGTGCTGGGCATGGTCCGCCAGTGGCAGGACATGGCCTACAACGGCCGTCACTCGCACTCCTATGTCGAGTCGCTGCCCGACTTCATCAAGCTGGCCGAGGCCTATGGTCATGTGGGTATCCGCATCACCAGCCTGAAGGACCTCAAGCCGAAGCTGGAAGAAGCGTTCGCGATGAAGGACCGCCTGGTGTTCATCGACATCGCGGTCGACCGTACCGAGCACGTCTATCCGATGCAGATCAAGGATGGCTCGATGCGTGACATGTGGCTGAGCAAGACGGAGCGTACCTGATATGCGGCACATCATTTCCCTGCTGCTGGAAAACGAACCCGGTGCTCTGTCCCGCGTGGTCGGCCTGTTCTCCCAGCGCAACTACAACATTGAAAGCCTGACCGTGGCGCCGACCGAAGACCCGACCCTGTCGCGTCTGACGTTGACCACCGTTGGCCATGACGAAGTGATCGAACAGATCACCAAGAACCTGAACAAGCTGGTCGAAGTGGTCAAGCTTGTCGACCTGTCGGAAAGCGCTCACATCGAGCGTGAACTGATGCTGGTCAAGGTCAAGGCCACCGGTGCCCAGCGTGCCGAGATCAAGCGCACCACGGATATTTTCCGTGGCCAGATCGTCGATGTGTCCGCCAGCGTGTACACCGTACAGTTGAGCGGTACCAGCGACAAACTGGACAGCTTCATCCAGGCCATCGGCACCGCATCGATTCTCGAAACAGTGCGCAGTGGCGTCACCGGCATTGCCCGTGGCGACAAAGTGCTCAGCATCTAAATCCAAAAATTAGCGATGGCTCCGCAGGGGCCGAGATATAACCAGGGGTATTTTCATGAAAGTTTTCTACGATAAAGACTGCGACCTTTCCATCATCCAGGGTAAGAAAGTCGCCATCATCGGTTACGGTTCCCAGGGCCACGCTCAGGCGTGCAACCTGAAGGACTCCGGTGTAGACGTTACCGTCGGTCTGCGTAAAGGTTCGGCTACCGTTGCCAAGGCAGAAGCCCACGGCCTGAAAGTGGCTGACGTTGCCTCTGCCGTCGCTGCTGCCGACCTGGTCATGATCCTGACCCCGGACGAGTTCCAAGGCGCGCTGTACAAGAACGAAATCGAGCCGAACATCAAGAAGGGCGCTACCCTGGCCTTCTCCCACGGCTTCTCGATCCACTACAACCAAGTGGTTCCGCGCGCCGACCTCGACGTGATCATGATCGCGCCGAAAGCCCCAGGCCACACCGTGCGCTCCGAGTTCGTCAAGGGCGGTGGTATCCCTGACCTGATCGCTATCTACCAGGACGCCTCCGGCAACGCCAAGAACGTCGCCCTGTCCTACGCTTCGGGCGTTGGTGGCGGCCGTACCGGCATCATCGAAACCACCTTCAAGGACGAGACCGAAACCGACCTGTTCGGTGAGCAGGCCGTTCTGTGCGGCGGTACCGTCGAGCTGGTCAAAGCCGGTTTCGAAACCCTGGTCGAAGCTGGCTACGCGCCAGAAATGGCCTACTTCGAGTGCTTGCACGAACTGAAGCTGATCGTTGACCTCATGTACGAAGGCGGCATCGCCAACATGAACTACTCGATCTCCAACAACGCCGAATACGGTGAGTACGTCACCGGCCCGGAAGTCATCAACGAAGAATCCCGCAAGGCCATGCGCAACGCTCTGAAGCGCATCCAGGACGGCGAATACGCGAAGATGTTCATCTCCGAAGGCGCCACCAACTACCCATCGATGACCGCCAAGCGCCGCAACAACGCCGCTCACGGCATCGAAATCATCGGCGAGCAACTGCGCTCGATGATGCCGTGGATCTCGGCTAACAAAATCGTCGACAAGACCAAGAACTAAGTCTTATCGGTAGATTAAAAAACGCGGCTTCGGCCGCGTTTTTTCGTTCTGCCAGTCAGCTTCTGGTATAAAGCAGACCAGTGGCTTGCTGTCAGAACCTGTTTTGCAGGCCCGTGTCGAATATTTTCCATCCTGTTGCAAGGTACCCTCCATGAGCGAACGTCCCGAAGAGCCGAACAAGCCCTCCGACGCCGAAAGCCTGCTACCTGTCGATGAGCACGTTGAAGAAGGGCATGACGCCGAAGGGCGCAAGGTGCGCCATCGTGGCATCTACCTGCTGCCCAACCTGTTTACCACCGCCAACCTGTTTGCCGGCTTCTACTCCATCATCAGTTCGATGAACGCGCAGAGCGCCTTGAGTGCCGGTGACCCACGCGAGGCGAGCAAGTACTTCGCCTTTGCCGCCATTGCCATCTTTGTTGCCATGGTGCTCGATGGCCTCGACGGCCGCGTTGCACGCATGACCAATACCCAGAGTGCCTTCGGTGCCGAGTACGACTCGCTGTCGGACATGGTCGCCTTTGGTGTCGCGCCGGCCTTGCTGGCGTTCGGCTGGGCGCTGGGGGACATGGGCAAGGTCGGCTGGATGGTCGCCTTCATCTATGTGGCCGGCGCCGCGTTGCGGCTGGCACGCTTCAACACCCAGGTCGGTACCGCCGACAAGCGCTACTTCATCGGCCTTGCCAGTCCGGCGGCTGCGGGTGTGGTGGCAGGCACCGTGTGGGCGTTCAGCGACTATGGCATCCAGGGTTCCAAACTGTCCTTCCTGGTAGCGCTGCTGGTCGCCGCGGCCGGCATGCTGATGGTCAGCAACATCAAGTACAACAGCTTCAAGGAGCTGGACCTCAAAGGGCGTGTGCCGTTCGTGGCGATCCTGGCGGTGGTGTTGGTGTTTGCCGTGGTGTTCAGCGACCCGCCGCGCATCCTCCTGCTGATCTTCCTCGCCTATGCGGCTTCGGGGCCGATCCAGTACTTGCTGCGCGGGCGTCGTCGCAAGGTTTGAAAAAAGTTTTAATGCTGGAATAACCCTCCGGCTCCATAGTCTTACTGGTACATCCTTCATCCAGTGCTGTGGAGCCGTCATGCTCATCAAGCTACCCAGGTCGTCCGACTGCAAGGCATCGGAGATCACCCCCGAAAGCTTCTATCTTTCCCGTCGCACGCTGTTGGGGGGCTCCCTGGCGGGCCTTGCTCTGGGTGCGATGCCGTTGGCGGCGCGGGCGGCCGAGGCATCGCGCTACGCGGACGTCGAGGCGGGGGCAGCGCCTGGCTGGTTCAGCGACAAGCTCGCGGCCACGCGCTGGCAGGCGGTGACGGTCAAGGGTGAGGCGATCACGCCATTCAAGGATGCCACCCACTACAACAACTTCTATGAGTTCGGCCCCGACAAGGGGGACCCGGCTGCCAACGGCGGCAGACTGAAGACCGAGCCGTGGTCGGTGGTGATTGATGGTGAGGTCGGCAAGCCGGGGCGTTATGCCCTGGAGGACTTCGTCAAACCCTACCAGCTTGAAGAGCGCATCTACCGGTTGCGCTGCGTGGAAGCCTGGTCGATGGTCATTCCCTGGTTGGGCTTTCCACTGGCGCAGGTGCTCAAGCAGGTCGAGCCGACTTCGAAAGCGCGTTACGTGCGCTTCGAGACGTTGAAAGACCCTCAGCACATGCCCGGGCAGCGCTCGGGCTTTGCTCTGATCGACTGGCCATATAAAGAAGGGTTGCGCCTGGATGAGGCCATGCATCCTTTGGCCATCCTGGCGGTTGGCATGTATGGCCGGGAGCTTGCCAACCAGAATGGTGCGCCGCTGCGCCTGGTGGTGCCTTGGAAGTATGGCTTCAAGAGCATCAAGTCGATCGTGCGCATCAGCCTGGTGGCCGAACAGCCTCAGACTACCTGGGAAGGGCTGGCGCCGGATGAGTATGGCTTCTATGCCAACGTGAACCCTGAAGTCGATCACCCGCGTTGGAGCCAGGCGCGTGAGCGGCGCTTGCCGAGCGGATTGTTCAGCCCCAATGTCCGCCAGACGCAGATGTTCAATGGCTATGCCGATGAAGTGGCGTCGCTGTATACCGGGCTCGACCTGCGGAAGAACTATTGATGCGCTATCCCTGGCTGCGCCTGGCCATCTTTATAGTGGGGTGCCTGTTCCCCGTGTGGTGGCTGTATGAGGCAGCGATGAGTCTGCTGGGGCCGGACCCTGGAAAGATCATGATGGATCGCCTGGGGCTGGGCGCGCTGACCTTTTTGCTGGTGACGCTGAGCATGACGCCTCTGCAGAAGCTGACGGGATGGTCGGTCTGGATCGTGGTGCGCCGGCAGCTTGGGTTGTGGTGTTTTGCCTATATCGTGCTGCACATCCTTTGTTACCTGTTCTTTATCCTGGGGTTGGACTGGGGACAGTTCACAGTGGAGTTGCGCAAGCGGCCCTACATTATAGTGGGCTCGCTTGGGTTCCTCGGGTTGCTGGCATTGGCGTTGACCTCCAATCGCTACAGCCAGCGCCGATTGGGCGCGCGTTGGAAGAAACTGCACAAGCTGGTGTATGTAATTCTCGGGTTGGGCTTGCTGCACTTTTTGTGGATCGTTCGTTCGGATCTGCGCGAGTGGGCGATTTATGCAGCGGTGGGTGGTTTGTTGATGGTGTTGCGCATTCCTGCTGTGGCGCGGCGGGTGCCTCGGGTGATCGGGCGAAGGGGGAGGGCGGTTTCGTAGGGCTCGCCATCGCTTCTGTAGTGTTCTCGAGATCGAGCGCCGCCCG
>NZ_AKJC01000222.1 GCF_000282535.1 Pseudomonas sp. GM84 | reverse complement strand
ACCCCTGTAGCTATGGAGAAAAAGCTGAAAGCTGCAGCATGAAACCTAAACCGGTGTCCAAAAATAGTTGACCAGTTCAGCTTGCCGGCGATAGGGCCGGTAAAGCCACCCTGTCCCTCGACATGAACAACAATTCATCCATTCCCTCCGTCGCCCCCGGTTGACGACAGGGGGAGGGCAAGGCGTATATTGATAGTTAGCAAACTATGAATATCCTTGGTTCCCCCCACATGACCCTTGACTCCCTGCGCCTGCAAGTCAGCACCGGCATGGTCGTTGCCGCCCGCCACTGGCGGCGGATCTGCCATTCGGCCCTGACCAGCTACGGCATTTCCGAGGCCTGTGCCGCGCCGCTGCTGATGATCGTGCGCCTGGGCGATGGCGTGCACCAGGTGGCCGTGGCCCAGGCCGCCGGCCTGGAAAGCCCGTCGCTGGTGCGCCTGCTCGACCAGCTGTGCAAGGCCGGCCTGGTGTGCCGCAGCGAGGACCCACTGGACCGCCGCGCCAAGGCCCTGAGCCTGACCGCCGAAGGCCGTAGTCTGGCCGTCGCCATCGAAGCGGAGCTGGTGCGGTTGCGCCACGACGTGCTGCAAGGTATCGACGAGGCCGACCTGCAGGCCACCCTACGCGTGCTGCGTGCCTTCGAAGCCGCCGGCCTGGGCACGGCGGGCGGGGTGGCATGAACGGTTTCTTCAGCTCGGTGCCACCCGCCCGCGACTGGTTCTACGGTGTGCGTACCTTTGCCGCGTCGATGATCGCGTTGTACATCGCCCTGCTCATGCAGCTGCCGCGCCCGTACTGGGCGATGGCGACCGTTTACATCGTCTCCAGCCCGTTTGTCGGGCCGACCAGTTCCAAGGCCCTGTATCGCGCCATGGGCACGCTGCTCGGTGCGGGCGGGGCGATCTTCCTGGTGCCGCCGCTGGTGCAGTCGCCGTTGCTGCTGACGGTGGCCATTGCCCTGTGGACCGGCACCTTGCTGTACCTGTCGCTGAACCTGCGCACGGCCAACAACTACGTACTGATGCTGGCGGGCTACACCCTGCCGATGATTGCCCTGGCGGTGGTCGACAACCCGTTGGCGGTATTCGACGTGGCCTCCTCACGGGCCCAGGAAATCTGCCTGGGCATCGTCTGCGCGGCGGTGGTGGGCGCGATTTTCTGGCCGCGGCGCCTGGCCCCGGTGGTGGTTGGCGCTACCGGTAGCTGGTTCACCGAGGCGATCCGCTACAGCGATACCTACCTGGCCCGCGATGTGGCCGCCGACAAAGTGGGCAGCATGCGCGGCACGATGGTCGCCACCTTCAACTCGCTGGAGTTGATGATCGGCCAGCTGGGCCATGAAGGCGCCGGCCCGCACACCCTGAAGAACGCCCGCGAGCTGCGTGGCCGGATGATTCACCTGCTGCCGGTGATCGATGCCCTCGACGACGCCCTGGTCGCCCTCGAAGGCCGCGCCCCGGCGCAGTTCGCCCAGTTGCAGCCGGTGCTGGACGCGGCGCGCGAATGGCTTGCAGGCACCGCCGAGCATGCCTCGGTGGCGCGCTGGACGGCACTGCACGAGCACATCGACCGCCTGCAGCCGGGCGCTGCCGCCCTTGACCAGCGTGCCGAGCTGCTGCTGTCCAATGCGCTGTACCGTCTGACCGAATGGGTCGACCTGTGGCAGGACTGCTGCACCCTGCAGCACTTCCTGCGCACCGACGACGCCAAGGCTTGGCGCCCGGTTTACCGGCACTGGCGACTGGGCCGCCTGACGGCATTTTTCGACCGCGGCCTGATGCTCTATTCGGTGGCGTCCACGGTGCTGGCGATCATCGTCGCCTGTGGCCTGTGGATCGGCCTGGGCTGGCACGACGGCGCCAGCGCGGTGATCCTCGCCGCCGTGTCGTGCAGCTTCTTCGCCGCCATGGACGACCCGGCGCCGCAGATCTATCGGTTCTTCTTCTGGACGCTGATGTCGGTCATCTTCTCCAGCCTGTACCTGTTCCTGGTGCTGCCGAACCTGCATGACTTCCCGATGCTGGTGCTGGCTTTCGCCGTGCCGTTCATCTGCATCGGCACCCTGACCGTGCAGCCGCGCTTCTACCTGGGCACCTTGCTGACCATCGTCAACACCTCGACCTTCATCAGCATCCAGGGCGCCTACGACGCGGACTTCTTCACCTTCCTCAACTCCAACCTGGCCGGGCCGGTCGGGCTGTTGTTCGCTTTCATCTGGACCTTGGTGATGCGCCCGTTCGGCGTGGAGCTGGCGGCCAAGCGCATGACCCGTTTCCTTTGGCGCGACATCGTCGAAATGACCGCGCCGGCCACCCTGGCCGAGCACCGCCAGGTTGGCGTGCAGATGCTCGACCGCCTGATGCAGCACCTGCCGCGCCTGTCGCAGACCGGCCAGGACAGCGGCGTGGCCCTGCGCGACGTGCGCGTAGGCCTGACCCTGCTCGACCTGCTGGCCTACCAGCCGCGTGCCGGCACCCAGGCCCGTGAACGCCTGCAAACGGTGATCGAGGAAGTCGGCAGCCACTACGCGGCCTGCCTGCGCGCCGGCGAACGCCTGCATGCGCCCGCCGCGCTGCTGCGCAACATGGAGCGTGCGCGCCAGGCGCTGAACCTGGATGAACTGTACGAACGCGGCGATGCCCGCACCCACCTGCTGCACGCCCTGAGCGGCCTGCGCCTGGCGTTGTTGCCAGGTGTCGAAGTGATGCTCGAGCCTGCCGAACAACCGCAACTGCCCCCTGGGCTGGACGGAGCGCCCCTGTGATCGGTGAACTGGATATCAGCGGGGTGTTCCTGCCCACGCTGCTGGTGATGATGGTCTGCACCTACCTGCTGTTCCTCGGGGTGCACGCCGTGCTGGTGCGCCTGCATTTCTACCGCCTGGTCTGGCACCGGGCGCTGTTCAACGTTGCTTTGTATGCCGTGCTGCTTGGCGCGGTGGACCACTTTTGCCGAAGCCTGATGCTGCCATGAAAAAACCTTTGTTGACCCTGGGCCGTGTGGTCCTGACCTTGCTGGTAGTGACCTTCGCCGCCGTGCTCGTGTGGCAGATGGTGGTGTATTACATGTTCGCCCCCTGGACCCGCGACGGGCATATCCGCGCCGATGTGATCCAGATCGCCCCGGATGTTTCCGGCCTGATCCAGAAAGTCGAAGTGCGCGACAACCAGACCGTCAAGCGCGGCGATGTGCTGTTCACCATCGACCAGGACCGCTTCACCCTGGCCCTGCGCCATGCCAAGGCCACCCTTGGCGAGCGCCAGGAAACCCTGGCCCAGGCCTCCCGCGAGGCGCAGCGCAACCGCAAGCTGGGCAACCTGGTGGCGGCGGAGCAACTGGAAGAGAGCCAGTCCCGCGAGTCGCGTGCCCGCTCGGCGGTCAGCGAGGCCCAGGTGGCGGTCGACTCCGCACAGCTCAATCTCGACCGTTCGGTGGTGCGCAGCCCGGTGGATGGCTACCTCAACGACCGTGCGCCGCGTAACCACGAGTTCGTCACCGCTGGCCGCCCGGTGCTGTCGGTGGTCGACAGTGCTTCGTACCACGTCGATGGCTACTTCGAAGAAACCAAGCTGGGCGGCATTCAGATCGGCGATGCCGTGGACATCCGCGTGATGGGCGACAACACCCGCCTGCGCGGCCATGTGCAGAGCTTCGCCGCCGGTATCGAAGACCGCGACCGCAGCAGCGGCGCCAACCTGCTGCCCAACGTCAACCCGGCATTCAGCTGGGTGCGGCTGGCCCAGCGGATCCCGGTGCGTATCGCCTTCGACGAAGTGCCGCAGGACTTCCGCATGATCGCCGGGCGTACCGCCACGGTCTCGATCATCGAGGGGCAGCATCCATGAAACAGCTGATCCTGGCTGGCTTTTGCCTGTCTCTGGGGGCCTGCATGATGGTCGGCCCCGACTACGAAGTGCCGAAGGATGCGGCGGTGCAGCGCAACGACCTCAACGGCTCGCTGCGTCAGGATGCCGATAGCGTGGTGTCGGCGCCGGTGCCCGAGGACTGGTGGCAGCTGTATCAGGATCAGCGCCTCAACGAGCTGGTACGCCAGGCGCTGAGTGCCAACACCGAGTTGCGCGTGGCCGCAGCCAACATCGCCAAGGCCCGTGCCCAGGTCGAAGTGGCCGAGTCGCAGGGTGGCTTCAATGGCGGTATCAAGGCCGGCGCCCAGCGTTTGCAGGAGTCGGGCGAAGCCTTCCTGCTGCCTGAGAAGGTGCCGGTGGCCAACATCGGCGAGGCGATCATCAGCGCTTCGTACCAGTTCGACCTGTGGGGCACCTTCAAGCGTGGCACCGAAGCGGCCCAGGCCAATGCCGATGCCGTGCAGGCTGCTGCCGACACCGCGCGCATCACCCTGGTGGCGGATGTGGTCAAGGCTTATACGCAAGTGTGCTCGGCCAACGAGGAATACCACATCGCCCGTGAGTCGCTCGACCTGCAGGAGCAGAGCGTGCAGCTCAACCAGCGCCTGCGCGATGCTGGCCGCGGCGATGAAACCCAGGTCACCCGCTCGCAGACCCAGTTCAAGTCGTTGCGCGCCGAGTTGCCGCGCTTCAAGGCCGAGCGCGAGACCGGCATGTATACCCTGGCGGCGCTGCTGGCCAAGCCGGTCGAGCAGCTGCCTGCCGGTACTGCCGATTGCGCCGAGCTGCCGCATTTGAATCAACTGGTTCCCGTTGGCGATGGCGCCGCGTTGCTCAAGCGCCGCCCCGACGTACGCCAGGCCGAACGCCAGCTGGCGGCGGCTACGGCGACTATTGGCGTGGCCACGGGTGCGCTGTACCCGGATATCAGCATCGGCGCCCAGGTGGGCACCATCGGCATCCTGGAAAACCTCGGCGATCCATCGACCAACCGCTGGGGCTTTGGCCCGCAGATCAGCTGGACCATCCCCACCAACGGCACCCGTGCCCGTATTCGCATGGCCGAGGCTTCGACTCAGGCCGCGCTGGCGCATTTTGACGGCGTGGTCCTGAACGCCGTACGCGAGACCCAGACCCGGCTTGCGCAGTACAGCGCCTTGCTGGACCGGCGTGACGCGCTGGCCGAGGCGGAGCAGTCGGCGAAGGAAGCGGCGGACCAGACGCACCGGTATTACCAGGCAGGGCGTGAGTCGTTCCTGGCGGACTTGCAGGCGACGCGGACGTATACCGATGTGCGTGCGCAGTTGGCGGCAGCCAATAGCCAGGTGGCGCTTGGGCAGATTGGGGTGTTCTTGGCGCTGGGTGGTGGCTGGAAGGATCCTTCCAAGCCTTGAGATCTTCTCACTGTGGCAGCGCAATAGCCTGTGGTGCCACGGTGCGATGAATCCTACCTCCCGTGTCTAAATCCGCCATCTAGTCACGGATTCACCTGAGGAATAATGTCCCGGTGCCGTCATTTCCTGGCGCGTTGGCTCACTATTGCTTTCCATCTGTTCGATCAATCTCGGTTCGGCCGACGGCCGATTCTGTACTTGAGGTTATATCGGTTTCGATATATTTTGACTCTGCAGATTCCTCCGGTCTGTAACCGATCCAGGTGAAACGACGGCTCGCGCAACGTGACAACACACAGGGGAAAGGGTGGGTCATGAAAAGCCAGTACATCGAGCGTCTGGGTCGAAGGTGGAGGAGCATGCAGGATGCGAGACGATCAGAAACCTATCGAATGGGTAGGTACAAGCAAGGAAGACCTACGTAGTTTCCCCCCGGTGGCACGGCAGCGCGCTGGGTATCAGCTGGATTTGATCCAGGATGGGGAGGAGCCCACGGACTGGAAGCCGATGGAAAGCGTGGGGCACGGCGTACGGGAAATCCGCATCAAGTGCAAAGACGGGGCTTTTCGCGTTTTTTATGTAGTGAGTCGACCGGAAGCTATCTACGTTCTGCATGCGTTTCGAAAGACTACTGAAAAGACGGAAAAGCGCGACATTGATGTGGCTAGAGCGCGGTTCAGGTCCTTGGACTAGGCCGTTTTTCGCTCGGTCCTGCTCAATGTATCTACTCACGTGATGTTGTTGTTAAGAGAGGGGTTCAACAATGGCAAACGAACGCTCTACTTCAGCATGGGATGCGTTGATTGACTCGCCTGAAGAAGCCGAAAACCTTCGGCTGCGCTCCAAGCTGATGCGTGTGCTGACCAGGGAGGTGCGTTCCTGGGACATCCCGCAGAAGGAGGCAGCACGACGTCTGCATGTCACTCAACCGCGTTTGAGCGAACTGCTCAATGGCAAGATTGACAAGTTTTCCCTGGATGCACTGGTGAACTTGCTGGGTAACGCAGATTTGGAAGTGGATTTCACGGTGAAAGAAAAAGCTGCGTAACGCGTGCGGCGAATCACTGACGGGCTGGCCTTTTGGCTGGCCCGTGTTGTTTTGAGTGGAGGCAGGCTCAACGGTCGTAGGACATTTCCGAATCTGAAACCGAATGCTTCAGTTCTAGTTCTCTGTCGAATTATCCTACGGCACCTGTCGGAAGGTGCTGTCTTGGCTGGAAAGTGTTCCCGGAATACTGTCCTTGGGGTCGCCGCGCAAGGCGATCGGGCGTGAGACACCCGGCTGGTTACAGGTAGCACCGCTCTATGGCGGTCGTGCGTGGGCAGGCTTCGGTCTGGCCGGGTTCCTGTACCCCGGGTCTCACCCCATGCACGACTGCCACCCAAATCCGTGAGACGAGGAGGAAGGCAGAACATTTCCAGTACAGGAGATCCGCCATGAAAAAGCTCGTCCCTGATCCACCCGCCTACCTTCTCGCACTCGACGTGCCTGCCGTTACCCTCGCAACTCCGCCCGCCCCGATGGAACGCGATCTGCTGGTGAGCGCACTGACCCTCACCCTCGTTCAAACCGCCAACGTGCTTATCGACAGCCCTCCAGGCCTGCGCCGCGATGCCATGGGCATGAGCATGCGCGTCATGTGCGCTGTGCTCAACGCCGTCATGGATCACCCTGGCCTGAAAGCACTTGAGAACAGGAGCGAGGTCAGTGAGTGAGCCAAACGACGCTTCAACCGCAGGCGTGGAAACCTTCGACCTGTTCCGCCTGAATCCCGATGTTCCCTTCGGTCATGCCTTCTCGCAGCTGTCGGTGCTGCTCGGCTGCATCCGCCACCTCACCACCGAAGCAGAGATGGAAAATGACCGCGTCGCTGGCAGTGCGGCGCGGATTCTCAGCGAGATGGCCAAGGCGTTGATCGATGATCTGGAGCGGGGGATGAACAAGGCGCACTAACCTTTTGTAGGCAATGGCAGGCAGTGAGTGACTGTACTCCTGCTTGCCCTTTGCCCTTTGGCCGCTCAGAAGAGAGTAATACGGCATACCCTGCAACTGATATTACTGCCAGTTTCTCCGCCCGTATGAACCTGTCACGCTGTTTGAAATTGCGAGCGAATAGGAGTTTCTATGGAAAACTCACGGAGCAGAACGTCAGCGTCTTCTGAGAAACGATTTTACCGGCATAATCAACTGGTGACGGTGATTGGAGCGCTTAGCGTCCGTTCGCTATTCAAGGGCGAAGCGGGCGACCTGGCACAAGTTGGAAGTGGGGAAGCGTCAGGCACGACACTTTTGTTTTTAGGGCCGATGCGAACCATTATGGGTGGAGCGACTGCACTGAACCATGAGGCGCTTCACTACAGTCCATATGGGATTAGCTATCCACAATTACCCATCTTGCCGGGATTCAACGGGCAACCCCGTGAA
The DNA here is from genome assembly GCF_000282535.1 of Pseudomonas sp. GM84. Taxonomy (GTDB): domain Bacteria; phylum Pseudomonadota; class Gammaproteobacteria; order Pseudomonadales; family Pseudomonadaceae; genus Aquipseudomonas. Next base: position 17,150 of record NZ_AKJC01000222.1, on the reverse strand, counting down.
GCCCTGACGGGTTGGTATTTCCTAGGTAACGGGGTTCGTATCTACAGCCCCGCTCTGATGCGGTTTTTAAGTCCGGATCGGTTGAGTCCCTTTGATCAGGGCGGGATCAATTGCTATGCGTATGTTGCCGGTGATCCTGTGAATTATACGGACCCCACCGGCCATGTTAAACAGTTCAAGTTCAGTGGTCCCGGGCGTCTGCTGGGGAAGAAGACGTTGTTTTTCAAGAACAAGGAAAATGGCAAGCTGATCGGTAATCTGGAAATTCATGGTGATGAAGGGCTTGCCTCTTTTGATGGGCGTACCGTTAATGGCAAGCAGCTGAAGTCCGAGTTGGTGGCGAAGCAGGTTGATCTTGACGACCTTGATGGTTTTAGACTTATTGCCTGTTTGTCTGGTGATGGCGACCCCTCGTTGGCACAGCAATTTGCGGACGCATCAGGTTTGCCGACAATAGGGTTCAAAGGGCGTGTGTATCCAACAGATAATAGGCATAAATTGATTAGCAAGAACTCGGATGCTGTAAATATTGTTGATTACAATATCGCTCACGAGAACACATTCAAGAAGTCTCATCCGGAATATAAGCATTTCGCATATGATGAACACCTTTTTGAGCCTCAAAAAGTTGTCGCGCAAGTCGGGCGCAAAGGTAAAAACATTAGGGGGCGACATAGCTAGTGTAAGGCTGGAGCAGCCAATGGTTGGTCGGTCCAGCACTTTGTGAGCTAGGCCGTCTCCGGCTTTTTCATGAAATCCGCTGATGGCCCTTGAGGGAAAGGCAGTGGAAGTGAACAATGTTCTCTTTCGTATTTCCTTCGAGATTGGCCATGAATTCCCGTTCCCGTCTGCTTGCCTGGTTGCTATGGCCCATGCTGGCGCTGTGCAGCACCGTGGTGCTGGCCGAATCCCCTGCCGAGGCCGGCAAGGCCCTGCACCTGCTCGATTACATCGGCGCCGACTACCCGCCGACCGTGCGCGACGGCAAGGTGATCGACGATGGCGAATACCGCGAGCAACAAGAGTTCAGCGCGGTATTGGCGGATCTGGTCAAAGGACTGCCTGCGAATGCCGAGCAAAACGCGTTGGAGCAGGGCGTCCAAGCGCTGCGCCAGGCCATCGACCAACGCCAGGACGGTGCCGCAGTCGCCAGGCAGGCTCGCCAGCTGGGCGCGCGACTTGCGGTAGCCTACGAGGTCAGCCAGGCCCCGGTGATCACCCCGGACCCGGCCCGTGGCGCTTCGCTGTATGCGCAGAATTGCTCGATCTGCCACGGTGACACCGGCGCGGGCGACGGTCCGGCAGGCGTGGGCCTGGAGCCCGCACCGGCCGACCTGCGCAAGATCGAGCGCCTTGACCAGCTGAGCCTGTTCGACCTCTACAACACGATCAACCTGGGCATCGACGGCACCGAGATGCCGTCTTTCGCCGATCAGCTCGATGACCGCCAGCGTTGGGACGTGGCCGCCTACATCGCCAGCTTCACCGCCGACCCGCAGGCGGCCAAGGGCGACAAGACCTGGAACCTGGCCGACCTGGCCCGGCAGACCCCGGCCGAAGTCGCTGCCAACGAAGGCGCCGCAGCCGTACCGGCATTCCGCGCCCAGCGTGCCCAGCCGCCGCAGGTCAAGCGGGGCCCGGCGCAGCTGCTCGAATACACCGCCAGCACCCTGGAGAAGAGCCTGGCCGCCTACCGCGCAGGCGACCACGACCAGGCCTACGACCTCTCGGTGGCCGCCTACCTGGAAGGCTTCGAGCTGGTGGAAAGCTCGCTGGACAACATCGACACCCAAGCGCGCAAGGACACCGAAAAGTCCTTGATGGCCTACCGCCAGTCACTGCAGGACGGCTTGCCGGTCGCCCAGGCCGAACAGCGCCTGGCCGAAGCCAAGGTCAAGCTTGACCAAGCCTCCAAGCTGCTGGGCAGCGATGGCCTGAGCTGGTCGCTGAGCTACATTTCCGGCTTGTTGATCCTGCTGCGCGAGGGCCTTGAAGCCATTCTGGTACTGGCCGCGATCCTGGCCTTCCTGCGTAACACCGGCCAGCAGTCGGCGGTACGCAGCGTCAATGTCGGCTGGGGCCTGGCGCTGGTCGCAGGCTTCGCCACCTGGGCGCTGGCTGCCTATGTGATCGACGTCGGTGGCGCCCAGCGTGAACTGCTGGAAGGCTGCACGGCGCTGTTCGCGTCGGTGATGGTGCTGTGGTTGGGCGTATGGATGCACGACCGCCGCCACGCCGCGGCCTGGCAGGACTACATCAAGAGCAGCCTGGTCAGCGGGGGCGGGCGCTTCGGCTTTGCCGTGCTGGCGTTCTTCTCGGTGTACCGCGAGCTGTTCGAGGTGATCCTGTTCTATGAAACCCTGTGGCTGCAGGCCGGGCCTGCCGGGCATCAGGCGGTGCTGGCCGGTGGTGCCACGGCGCTGGTGCTGCTGGTCGGGTTGGCCTGGGTGATTTTGCGCGGCTCGGCGAAACTGCCGCTGGCGTTGTTCTTCAGCATTAACGCAGCCTTGCTGTGCGCGCTCTCGGTGGTGTTCGCCGGGCATGGCGTGAAGGCGCTGCAGGAAGCGGGTGTGCTGGGCACGCGGCCGGTGGCGTTCTTCGAGTTCGACTGGCTGGGAATTCATGCCGATGCGTACTCGCTGGCGGCACAGGCGGTGGCGTTGCTGGCTATTTTGGTGCTCTATGGGCGTAGTCGGCTGGCCGAGAAGCGCCGGGCTGCCGTTTAGGTGTTGATGCTGCTGGCCTCTTCGCGGGGCAAGCCCGCTCCCACAGGATCGCCACAGGCCTTAGGCTCAGGGGTGTTCCTGTGGGAGCAGGATCGCCAGAGGCCTTAGGCTCATAGGTGTTCCTGTGGGAGCGGGCTTGTCCCGCGAAGAGGCCGGCTCTGACAGAAGAGATTGCTACATGCGCATATGGATCGACGCCGACGCCTGCCCCAAGGCAGCCAAGGACCTGATCGTCAAATTCGCCCTCAAGCGCAAGCTGGAGGTCATCATGGTGGCCGGCCAGGCCGTGGCCAAGCCCGCCTTCGCCGTGGTGCGGCTGATCGTGGTGCCCAGCGGCATGGACGCTGCCGACGATTACCTGGTCGAGCACGCCGAACCCGGCGAGCTGGTGATCTGCAGCGACGTTCCGCTGGCCGACCGCTTGATCAAGAAGGGCGTTGCTGCGCTGGACCCGCGTGGGCGCGAGTTCGACGAGCGCAACATGGGCGAGCGCCTGGCGGTACGCAACCTGTTCACCGAACTGCGCGAGCAGGGGCAGGTCGGGGGCGGGCAGGCGCCCTATGGCGAACGCGAGAAACAGGCGTTCGCCAATGCGCTGGATCGTATCCTCACCCGCCTGGCCAAGGGCTGATCACTCACCCTCGTGGGTCAGCTCCAGCACTCGGTCCACCAGCTTGTAGATGCCACCGGCCGCTTCACTGATCGACTTGGCGACCATGTAGGCAGGGGTGGTCACCAGCTTGCGCTGGGTGTCTTCGACAATGTCATGCACATCACATTCTTCATGGGTAGCACCCATCTTGACCATGGCGGCAGCGGTCCCGGCATCGTTGCCAATGGTGCAGACCACGCCCGGCCCATAGATCTTCGCCGCCAGCGCTGGCGAAATGCAGATCAGGCCGACCGGCTTGCAGGCCACGGCAAAGGCTTCGGCCAGGGCCAGCACATCCGGGTTCACGGTGCACTTGGCGCCATCCACGGCGAAGCTCGACAGGTTTTTCGCCGCGCCGAAACCACCGGGCACGATCAGCGCATCGAAGTCCTCGGCCCTGGCTTCACGGATATCCTTCACCTCGCCACGGGCAATGCGCGCCGACTCCACCAGCACGTTGCGCGATTCAGGCATCTCTTCACCGGTCAGGTGGTCGATCACATGCAGCTGCGCGATATTCGGCGCAAAGCACTGTACCTGTGCACCGCGCTGGTCGAGGCGCAGCAGGGTGATCACGCTTTCATGGATTTCGGCGCCGTCGTACACGCCACAGCCGGAAAGAATCACCGCTACTTTTTTCGTCATGCTCATTACTCCATTTTCGAGGCACTAAATGTCCTCTAGTTTGGCAGATGTGGCCATAGGGATTCGCGCGGGCGCATCCTAATCTCAGTGGATAACCTTCGAGGCTACCCTCCATGGACCTTATTCTGCTGGCCGTGCCGTTCTTCTTCGTGCTGATAGCGGTGGAGCTGATCGCCGACCGTGTCCGCGGCCAGCGCAATTTCACCGTTGCCGATTCGATCAACAGCTTGAGCACGGGGGTGCTTTCCACCAGCACGGGGCTGTTGACCAAAGGGGTAGGGCTGCTGACCTATGCACTGGCCTGGGAGCACCTGGCGCTTCTGCGTTTGCCGGAGCAGGCCTGGTGGGTGTGGCTGCTGGCGTTCGTGCTGTATGACCTGTGCTACTACTGGCTGCACCGCCTGGGGCATGAACGCAACGTACTCTGGGCCGCTCATTCGGTGCATCACCAGAGTGAGGAATACAACCTCACCACCGCCCTGCGCCAGACCAGCAGCGGTTTTATCTTTTCGTGGATCTTCTACCTGCCGCTGGCGCTGATCGGCGTGCCGCCGGTGGTGTTCATCACGGTGGCGTCGTTGAACCTGCTCTACCAGTTCTGGGTACATACCCGCCATATTCCCAAGCTGGGCTGGCTTGAATGGGTGCTGATCACACCGTCCAATCATCGCGTCCACCATGCGCAGAATCCTGCTTACTTGGATCGCAACTACGGCGGGGTGTTCATTCTCTGGGATCGCCTGTTTGGCACCTTCAAGGAAGAGGATCCGGCCGAGCCGGTGGTGTTTGGCGTGACCACGCCGCTGGCGAGCTGGAACCCGCTGTGGGCCAACCTGCAGTTCTATGCACAGCTCTGGGACGATGCCCGGCGCACCCGACGCTTGCGGGACAAACTGCGTATCTGGTTCATGCCCACCGGTTGGCGCCCGGCGGATGTCGCTGGGCGTTATCCACAGGCCAAGCAGAACCTGGCGTTGTTCCGAAAGTTCGAGATTGCCTTGGGGCGCGCGCAGCAGGTGTACGTGGCCGCACAGTTCGTGGCCTACGTGGCGTTGGGCAGTTACTTGATGGACGTTGCCGAGCAGGTGCCGAGCGCCGCCCTGGTGCTGGGCTGGTCGGTGACGGCGTTTGGCCTGTTCGTGCTGGGTGCGGCCCTGGAGAACCGGCCGTGGGCAGTGCGCCTGGAGCTGGCGCGCCTGCTGTCGAATGCGCCGGCGTTGTACCTGGCCGGCGCGTCTGGCTTAGTGCTGGTCACGCCCCTGGCGTGGTTCCTGCTCGGGGCTTACAGCCTTGTCAGCCTCTGGGCTCTGGCCTTCTGCCGCCGCTTTGCGCTCCGCGCGCAGGGTGCGGAAGCGCCGGCGCAACCAGAGCAGGCCACCCAGCAGCAACAGGCCGCCGAGCACCCATAGCTCGTACTTCTTCACGTTGCCCAGCATGCCTTCGAGGATGGCGCCGAAGTGGTACGCGGCCGCGCCCAGGGCCAATGCCCAGACGGCCGCACCGATACCGTTGAGCAGCAGATAGCGCCGTGGTGGGTAGCCGGACAGGCCAATGGCCACGGGCATCACCGTGCGCAGGCCGTAGACGAAGCGAAAACTCAGCACCCAGATGTCCGGGTGGCGGCGGATGTGTTCCAGCGCTCGGTCGCCCATGGCCTGCCAGCGCGGTCTGCGCGCGAGGATGGCGCGGCCGTGGCGACGGCCCATGAAGTACCACAGCTGGTCGCCGGCATAACTGCCGAAGAACGCTACGACCACCACCAGGCTGATGTCCATGTAGCCGCGGAATGCGAGGAATCCCGCAAGCACCAGGATGGTCTCGCCTTCGAAGAAGGTGCCGAGAAAAAGGGCAAAGTAGCCGAAATCCTGCAGGAATTGTTGAAGCATTTTCTGAGGTGCTGGCGAAATGAACGCGCAGCCTACCCCTTCGCGCGCTTTCGTGAAAGTGTCCAAATGTGTCTCGACGTGAACAATTCCTACACGGACAATGCCTTCGGCCGCAAGTCATGGGCTTGCCTCAAGGTGTAACACAGGCGTCATAATGGCCGCTTATCGTCCCGCTCAATTGATGATAGGGCGTTAACGTCCTCCAGGAACGTCCAGATGAATAATGAAGTGCTAACCCCTGTCGCGATCAAGGATGCCCAGGCCGTCCCCGAAGAAATGGTGCAGACCCCGCCAGACCTGCCCGAGGCCCCGGAGCCCGTGGTCGAGGCGGTTGTGCCTGCCCCTGCGCCGAGCCCTGCCATCGCCATTCCGAGCCTGGACGACAGCAGCCTGTACATTCATCGCGAACTGTCGCAGCTGCAGTTCAACATTCGCGTGCTGGAGCAGGCACTGGATGAATCCTATCCACTGCTCGAGCGCCTGAAGTTCCTGCTGATCTTCTCCAGCAACCTGGACGAGTTCTTCGAGATCCGTGTCGCGGGCCTGAAGAAGCAGATCACGTTTGCCCGTGAACAGGCTGGCGCCGATGGCCTGCAGCCGCACCAGGCGCTGGCACGCATCAGCGAACTGGTGCACATCGAAGTGGAGCGTCAGTACGCGATCCTCAACGACGTGCTGCTGCCGGAGCTGGAAAAACACGCCATTCGTTTCATCCGTCGTCGTTACTGGACACCCAAGCTCAAGACCTGGGTGCGTCGCTATTTCCGCGACGAGATTGCACCGATCATCACGCCGATCGGCCTCGACCCGACCCACCCGTTCCCGTTGCTGGTGAACAAGAGCCTCAACTTCATCGTCGAGCTTGAAGGTGTCGACGCCTTCGGCCGCGATTCGGGCCTGGCGATCATCCCGGCGCCGCGTCTGCTGCCACGGGTCATCCGCGTGCCGGAAGAGGTAGGCGGTGCCGGCGACAACTACGTGTTCCTGTCGTCGATGATCCACGCCCACGCCGATGACCTGTTCCAGGGCATGAAGGTCAAGGGTTGCTACCAGTTCCGCCTGACCCGTAACGCCGACCTGTCGCTGGATTCCGAAGAGGTCGACGACCTTGCCCGGGCCCTGCGCGGCGAACTGTTCTCGCGCCGTTACGGCGACGCCGTGCGCCTGGAAGTGGCCGACACCTGCCCGAAACACCTGTCCGATTACCTGCTCAAGCAGTTCAGCCTGAGCGAGAGCGAGTTGTACCAGGTCAACGGCCCGGTCAACCTGACCCGCCTGTTCAGCATCACCGGGCTCGATAGCCACCCGGAGCTGCAGTACACGCCGTTCACCCCGGCGATTCCCAAGCTGTTGGTGAATGCCGACAACATCTTCAGCGTGATCAGCAAGCAGGACATCCTGCTGATGCACCCGTTCGAGTCGTTCACCCCGGTGATCGACCTGCTGCGCCAGGCCGCCAAGGACCCGCACGTGCTCGCCGTGCGCCAGACCCTGTACCGCTCCGGCGCCAACTCGGAGATCGTCGACGCCCTGGTGGACGCGGCGCGTAACGGCAAGGAAGTCACCGCGGTGATCGAGTTGCGTGCGCGGTTCGACGAAGAGTCCAACCTGCAGATGGCCAGCCGCCTGCAAGCTGCCGGCGCGGTGGTGATCTACGGTGTGGTCGGCTTCAAGACCCACGCCAAGATGATGCTGATCCTGCGCCGTGAACAAGGCGAGATCGTCCGCTATGCGCACCTGGGCACCGGCAACTACCACGCTGGCAACGCTCGCCTGTACACCGACTACAGCCTGCTGACCTCCGACGACGCCCTCACCGAGGACGTCGGCAAGCTGTTCAGCCAGCTGATCGGCATGGGCAAGACGCTGCGCATGAAGAAGCTGCTGCACGCGCCGTTCACCCTGAAGAAGGGCATGCTCGACATGATCGCCCGGGAGACCCAGTTCGCCCTGGAAGGCAAGCCTGCGCATATCATCGCCAAGTTCAACTCGCTGACCGATGCCAAGATCATCAAGGCCCTGTACAAGGCCAGTCAGTCGGGGGTGAAGATCGACCTGGTGGTGCGCGGCATGTGCTGTCTGCGTCCCGGTATCCCGGGGGTGTCGCACAACATTCAGGTGCGCTCGATCATCGGCCGGTTCCTGGAGCACACGCGGGTGTTCTACTTCCTCAATGGCGGCGAAGAGCAGATCTACCTGTCGAGCGCCGACTGGATGGAGCGCAACCTCGACAAGCGCGTCGAGACTTGCTTCCCGGTGGAGGGCAAGAAGCTGTTGCTGCGGGTGAAGAAGGAGCTCGAAGGCTACCTGACCGACAACACCCATGCCTGGACCCTGCAGCCCGACGGACGCTACGTGCGCAGCAGCCCGACCGGCAACCAGAACCCGCGCAGTGCTCAGGCGACCTTGCTGGAGCGCCTGAGCCTGCCGGTGCTCAACGTACGCTGAGGACGAAATTGACCCGGGTCAGCCACTCCGCCTCGTTGGCGAAGTCGGCCTGGGTCAGTTGGTTCTGCTCCAGCCAGCCTTCCGGGAAGGCGACGTCGAGGCTGTTGTCGGCCGCCAGAAGCTGCACCTTGGGCATCTCTTGGGTGCCACGGATGTGGTGGAACAGGATGGCGAAACGCAGCAGCACGCACAGGCGCAGCAGTTTCACGCCTTCATCGCCCAGGTCGGCGAACCTGTCCTTGGGAATATTGCGGCGGTGGCCACGCACCAGCAGGGCCATCATCTGCTGGTCTTCGCGGGAGAAGCCTGACAGGTCGGAGTGCTCGATCAGGTAGGCGCCGTGCTTGTGGTAGTGGTAATGGGCAATATCCAGGCCGATTTCATGGATTTTCGCCGACCAGCCCAGCAGATCGCGCCAGTTTCCTTCTTCAAGATCCCACGCCTTGGCCACCTGGTCGAACGCATGCAAGGCCTTGCGCTCGACGCGCGCGGCCTGGCCCTGGTCGACGTGGTAGCGCTCCATCAGCGAGTTCAAGGTGCGTTCGCGCACGTCTTCGTGGTGATGGCGGCCGAGCAGGTCGAACAGCACACCTTCGCGCAGGGCGCCGTCGCAGTGGTCCATGCGCTGCAGTTCCAGCGCGTCGAAGATCGCTTCGAGAATCGCCAGGCCGGCCGGGAAGATGGTGCGACGGTCCGGCTTGATGCCGTCGAAGTCGATCTTGTCGACCTCGCCGAGCTTGAACAGCTTGCGCTTGACCCAGGCCAGGCCTTCGGCGGTGACCTCGCCATTGCCCAGGCCGCCGGCCTTGATCGCGGCGCCAATGGCGCGGATGGTCCCGGACGAGCCGATGGCTTCGTCCCAGGTCAGGCGGTGCAGGGCGTTCTCGATGCTCATCAGCTCAAGGCGCGCGGCGGTGTAGGCCTGGGCGTAGCGCGCCGGGGTGATCTTGCCATCGCGGAAGTAGCGCTGGGTGAAGCTGACGCAACCCATCTGCAGGCTTTCGCGCAGCAGCGGCTCGAAGCGCTGGCCGATGATGAACTCCGTACTGCCGCCACCGATGTCGGCGACCAGGCGTTTGCCCGGGGTGTCGGCCAGGGTGTGGGATACGCCCAGGTAGATCAGGCGCGCTTCTTCACGGCCGGAAATCACTTCCACTGGGTGGCCCAGGATGGCTTCGGCGCGCTGGATGAATTCGTTGCGGTTACGCGCTTCGCGCAGGGCGTTGGTGCCGACGATGCGCACGGCGCCTGCGGGCATGCCGTTGATCAGCTGGGCAAAGCGCTTGAGGCACTCGAGCCCCCGTTCCATGGCTTCTTCGCTGAGCATGCGCGATTCGTCGATGCCGGCGGCCAGCTGAACCTTTTCGCCGAGGCGCTCGAGAATCCGTATCTCGGTGTGGTGGGCCTTGGCCACGACCATGTGAAAACTGTTGGAGCCAAGGTCGATGGCGGCGATCAGAGACAGGTTCTTCGCTGTAGTATGCGGCATGATCTGAGTGTTCTCGGTCGTTAACCCGGCAATCGTGCCACGATCCTTGGCTGTCGCCAACGCGCGGTACGCCAAGGGTTGATGCAAGGCAATGTGCCATTCGATGCTATGACACTTGTGTGACGGTTTGGATTCGAGGCGTCTTGCACAACTATAGTTACACTCAATCGTCCGTGACTTCCTGTAGGGCCTGGGTGCGGCTATCATGGGCCACGTTTTTTGCTTACGACCCTGGAGATATCCATGAGCAGCGATCTGATCAAACACGTCACCGACGCCACCTTCGAGACCGAAGTCCTGCAGGCTCAAGGCCCGGTGCTGGTCGACTACTGGGCTGAATGGTGCGGCCCATGCAAGATGATCGCGCCAGTACTGGACGACATCGCCTCCACCTACGAGGGCAAACTGACCGTCGCCAAGCTGAACATCGACGACAACCAGGAAACCCCGGCCAAGCACGGCGTGCGTGGCATCCCGACGCTGATGCTGTTCAAGAACGGCAACGTCGAGGCCACCAAGGTCGGCGCCCTGTCCAAGTCGCAGCTGGCCGCGTTCCTCGACGCCCACCTGTGATGTGAAAAAGCCCCGCAAATGCGGGGCTTTCTTTTTTAACCCACTAGACGTCGAAAAAAGCAAGTGTTACATTCGACCTCGCACTGCTTCTCCAGTGCCCTCTGCATGCCGTCGCCGAAGCATCCCTAATTCGAATCAGTACGCGATCCTGTCGCCATCTAGCGGCGCGGCCTCATTAAGCCAACGCTTAATTCTCCCTTCCTTACATGATTACGTCATTCCCCTTATGAACCTGACTGAACTCAAGCAAAAGCCGATTACCGATCTTTTGGAAATGGCCGAACAGATGGGCATCGAAAACATGGCCCGTTCGCGCAAACAGGACGTGATTTTCGCCCTGCTGAAAAAGCATGCGAAGAGCGGCGAAGAGATCTCGGGTGACGGCGTGCTGGAGATTCTCCAGGATGGTTTCGGTTTCCTGCGTTCTGCTGATGCGTCCTACCTGGCCGGCCCCGACGATATCTACGTCTCGCCGAGCCAGATCCGCCGCTTCAACCTGCGTACTGGCGACACCATCGTCGGCAAGATCCGCCCACCGAAGGAAGGGGAGCGTTACTTCGCCCTGCTGAAGGTCGACACCATCAACTTCGACCGCCCGGAAAACGCGAAGAACAAGATCCTGTTCGAAAACCTGACGCCGCTGTTCCCGAACAAGCGCTTGAAGATGGAAGCCGGTAACGGCTCCACCGAAGACTTGACCGGTCGCGTCATCGACCTGTGCGCACCGATCGGCAAAGGCCAGCGTGGCCTGATCGTCGCCCCGCCGAAAGCGGGTAAAACGATCATGCTGCAGAACATCGCGGCGAACATCACCCGTAACAACCCCGAGTGCCACCTGATCGTTCTGCTGATCGACGAGCGCCCGGAAGAAGTGACCGAAATGCAGCGCACCGTGCGCGGCGAAGTGGTCGCCTCGACCTTCGACGAGCCGCCGACCCGCCACGTGCAGGTTGCCGAGATGGTCATCGAGAAGGCCAAGCGTCTGGTCGAGCACAAGAAGGATGTGGTCATCCTGCTCGACTCCATCACCCGTCTGGCGCGTGCCTACAACACCGTGATCCCGAGCTCCGGCAAGGTACTGACCGGTGGTGTCGACGCCCACGCCCTGGAGAAGCCGAAGCGCTTCTTCGGCGCCGCGCGTAACATCGAAGAAGGCGGTTCGCTGACCATCATCGCCACCGCGCTGGTGGAAACCGGCTCGAAGATGGACGAAGTGATCTACGAAGAGTTCAAGGGTACCGGCAACATGGAGCTGCCCCTGGACCGTCGCATCGCTGAAAAGCGTGTGTTCCCGGCCATCAACATCAACCGCTCCGGCACCCGCCGCGAAGAGCTGCTGACCGCTGATGACGAACTGCAGCGCATGTGGATTCTGCGCAAGCTGCTGCACCCGATGGACGAGATCGCCGCCATCGAGTTCCTGGTCGACAAGCTCAAGCAGACCAAGACCAACGACGAGTTCTTCCTGTCCATGAAGCGCAAGTAAGCGCTTCCGACCGGAATTGATTGGGGCTGCTTCGCAGCCCATCGCTGGCAAGCCAGCTCCCACAGGGTCCTTGGTGATCTTTGTGGGAGCTGGCTGGCCAGCGATGGGGCGCGAAGCGGCCCCAAGTCATTTTTGGCCATTGGGCCCTGAACGGCGCTACACTCTGCACCCCGACCGATACGGCCAACACGAGGCACATGCATGCAGTATCGCGATTTGCGCGACTTCATCCGTGGCCTGGAGCAGCGCGGCGAACTCAAGCGCATCCAGGTTCCGATTTCCCCTGTTCTGGAAATGACCGAGGTCTGCGACCGCACGCTGCGCGCCAAGGGCCCGGCGTTGCTGTTCGAAAAGCCCACGGGCTTCGACATTCCGGTACTGGGCAACCTGTTCGGCACCCCGGAGCGGGTGGCCATGGGCATGGGCGCCGAGTCGGTCGATGAATTGCGTGAAATCGGCAAGCTGCTGGCCTTCCTCAAGGAGCCAGAGCCGCCGAAAGGTCTGAAGGACGCCTGGTCCAAGCTGCCGATCTTCAAGAAGGTCGTGTCGATGGCGCCGAAGGTGGTCAAGGACGCGGTGTGCCAGGAAATCGTGGTCGAGGGCGATGACGTCGACCTTGGCCAGCTGCCGATCCAGCATTGCTGGCCGGGCGACGTGGCGCCGCTGATCACCTGGGGCCTGACGGTCACCCGTGGCCCGAACAAGGACCGCCAGAACCTGGGCATCTATCGCCAGCAGGTGATCGGCCGCAACAAGGTCATCATGCGCTGGCTGAGCCACCGTGGCGGCGCGCTGGATTACCGCGAATGGTGCGAGAAGCATCCTGGTCAGCCATTCCCGGTCGCCGTGGCCCTGGGCGCTGACCCGGCCACCATCCTCGGCGCGGTGACGCCAGTACCGGATACCCTGTCCGAATACGCGTTCGCCGGCCTGCTGCGCGGCAACCGCACCGAGCTGGTCAAGTGCCGTGGCAGCAACCTGCAGGTCCCTGCCACCGCTGAAATCATCCTCGAAGGCGTGATTCACCCGGGCGAAATGGCACCCGAAGGCCCGTATGGCGACCACACCGGTTACTACAATGAAGTGGACAGCTTCCCGGTGTTCACCGTCGAGCGCATCACCCATCGGCAAAAGCCGATCTACCACAGTACCTACACTGGGCGACCGCCAGATGAGCCGGCGATCCTCGGCGTTGCGCTGAACGAAGTGTTCGTGCCGATCCTGCAGAAGCAGTTCCCGGAAATCGTCGATTTCTACCTGCCGCCGGAAGGCTGTTCCTACCGCATGGCGGTGGTGACCATCAAGAAGCAGTACCCAGGCCACGCCAAGCGCGTCATGCTGGGTGTGTGGTCGTTCCTGAGACAGTTCATGTACACGAAGTTCGTTATCGTTACCGATGACGATATCAACGCCCGCGACTGGAACGATGTGATCTGGGCCATCACCACGCGCATGGACCCCAAGCGTGATACGGTGATGATCGACAACACGCCAATCGACTACCTGGACTTCGCGTCGCCGGTATCGGGGCTGGGGTCGAAGATGGGCCTGGACGCCACGCACAAGTGGCCGGGCGAGACTACACGCGAATGGGGCAGGGTCATCGTCAAGGACGAGGCCGTCACCCGCCGTATCGATGAGCTGTGGGATCAGTTGGGAATAGATTGATGCAGGTAACGTTGCAGCCGTCCGGGGCGGTGCTGGCGCTCGAACCCGGGGAACGGATCCTGGAAGGTGCGCGGCGGCTGGGCTATGACTGCCCGAGCAGCTGTCGCAATGGCAACTGCCATGTCTGCGCCGCGTTGTTGGTCGAAGGCCGTGTTCGTCAGGAAGGTGAGGTCCGCGACCACGGCGAGCTGTTCACCTGCATTGCCGAACCGCTGGAGGACTGCGTCTTGCTCTGGGATGGTGTGCTGGCCCTGGGTGAACTGCCGGTGCGCAAGCTGGCGTGCAGCGTCACCGAGTGCGTCGAGGTTGGCGGCGATGTCTGGCGCGTGCGCCTGCGCGCGCCAGCGGGCAAGCCACTGCGCTATCACGCCGGGCAGTATCTGATGATCGAGCGCGAGGGCGGCAAGCAGGCTGCCTTCTCCCTGGCCTCGGCGCCCCATGGCGGGCGTGACCTGGAGCTGCACGTGCTGTGCCGCGAAGACAGCGCCCAGCAGTTGCTGGCGCAGTTGAAGCGTGATGGCATTGCCCGCATCGAGATGCCGTTCGGTGACGCGCACCTGGCCGAGTTGCCCGAGGGGCCGCTGGTGCTGATTGCTGCGGGCACTGGCATGGGCCAGATGCACAGCCTGGTCGAGCACTGCCGCGCCCAGGGCTTCAAGTACCCGGTGCACCTCTACTGGGGTGTGCGCCGTCCCGAGGACTTCTACACCATCGAACACTGGGACGAATGGCAGCGCCTGCCGAACCTGTTCCTGCACAAGGTGGTCAGCGACCTGTGTGGCTGGGAAGGCCGTTGCGGCCTGCTGCACGAGGCGGTTTGCGAAGACGTCGCGGACCTCAATGCTGTTCACGTCTATGCCAGCGGTTCCCCCAACATGGTCTACGCGACCCTCGATGCGCTGGTGGAGAAGGGCATGGATGCGCACCGAATGCGCGCCGATGTGTTTGCCTACGCGCCACGCGGTTAATAACCGAAGTTCTTGTTAGTGGGTATAAGGCGGTAATTGTTACCGCCTTGGCCAATAACTATCGCGCAACTTGGAACAATGCTCTCCAATCGTCGGAAGTTTGCGTAAAACTTTACTGGCAGGGCTTGAGCACTGGCGTGTTTGTATCCTAAGGTAAATGCATGCACCCATGCTGTGGCGGCGCAAGCCCCGCCACGTAGCGGTTCTCGCTCTATGCATAGTTCACGGGGATTAATGGCGGCAGCTTATGTCGGCACTTGAAAGTTTGTCCTGGGAAGTTTCATACCCTCCGGCGCTCGATTTCGGCCAACAACTGACTCACGAGCAACTGTTCAATTCCATGCAGTCGACCATGTCGCGGCATCAGGGTGGGCCGGTGTGGTTGTTCGCTTATGGTTCGCTGATCTGGCGCCCGGAGTGCAACTCCGTGGAGCGTCAGCGGGCGCGAGTGCATGGTTATCACCGTGGGCTGTACCTGTGGTCGCACGAGCATCGTGGCACACCAGAGACGCCGGGCCTGGTATTTGGCCTGGATCGCGGCGGTTCCTGCAGCGGGTTTGCCTATCGTCTCGATGAAAGCAATCTGGACGAGTCGCTGATGGCCCTGTGGCAGCGGGAGATGCCGTACCCGGCCTATCGGCCGCATTGGCTCAGTTGCCGGTTGAGCGATGGGAGCAAGGTGCAGGCCTTGGGCTTTGTGCTTGAGCGGCATCTGCCGTGCTATGCCGGCAACCTGCCGGATACCCTGCTCCGCCAGATTCTGGCCAGCGCCAAGGGGCGGTATGGCACTACCCGTGACTATGTCGAACAGACGTTGAATGCGCTGCGCAGCCACCAGATGCCGGATCGCAACCTCGAGGCGCGGTTCAGGCGCTGCCATAACCTGCGCGAGGTCTGACTCAGCCTGTTCCGGCCCTATCGCCGGCGTGAACAACCTCAACCAAAAGCCCTACCTGGCCAGCACCACCAACTTCCCCACAGCCTTGCGCTGCCCCAGCTGTTCGATCGCTGCCCCCGCCTCAGCCAGTGGATAAGTCTTCGACACCAGTGGCTTGAGCTTGCCCTCGGCATGCCAGGCAAACAGTTGCCTGAAGTTGGCCGCATTATCCTGCGGCTGGCGCTGTGCAAACGCGCCCCAGAACACCCCTAGCACCGCAGCGCCCTTGAGCAGCACCAGGTTTGCCGCCATCTTCGGGATCGTCCCGCTGGCAAACCCGACCACCAGCAACCGGCCATTCCACGCCAGGCCGCGCACTGCCTGGTCAAACAGCTCGCCACCGACCGGGTCGTAGATCACATCCACACCTTGGCCACCGGTCAGGCGCTTGATTTCGTCCTTGAGGCTGGCCTGACTGTAGTCGATCAGTTCGTCGGCGCCCGCTGCCTTGGCCACGGCAAGTTTTTCTGCACTACTGGCTGCGGCAATGACCTTGGCGCCCATCGCCTTGCCGATCTCCACCGCCGCCAGCCCAACGCCGCCGGATGCACCGAGCACCAGCAGGGTTTCCCCAGGCTGAAGCTGGCCACGCTGGCTGAGCGCATGCATCGAAGTCCCATAGGTCATGCCGAAGGCGGCGGCGGTGGGGAAGTCCATGCTCGCGGGGATCGGCAGCACGTTGTAGAACGGCACCGCCACCTGTTCGGCGAACGCTCCCCAACCGGTCAGGGCCATTACCCGGTCACCCACCTTGAAGGCCCCGGCCTTGTCACCGACGGCGGCGACCACCCCTGCGGCCTCGCCACCTGGCGAAAACGGCAACGGCGGCTGGAACTGGTATTTGCCTTCGATGATCAAGGTGTCGGGGAAGTTGACCCCGGCTGCCTGGACGTCGAGCAGGACCTCGTTGACCTTCGGCACCGGGCTGGCCACCTCTTCCAGAACCAGGTTGCGTGCCGGACCCAGGGTTTTGCACAACACAGCTTTCATCGGGGCTATTCCTTTGCGTGTAGTGGCCGATAAGTGTAGGAGGGTCGTTTGCCGGGTCAACGAGCATGCCCCGCCTTGATGGCCCGGCATAAGGCCGGGCTTGGGTTTCAGAGGTGTGCTGGGTAAGCTGGCGCCCATCGTGTTGAGGAGCGAATTCGTGAAAGCGTGGATGTTGATGGTGCTGGCCCTGATGCTGCCGGCGGCGGCGATGGCCGAGGAAGCCAAAGAAGGAGCGCCCAAGGTCTCCTACATCAGCCTGAGCCCGCCCTTTGTCGGCAACTACGCCCTCGATGGTGGTCCTAGACTGCGGGTGTACAAGGCCGACGTGGCCCTGCGCGTGACTGGCGATACCGCCGCCGCCGCGGTGAAACACCACGAGCCGCTGATTCGCAATCAGCTGGTGGCACTGTTTGCCCAGCAATCCGTGGATAACCTGGGCAACGTCGATGCCAAGGAGAAGCTGCGCCAGGAAGCGTTGAAGCAGGTGCAGCAGGTGATGGAGGCGGAAGAGGGCAAGCCGATTGTCGAGGATCTGCTGTTCAATAACCTGATTGTGCAGTGATGGTTTTTTGAAGTGTTCGCCACAAGCATTGCGGTGCGATTGAGATCGAGCGCCGCCCGCGCGGCGCATCGCGAGCAAGCTCGCTCCTACATTTGTTGCAACGTGCCACGGTCTGTCAGG
>NZ_AKJC01000221.1 GCF_000282535.1 Pseudomonas sp. GM84 | reverse complement strand
GCCGGCGATAGGGCCGGTACTGCCTGCATCAATTACTGGTTGGAATAGATCTGGTCGAACACGCCACCGTCATTGAAGTGGGTCTTCTGCACGTTGCGCCAGTCACCGAAGGTCTTCTCCACCGACAGGAAGTCGACTTTCGGGAAGCGGTCGGTGTACTTGGCCAGCACTGTCGCATCACGCGGGCGCAGGTAGTTCTGCGCGGCGATTTCCTGGGCTTCTGGCGACCACAGGTACTTCAGGTACTCTTCGGCCACGGCCTGGGTGCCTTTCTTCGCCACCACCTTGTCGACCACGCTCACCGGCGGCTCGGCCTCGGCCGACACGCTCGGGTAGACCACCTCGAACTGATCGCGGCCGAACTCGCGGGCGATCATCTCGGCTTCGTTCTCGAAGGTCACCAGCACGTCGCCGATCTGGTTGGTCATGAAGGTCGTGGTGGCGGCGCGGCCACCGGTATCGAGCACCGGCGCCTGCTTGAACAGCTTGCCGACGAAGTCGCGGGCCTTGGTTTCGTCGCCGCCTTGCTTGAGCACGTAGCCCCAGGCCGACAGGTAGGTGTAACGGCCGTTACCCGAGGTCTTGGGGTTGGGCACGATCACCTGCACGCCATCCTTGAGCAGGTCTGGCCAGTCCTTCAGCGCTTTCGGGTTGCCCTTGCGGACGATGAACACGGTGGCCGAAGTGAACGGTGCGCTGTTGTTCGGCAGGCGCGTCACCCAGTTGTCCGGCACCAGCTTGCCGTTGTCGGCCAGGGCATTGATGTCGGTGGCCATGTTCATGGTGATGACATCGGCCGGCAGGCCATCGATCACCGCGCGCGCTTGCTTGCTCGAACCGCCGAAGGACATCTGCACATTGACCTTCTCTTTGTGCTCGGCTTCCCAGTGCTTCTGGAAGGCCGAGTTGTAGTCCTTGTAGAAGTCGCGCATCACGTCGTAGGAAACGTTGAGCAGGGTAGGGGCGGCCTGGGCGAGGTTGCCGAGGGCCATGCCTGCGACGAGCAGCGAGGCGGTGAACAGTTTTTTCACTGAGGCTTTCCTTGTTGTTCAAGTGTTTGGCAATGTGCCAGCGACTATAGCGTTTCGTTCCTGGGCGATTAAAGACCAAATGGATCTTTGCTTATTCGGTTTTCGGGAACAGTGAATTGCCGCACCGCGAGCAGAATGCCGCGCCGTGCTCGTGGCTCTTCTTGCGGCAGGTCGGGCAGTCATGTTGCAGCTGTTCGCCGCGCATGGCGTTGGCCAGTTCCGCGGTGAAGATGCCGGTGGGTACGGCGATGATCGAGTAACCGGTGATCATCACCAGCGACGACAGCACCTGACCAAGGGGCGTCTTCGGCACGATATCGCCGAAGCCCACGGTGGTGAGGGTGACGATGGCCCAGTAGATACCCTTCGGAATGCTGGTAAAGCCATGCTCCGGCCCTTCGATCACGTACATCAGGGTGCCGAACACGGTGACCAGGGTCGACACGCTGACCAGGAACACGATGATCTTCTGCTTGCTGCCGCGCAGCGCCTCCATCAGGTAATGGGCCTGCTTCAGGTAGGGGCTGAGCTTGAGCACGCGGAAGATCCGCAGCATCCGGATCACCCGGATGATCAGCAAGTACTGCGCGTCGCTGTAGTACAGGGCGATGATGCCGGGCACGATCGCCAGCAGGTCGACCAGGCCGTAGAAGCTGAAGGCATAGCGCAAGGGCTTGGGCGAGCAGTACAGGCGGGCCATGTACTCGACCAGGAAAATCGCGGTGAAGCCCCACTCGATGCCGGCCAGCAGGCCCGCATAACTGCGGTGCACCTCGTCGATGCTGTCGAGGATCACCGTGACCAGGCTGGCGAGGATGATCAGCAGGAGGATCTTGTCGAAGCGTCTTCCAGCCACGGTGTCGGTCTGGAAGACGATGACGTAGAGCTGCTCGCGCAGGCTCGCAGGGTTGTTCATGGGCTCGTTCCACTGGGCGATGGCCTGAGCCTAGGGGCTGGCTTTCAGCTGTGCAAGCGGCGGGCGCTGCTGCGCTGGTTCAGTTGTGCCAGATGCTTGCCGATGTGCATCAGCCAGCAGGCGACGACGAAGGGGGCGGTAAGCCCGGCCACCGGCAGCAGCTTGAACAGCGGTTGCAGCAGCAAGGCCAGGGCGATCGCCAGCAGTGTCACCCAAGGGCGTTCGCCCTGTCGGCTGAAGGCCAGTGCCGCCAGCGCCGCGTTGAAGCCGTACAGGCCCAGCCAGGCCGCCTGGGCCTGGTCGGCCAGCAGCGCCACGCCACCGCCGATGGCCGAGCCGATCACGGCCCACAGGGCGGCATATGGGTTGGCGATGAACATGCCGGCGATGATCAGCAACCCGGCCAATGGCTGGTCGAGCAGGAAGATCTGCCCCACACCGCGCGCCAGTGCTAACAGTGGGTCGGCTTCGACGAAGCCGCTGGGCGAAGGCGTGGCCAGCAGCAGGGTGGCCCAGCCCAGCAGTACGAAGGGTGCGGTGTAGGCGATCAGCAACTTGCCGCCGCGCTTGCGCCACTGGTGGGTGATGATGCTGGACAGGCCGCCGGCGGCGATGATCAGGGGCGGCATGATCGCCGACCAGGGCAGCACGGCGCTGATCAGGATGCCGATCAGCACGCCGTTGTAGGAGTACAGCCCGGCCTGACGGTCGGCGCGGTCATAGCCGCGGCGCTGGGCGGTGAGCAGGCCGGCGAGCGCGCCGAGCAGGGCGCCGCCGACCAGGCTGGGGGCGGTGAGCAGGATGGCCAGCAGGCAGCACAGGCCGCACAGGGGGTTGCGCAGCAGCAGCACCTGGCTGAAGCCGTTGAGCAAGGCCGTGGCCCAGTCGGGGCACGGGTTGACGAAATTTTTGGTGTACATGGGCAGTCGGTAAAGGTTGATGGGGGAGCGGTGGGCCTCTTTGGGCCTCGGGTTTTCCGCAGGTTTTCTACACCGGTGCAAGGGGAGGGCTTCGCCCTCCATTCGCGGGGCAAGCCCGCTCCCACAGGTACCGCATAGCATTCAAGGCTACATATGCACCTGTGGGAGCGGGCTTGTCCCGCGAAAAGGCCTTTGGATCAGATCAATGTCTCGATCCGCAGCGTATTAGTCGAACCTGGCTTGCCGAAAGGCACACCGGCGGTGATCAGCAACGTGTCGCCACGGCTGGCCATTCCCTGGGCCTGCGCGATCTCCAGCGCCGTGGAAACAACCTCGTCCACCTGGCGCAGACGGTCGTTGACCACCGAATGCACACCCCAGGCCACGCTCAGGCGGCGAGCGGTATTCAGGTTCGGCGTCAGGTTGAGGATCGGTGCCCGTGGCCGCTCACGCGCAGCACGCAGGGTCGAGGCGCCCGACTCGCTGTAGTTGACCAGCACCGCCACCGGCAGGATGCCGCTGATACGGCGGATCGCGCAGCTGATGGCATCGGACACGGTGGCCTCGGCCTTCGGCCGGCCTACGTCGAGCTGGGCCTGGTAATCCGGGCCATTCTCCACCTGGCGGATGATCTTGCTCATCATCTGCACCGCTTCCAGCGGGTAGTCACCCGAGGCCGTCTCGGCCGACAGCATCACTGCGTCGGCACCCTCGGCCACGGCATTGGCCACGTCGGTGACTTCGGCGCGGGTCGGCGCTGGCGAGAAACGCATGGATTCGAGCATCTGCGTGGCCACCACCACCGGCTTGCCCAGCTGGCGGCAGGTGCCGATGATGCGCTTCTGGATCTGCGGCACGCTTTCGGCCGGCACTTCCACGCCCAGGTCGCCACGGGCGACCATGATCGCGTCGGACAGCTCGGCGATGGCCTGCAGCTGCTCGACGGCCGATGGCTTCTCGATCTTGGCCATCAGGTAGGCACGGTCGCCGATCAGCTGGCGGGCCTCGGTGATGTCTTCCGGGCGCTGCACGAACGACAGCGCCACCCAGTCCACGCCCAGTTCCAGGCCGAAGGCCAGGTCGCGGCGGTCTTTTTCGGTGAGCGGCGACAGGTCGAGTACTGCCTGGGGCACGTTGACGCCCTTGCGGTCGGACAGCTCACCACCCGCCAGCACTTCGGTGTCGATGGCGTCGCTGTGCTTGGCGGTGACCCGCAGGCGCAGCTTGCCATCGTCCAGCAGCAGGTCCATGCCGGGCTCAAGCGCGGCGATGATTTCCGGGTGCGGCAGGTTGACCCGGCGGCTGTCGCCCGGGGTCTTGTCCAGGTCCAGGCGCAGGGCCTGGCCGCGTTGCAGCTGGACCTTGCCATCGGCAAAGCGGCCCACGCGCAGTTTCGGGCCCTGCAGGTCCATGAGGATGCCCAGCGGGTAGTTCAGCTGCTGCTCGACTTCGCGGATCCACTGGTAACGCAGGGCGTGGTCGGCGTGCTCGCCGTGGCTGAAGTTGAGGCGGAAGATGTTCACCCCGGCTTCGACCAGTTGGCGAACGTCGTCGATGCCGTTGATCGCAGGGCCGAGGGTCGCGAGGATTTTGACTTTTTTATCAGGCGTCATGATTGGGCAGTCTCGAGGATCAGGATGGCGCGGAAGTCGTTGACGTTGGTACGGGTCGGCTCGGTGACGATCAGCGCGTCGAGCGCGGCGAAGTAGCCGTAGCCGTTGTTGTTGTCCAGCTCGTCGCTCGCCGACAGGCCCAGGGCCTCGGCGCGGGCGTAGCTGTCAGGCGTCATGAAGGCGCCGGCGTTCTCTTCCGAGCCGTCGATGCCGTCGGTGTCACCGGCCAGGGCGTACACGCCCGGCAGGCCCTTGAGGCTTTCGGTGAGGCTGAGCAGGAACTCGGCATTGCGCCCGCCACGGCCATTGCCGCGCACGGTCACGGTGGTTTCGCCACCGGACAGGATCACGCATGGCGCTTTCAGTGGCTGGCCGTGCAGGACGATCTGCCGGGCGATACCGGCATGCACCTTGGCCACTTCGCGCGATTCGCCTTCCAGGTCACCGAGGATCAGCGGGCTGAAGCCTGCCTGGCGAGCCTTGACGGCAGCGGCCTCAAGCGACTGCTGGGGCTTGGCGATCAGCTGGAAGTGGCTGCGGGCCAGGGCCGGGTCGTTGGGCTTGACGGTTTCCGAGGCGGGGTTGTTCAGCCAGTCGATGACGGCTTTGGGTGCTTCGATGTTGTAGCGCTTGAGGATCGCCAGGGCATCGGCCGAAGTGCTTGGGTCGGCCACGGTGGGGCCGGAGGCGATGACCGTGGCCAGGTCGCCCGGGACATCGGAAATGGCATAGGTGTAGACGGTGGCCGGCCAGCAGGCCTTGGCCAGGCGGCCGCCCTTGATCGCCGAGAGGTGCTTGCGCACGCAGTTCATCTCGCCGATGGTGGCGCCGGACTTGAGCAGGGCTTTGTTGATCTGCTGCTTGTCGGCCAGGGTCAGGCCTTCGGCCGGCAGGGCCAGCAGGGCGGAACCGCCGCCGGAGAGCAGGAAGATGACGCGGTCGTCTTCATCGAGGTTGCTGACCAGCTCCAGCACGCGCTTGGCCACGGCCAGGCCGGCGGCATCGGGGACCGGGTGGGCGGCTTCGACCACCTCGATCTTCTGGCAGTTGGCGCCGTGGCCGTAGCGGGTCACGACCAGCCCGGAGACTTCGCCTTGCCAGCTCTTCTCGACCACTTCGGCCATGGCGGCAGCGGCCTTGCCGGCACCGATGACGATGACCCGGCCGCTACGGTCGGCGGGCAGGTAGGGTTCGAGGACTTGGCGCGGGTGGGCGGCGGCGATGGCTGTGTCGAACAGCTCGCCCAGAAGTTTTTGCGGATCGACCGACATGGCAGGCTCCCAGAATTCTTGTTGTTCTCAAAATCGAAAACGCCCCTGGAACTGCCTCCGTGCAGGCCGAACCAGGGGCGGGTGTTGCTCGGTGTCACCCATGGACCTGTGGTCACAGGTCCATCGGTGTGGAATTCATCGCCGGCAAGCCGGCTCCCACAGGTGAGGGTGTGCAGTCCTTGTGGGAGCCGGCTT
>NZ_AKJC01000220.1 GCF_000282535.1 Pseudomonas sp. GM84 | reverse complement strand
GAAGAATCGCGTCGTACCCACCAGGCAGGCAACCATGGCCTATCAGACATAGGTACGTTTCAACAAATGTAGGAGCGAGCTTGCTCGCGATGCGCCGCGCGGGCGGCGCTCGATCTGAAGAACACCAAAAAACACCCGGCATGCTCAGATATAGACGAACACCAGCACCAGCGCCGCTACGAACAGCCATTTTTCCAGGTAGTAACGCTTGCGGTTGCGCTTCTTCAGCGCCTTGCCGCGCTCACGAATCTTGTAGATGCGGGTGAACAGACGGTTGATGCCGCCGGTCTTGTCATTGGCATCGTTCGGCGCTGCCGCCGCGGCCATGACATTGCGGCTGAACCAGCGGTTGAACGCCGTGGCCCAGCGGTACTTGAGCGGGCGCTCGACGTCGCAGAACAGAATGATGCGGTTGTGCTCGGTGGTGTTGGCCGCGTAGTGGATGTAGGTTTCGTCGAACACCACCGCCTCGCCGTCGCGCCAGGAATACTTCTCGCCATCCACGTCGATGTAGCAACCATCGTCGTTCGGTGTGTCCAGGCCCAGGTGGTAGCGGTAGGAGCCGGCATAAGGGTCGCGGTGGCGCACCAGCTTGGCGCCCGGCGGCAGGGTGGCGAACATGGCGGCCTTGACCGAACCGATGCCCTGCAGCAGCTCGGTGGTGCGCGGGCACAGGTTCATCGCCGACGGGTGGCTTTCGCCGTACCATTTCAGGTAAAAGCGCTTCCAGCCGGTCTTGAAGAACGAGTTGAAACCCACGTCGTCGTAGTTATCGGACTTCTTGATCTCGCCGACATGCAGCAAACGCTGGGCTTCTTCGCGAATTTCCTGCCAGTGGTCCTTGAGTGGCTGCAGTTCGGGGAAGGCTTCCACCGGCAGGTAGGGTTTGGCCGGATGCTTGGAAAACAGGTAAAGGAAGCTGTTGACCGGGGCCAGGAAGCTGGAGTGGTCACCCAGCTGACGGCTCAGCTTGTGACGTACCCGACCGCGCAGGTGAACATAGGCGATCGAGAGGGCGAATATCAGTACGAGTGCAATTTTCATGGACGATTACTTGTCGAAAAAAAGGCCATGCGCCATGGCATAAGTTCGCCAGCATAAACAATCATGGGGGCAGTTTGTACCTATTGTTGGGTGATTGCTGGGCGACTTAGGTGTAATGCCCTGCAGATTGCGCAAACGTTTTAGGTGTGAGGAGCTCCCATGGTTCTGGATGTACGCCCCAGTGGCGCCCCCTTCAAGCGGCTGTTTTTCGCCCTGTCGGTCAGCGATGCGCAGCGGCGTTCGCTCGCGCAGTGGCGGCGTGGCTTGAACCTGCGCAGCGGCAAACCGGTGCCGAGCGAGAACTTCCACCTGACCTTGCTGTTTCTGGGGGATGTGGACGCCGCACAGGTGCCGGCGATTTGCGCCGCGGTGGACAACCTCGCCCGCCCGGGCGCGCCGCTGCGCCTGCTGCTCGATCAGTTGAAGGTCTGGCCCCGCGCCAATGTGCTGGTGCTGGAGCCGCAGGAAACCCCGCCAGCGTTGCGCCACCTGGTCTATGGGCTGCAGCAGGCGCTGCTGCCCCTTGGCGTTGCCGAGCAGGCCCGTGAGTATCGGCCGCACCTGACCCTGTCACGGGAGTTTCGCGGCCAGGCGCCGGAAGCAACGGTGGCGCCTGACTTCTTCGTGACTGCCCGGCACTTCACGCTCTACGAATCGCGTAAAGGCCAGTACTGGCCCCTGGCGCAGTGGCAATTGACGGCATGAGACGGGGTCAGAACTGGGGCGTGTACTTGACCGTGAACATGAAGTTGCGCGGCTCGCCGTAGTTGTTGCTGCCGTTCAGCTGGTTGAAGCCGGCCACCCAGTACTTCTTGTCGAACAGGTTGTTGCCGTTGACCGCCAGGCTCACTTCCGGGGTCAGCTGGTAGGCCAGGCGCGCGCTCCACACGGTGTAGCCGGGCACGGTGTAGGTGCGCTCGTAGCCCAGGGTATGGCTCTGGGTGGTGAAGCCAAGGCCCGTGCTCCAGCGCTGGTCGGCCAGCGGCAGGGTGTAGTCGGCCCAGGTACGCAGCATGTGCTTGGGCGTCCACTGGCTGAACACCCGGCCTTCTTCCTCCGGGTCGTCGAGGAACTTGGTGGTGTTGTAGGTGTAGCCGGCAAACAGCTGCAGGCCGCTGATCACCTCGCCGCTGATTTCGGCCTCGACGCCCTGGCTGCGCACCTTGCCTGATGCCGTGGAGCAGTACCAGTCGTCACAGGCGAAGCCAGAGGCCACGTCGGTGACGGCGCGGTTTTCCTGGTCGTAGCGGAACACGGCCAACGAGGCGTTGACCCGGCCGTCGAGCAATTCGCCCTTCAGGCCCGTCTCGTAGTTGCTGCCGATCACCGGCTTGAGCGGCGCGTCGTTGACGGCGCGTTCGGTCTGCGGCGCGAACACGTCGGTGTAGCTGGCGTACCAGGCCCATTCGCGGGTCAGGTCGTAGATGAAACCGGCGTAGGGCGTGACTTCGCCGGTCTCGGTCATGCGGCTGGTGGGGTGGCGGTTGCCGGGGTCGGTACGGCTGTTGAAGTCGATCGAGTCCCAGCTGTAGTCGAACCAGCTGACGCGCGAGCCGACGATCAGTGTCAGGTCGTCGGTGGGCTTGACCCGCCACACGCCATACAGGCCTTTCTGGCGAATGTCATAGCTGGCCCTGTTGGCGCGCGCGAGCTCGCCGTCGAACATGCTGTCACGGCTGGGCTCGGGGCGGTTGTGGTCAATGTCGAAGATGTTGTCGTCGGAGGCGTCGAAGTTGCGCCAGTAGGCGTCGTCCGAGGTCAGCTTGGAGTAGTTGCCGCCGACGGTGATCTCATGGGCCAGGGGGCCTGTGTCGAAGTGGCCGATCACGTTCATGTCCAGGCCGAGCTTGGTGTTGTGGAAGTCGGTGATCCAGTCGGCGTAGGTGATGCCGGTGCCGTCCGGCTCCACGCCCTGGCCAGTGGACTGCACGCGCTGGTGCGTGGAGGTGTTGGTTTCGTCCATGCGCACGGCGGCGGCCTTGAATGCCCAGTCGTCGTTGAAACGGTGCGCGAGGTCGAGGTAGTAGGTGGTCACGTCGGTTTCGGCGTGGCTCCAGCGGGCGCCGGTGAAGGTCGAGCGGGGCAGGTCGATGGGCTTGCCGTCGGCGTAGCGGGGGAGGCCACGCAGCATCGGCCGCGACTCCTGGCGGTTGTAGCTGATGCCGGCGCCCACCGTGGTGGCGTCGTTCAGGTCGATGTCCAGCGCACCGTACAGGGAGTGGGACTTGCTCCACTGGTAATCGATGAAACTGTCGCTCTGGTCTTCGTCGGCGACGATCCGGCCGCGCACGCGACCGTCGGCGGTGAGCGGACCGCCGGCGTCCAGTTGCAGGCCATAGTGGTCCCAGCTGCCGGCCTTGCCGGTGACGGTCACGGTCGGCGTGGCCTGGCCGCGCTTGCGCACCAGGTTGATCGCACCGCCCGGGCTGCCGGTGCCTTGCAGCAGGCCGGACGCGCCGCGCAGCACTTCCACGCGGTCGAAGAACACCAGGTCCTGGGTCGCCCAGTTGCCCAGCGAGTAGTTGTTGCGCGGGATCGGCACGCCGTCGTACTGCCAGTCGTCGATCTGGAAACCGCGCGAGGTCACCACCACGCCGGGGCCGATGCCTTGGGCACCGACGATCCCGGTGGTGTGATTGAGAGCGTCCTGCAGGTCGGTGATGCCCTGGTCATCCAGCTGCTTGCGGGTAATCACCGTGATCGACTGGGGGATTTCCTTGAGGCTGTGCGTGCCTTTGCCCAGGGTAACGGCACGGGCCGCATACGAGCCGCTGCCTTCGCTGGTGGCGTCCAGGTAATCGTCGGTGATGCTGGTGCTCCCCAGCTCCAGTGCACCCTCGCTCTGGCTGGCCGGGGCCACGCTGAAATGCCCGCTGCTGGTCACCCGCAATTGCAGGCCGCTGCCGGCCAGGGCCGCCTGCATCGCCTGCTCGGCGCTCATCTGGCCGACCACGGCCGGGGCCTGCTTGCCCCGCACCAGCGCCGGTTCCAGGGCGATGATGGTACCGCTCTGGTTGGCAATGCGGTTGAGGGTGGCCGCCAGGCTCGCCGCGGGCAGGTTGAACGACAGGGTCTGCGCCTGGGCGAGGGCGTTGAAACTGGTCAGGGCGGCGACCAGGGGCAGGGCGCGGGGCCAGAGGTTGTGCACGGAATTCTCCCGGTTGTATTGGCTTGTCAGGAGATAGGTGCAACGAGAAATGAAAACCGGACACGTTTGAGAATGATTTTCATGATTTGTTCTGGCGTGCCTGCGCCGGGCCGATCAAGGTCAGCCACGGGCCGTAGTGTTCGATGCTGATCGGCAGGCTCTCGGCCAGGGCTTGCAGCGCTTGCTGTGGCTGGTCGAGCGGGAACACACCCTGTACCCGCAGGTTGCCGATCGCAGGGGCCACCCGCACATAACCACGCAGATAGGGGCGCAAGGCGTCGATCACCCCCAGCAGCGGTTCGTCGAGCACCTCCAGGCGGCCATTCAGCCAGGCCGCGCGCGGCTGTTGATCGTCTGCAAGGGGTTCGATGGCGTTGCTGCGCAGCAACGCCGCCTGGCCCTGCTGCAGGTCGAGCCAGCGGCCGTCGGGCAGGCTGGTGCGTACGCTGTGCTCCAGCACCACGACGCGCGTGGCCGTGTCCTCCTGGCTGACCAGAAAGCGGGTGCCCAGGGCCTGGACCTGCCCCTGGGCGGTGCGCACGCGCAAGGGACGGTGGGGGTCGGTTGCGACCTGGATCAGCAGTTCGCCACGGCGCAGTACCAGCAGGCGCTGCCCAGCGTCGAAGTGCAGGTCGACGGCACTGGCGCTGTTGAGGCTCAGGCGGCTGCCGTCAGCGAGTGTAAAACTGCGGCGCTCGCCACTGCCCGTGTGCAGGTCGGCCAGCCAGTTCTGGGTGGTCTCACTGCGCCAGCCGCCCCACAGGGCGCCACCGAACAGGCCGACACTGGCCAGGGCCGCGAGCACCTCGCGACGCGAATGGGTGGGTTGCAGCAACACCTGGCGCGCCTCGGCGGCATGGCCTGGGGCGCGTTGTTCCAAGGCGCGCAGGGTGGCGACCGGCCGGCCGAGGCGGCGCTGCAGGCGCTCCCAGGCCTGCTGGTGGGCGGGGTCCTGCTGCAGCCAGTGCGTCAGGCGTTGCAGCAGGGCGTCGTCGGGCGTGCGGGCGTTGAGCGCCACCATCCAGTCGATGGCCTGTTCGCTGATCGCGTCGAGCCGACGGCGGCTCACGGCTGCACCTCGCACAGGTAGCACTGGCGCAGGGCCTGCTTCATGTAGCGGCTGACGGTGCGTTCGCTGATCTGCAGCCTGGCGGCGATATCGACGTAGCTCATGCCATCGAGCTGGCTGTACAGGAAGGTCGCCTTGACGATGGCGGGCAGGCCGTCCAGCACCTGGTCGATGGTCACCAGCGCCTCGATCAGCAGCAGTTGCTCTTCGGCGGAAGGCGCCACCGGCTCTGGCAGCAGCGCCAGGCGCTCCAGGTAGGCCTGTTCCAGCTGGCGGCGGCGGTGACGATCGAAGATCAGCCGCCGCGCGATGGTCGAGAGGTAGGCGCGCGGTTGCTGGATGCTGTCGGGGTCGACACGGGCGCCGAGCATCTGGCAGAAGGCTTCGGCGGCGGTGTCCTCGGCATCGGCGCGGTTGCGCAGGCGCTTGTGGATGTGTTGGAGCAGCCAGCGGTGATGGTCGCTGAAGAAAAAGCCCAGCTTGCGGGTCGATGTGCTGTCCAACGCCTGACGTCCAATTGTGAGTGTGAATCGTTCTCAATATTAGCCGGGTCGCTGGACACCTCGCAATGGGGCGGCGCTGAACAGTTGCTCGCCCAGTTGTCGGGCGCTGGGCAGCAGCAGGGCGGCGGCCGGGCCCTCGCTGTCTTCCAGCAGGGTCGAACCGAGCACTTCGGCGCCGCAGTAGTCGAAGATGCCATGCTCGATCTGCACGCGCATGGCTTCGCCATAGCCGTGGCGCTGGAAGGTACCGGCATCGGCACCTGCGACGCCCACCAGATGCACCTTCAGGCCGCGCAGTTTCTTGACGGTCGTGCCGCCCTCGTACTCGAACGCCCAGCCATTGCTGAACACCCGCTCGACCCAACCTTTGAGCAGGGCCGGCAGCGACCACCAGTAGATCGGGTAGACCAGCACCAGCGCATCGGCGCTGTCGATGCGCGCCTGCTCGCGCAGCACATCGGCCGGTGGTGCGGCCAGGCGGCGGTGCACGGCATGGTCGGCGGGGCTGAAGCGCGGGTCGAAGCCTTCACTGGCAAGGTCAGCGATCTCACTGGCGTGGCCAGCGCTGGCCAGGCCTTCGGCGATTTGCCCGGCGAGGGCGTGGGTGAGGGAATGCGGGTCGTGGTGGCCGACGACGATCAAGGCGTTCATGGCGTTTCTCCAGCGCTGAGGGTGCGATTGGGCCTTGAGGGCTATATACTCAAGGTAAGTTACGATTAGTAAGTTACTTTTGGTAGGTAAGCGATGTCAAGCGACGATCAGGGTCAGCCGCGCAAGCGCCTGTCCCGAGAACAACGACGCCGCCAGCTGCTCGACGTGGGCTGGCAGCTGGTGCGTGAAGAGGGCACCGAGGCCTTGAGCCTGGGGCGCCTGGCGGAGCAGGCGGGGGTGACCAAGCCGGTGGTGTATGACCACTTCGAGACACGCAGCGGGCTGCTGGCGGCGCTTTATCAGGATTACGACGCGCGTCAGTCGCACATGCTGGAGCGGGCGCTGGCGCGTTGTGACGCGACCTTGGCCAGCCGTGCCGGCGTGATTGCCGAGGCTTATGTGGACTGTGTGATGAGCGAGGGGCGGGAGATGCCTGGGGTGTCGGCTGCGCTGGCCGGGTCGCCGGAGCTGGAGGCGATCAAGCGGGGCTATGAGCAGCCGTTTCTCGACAAGTGCCGGGCGGCGTTGGGCGGGTTTGCGCCGAGCGGCGCGATCAGTGCGGCGGGGATGCGTTTGTTGGTGGGGGCGGCGGATGCGTTGTCGCAGGCGGCTGCGGCGGGGGAGTTGGAGGCGGGGCAGGCCAAGGAGGAGCTGCGGGCGGCCATTGTTGCCATGGTCGAGCGGCAGTGATTGGGGCCGCTTTGCGGCCCATTCGCGGGACAAGCCCGCTCCCACAGGTACGCCATTGTTCTTAAGGGCAGCGGGGTTCTGTGGGAGCGGGCTTGTCCCGCGAATGGGCTGCAAAGCAGCCCCTGCAATCAAACAGGCAAACTCTGATACGCCAACTCATCCCCCGGACTGCGTTCGAACTGGCGCTTGTACTCGCGGCTGAACTGCGAGGTGCTCTGGTACCCCACCCGATGTGCCGCCTGCGCCACCCCCAGCCCCTCGCCAATCAGCATCTGCTGCGCCTTGAGCAGCCGCAGGCGTTTGAGGTACTGCATCGGCGCCAGGTCGGTGCAGCGTTTGAAGTGCTCATGAAACGTCGACACGCTCATGTTGGCGCGCGCGGCCAGCGCCTCGACGCTCAGCGGCTCGCTGTAATGTTCGCGCAGGTGGGCGAGGGCGGCGGCGATGCGGGCGAAGTGCCCCTGCTGTTCGACCAGCGCCCGCAGCACTCCGGCCTGCGGGCCGCGCAGCGCGGTATACAGCACCTCGCGCACCCGCGCCGGGCCCAGCACCTTGGCATCCAGCGGGTCCTGCAGGCAACGCAGCAGCCGCTCGACACAGTCGCGCATCGGCGCATCCAGCGCCGCCGAGGTCATCGACTGGGGCGTTTGCGCCTGCACGGCCGGGTCGGGCGGCAGGTCCATGCTCTGCACCAGTTCGCTCAACACACTCCGGTCGATATCCACCGCCACACCCAGCAACGGCGCATCGGCGGTGGCGAAGGTCTCGCACATGAACGGCACCGACAGCGCCTGCACAAGGTAGTGGCCGGCGCCGTATTCCAGGGTGCGCGGGCCCAGGCGCGCCAGTTTGCTGCCCTGGGCCAGGATCATCAGGCTGGGTTCGTACAGCTGCGGACTGCTGGCCACATAGTGGTCCCAGCTCAGCACCTGGACCTGAGGCAGGTGCGTGGGCACGAAGCCCGGGCGCGTGGCCAGGCTGCGGATCAGTGTGCACAACGTGGCGTTGGCATCGACGTGGCGAGTCAGTTGCATGATGAACCAGGGCAGAGAATCAGACAGTCGCATCATCGCAGATTGAAGGCCAGGCGCCAGGTGCCTGGGTCAAGGTTCGGAGAATCAGGCATGCATGCCGGAGAATCTGCCGTGGGCACGGCAGCATCGGGCGCGCAGAATGCGCCGCCTGAATCGTTTCACTTCTTCAAGAGGTACTGCATGTACACCGCCATCGGTTACGCCGCCCAAACCCCGACCAGCCCCCTGGCGCCCATGACCTTCGAGCGCCGCAGCCCGCGCCCGGACGATGTCGCCATCGAGATCCTGTATTGCGGTGTATGCCACTCCGACCTCCATCAGGCCCGCAACGAATGGGGCATCGCCGTGTACCCGCTGATGCCCGGTCACGAGATCATCGGCCGGGTCACGGCGGTGGGTGCGCAGGTTACCGCGCACAAGGTCGGTGACCTGGTCGGCGTTGGCTGCATGGTCGACGCCTGCCGCCACTGCGAGGCCTGCGCCAAGGACCTGGAGCAGTACTGCCTGGAAGGGCCGACCATGACCTATGCCACCCCTGATCGGGTCGACGGCAGCAACACCCTGGGCGGCTACTCCAGCAGCATCGTGGTCAGCGAGCACTTCGTGGTGCGCATCCCGGCCGGCATGGACCTGCCCAGCGCGGCACCGATTCTCTGTGCGGGCATTACCACCTATTCGCCGCTCAAGCACCATGGTGTCGGCCCTGGCCACAAGATCGGCATCCTCGGCATGGGCGGCCTGGGCCACATGGGCATCAAGCTGGCCAAGGCGCTGGGCGCCGAAGTGACCCTGTTCACCCGCTCCCAGGCCAAGGCCGACGAGGCTCGCCGCCAGGGCGCCGACCATGTGATCGTGTCTACCGATGCCGAGCAGATGCGTGCCGCCGCCGGCCGATTCGACTTTCTGCTCGACACCATTCCGGTGCAGCACGACCTCAATCCTTACCTGGAAACGCTCAAGTTCGATGGCGTGCATATCCTCGTTGGCCTGATCGAGCCCGTCGACCCGGCGCTGCATGCGGCCAACCTGGTGCTCAAGCGCCGGGTGCTGGCCGGCTCGTTGATCGGCGGTATCGCCGAGACCCAGGAGGTGCTGGATTTCTGTGCCGCGCACGATATCCGTTGTGATATCGAGTTGCTGGATATCCGCAATATCAACCAGGCCTTCGAGCGTATGATTGCGGGGGATGTGAAGTACCGGTTCGTGATCGACATGGCGACGTTGCAGGGCTGATCTGTTTTTCTGCACCGGCCTCTTCGCGGGACAAGCCCGCTCCCACAGGTACAGCACCGCCCGTGAAAGCAGTGGAATTCCTGTGGGAGCGGGCTTGTCCCGCGAAGAGGCCGGTGCAGACTCCCTACCAGCACAGCGCCTTGTCCCACCCTTTCCAGAACAACCACCGCCGCACCTCGCCATGCTCCCCGGTCCCGATCTGCCACTCAGGCCGCCCGCTGCCCAAGGCTATCACCGAGATGAACCCGGCATGGCTCGCCGCAACCAGCGTGCGCCCGTCCGCGCTGATGTCCATGGCGCTGATGGTCGACCCCAGGTAATGCTGCCAATGCTCCACGCCATCCTCGCCAAAGGCCCGCAGGTAGCCATAGGCATCGCCGATGATGTATTCGCCGTTGCCCGCCACCCCGGCGTACACCCGCGCGCCTTCCTGCAGCAGGGGTGTGCGCGGGTCGTCGCTGTAGTACTCGGTGTCCAGCCCAGGCAGGTCCGCCACGCGCACGCCAAGCGTGCCACCGTTGTAGAAATGGCAGGCATTGACGATCAACTGGTCGCCCGCGCGATTGAACAGGGCGAAGTGGGGGTACTCGCTGCCTGGGCCAATCTGGGCGACCGGTTGCAACTGCTCGTCCAGCACCAGATGACGGCTGCCCTGCTCACCGAGCACGATCAGCCGGCCGTCTGGCGATACCGCGCCATGCTCCATGGACAGGCCCAGGGCGATATCGTCCGGGTCGGTGCCTTCGGCCAGTTCCTCCAGGATCTGCGCCTCGCGCGGCAACAGCCGCGTGGCACCCTCGGCGGCCAGCACGAAAACGCCCTCGGCGCTGACCAGCAGTACCCGTTGGCCATCGGCGAAGGGCACCAGCGTGGTCGGTGTCGGCGGCAGGTCAAAAGGGTCGAACGGGTAACCGGCCGGCAGGCCCTCCAGCCCGCTGGGCCAGGGCAGGCGAGCGACCAGCGGGCCGCCCCAGCCATCGGTGACCCTGACCCCTTCGGCGTTGGCCAGGGCGAAATAGCGGCGTTGCGGGCAGCGGCCGAAATGGTCGATGCCGATCACCGGGGTTACCTGCTGATCGCCGATGCGCACCACCTGGCCCTTTTCGTAGGGCATCCCTATGCGTGCCAGCAGGCTGCCGTCATCCAGCAGCAGGACCGCGCAGATGCCTTGTCCGTGCGCATCGAGCAGCGGCACCAGCGGCAGGTGGGCGGGCGGCCAGGCCGTGCGGAAGGCCTGGCGTTGTTGTTCGTCGACGCCCGCGCGGTTGATGGCCTGCAGCGACGCCTGCCAGGCATCGAGCAGGTGATCGGTGGCCGGTACCTGGGGTTCTTCGAGATCGTCCCAACCTTGTGCGCGGCCTTGCGCAACGTAGTGGTTGATGGCCTGGGCATAGGCGGTGACTGCCTGCTGCCACTGTTGCTGGGGGTGTTGCTTGTCCATGGGCGGATCGCACTCCTTGTTCCGCTTGCCGTTCACACAGAGCGCGCATGGTACCCGCAATCTGCCCCTGGTTGTGAGGCCCGGTATTGGCGCGTACCATGCCCGCATTCCTTCCAATAACTAAACCGTGCTTCAGCGCGGCCGATACTTGGCCCCCCTGATGCGCGTCCTTTCGCCTTGCCTGCGGAGAAAAGAATTCCACACATGAACGGACCCCTACCCAAGGATTTGCCAGCGACCGAAGGTGGCGGCAGCTGGCTGAGCGTGATCGCGCTGGCCCTGGCCGCCTTCATCTTCAATACCACCGAGTTCGTGCCGGTGGCACTGCTCAGCGACATCGGCGGCAGTTTCGACATGAGCACCGCGCAGGTCGGCCTGATGCTGACCATCTATGCCTGGGTGGTGGCGCTGGCCTCGTTGCCGATGATGCTGCTCACGCGCAACGTCGAGCGGCGGCGCTTGCTGTTGTTCGTGTTCCTGGTGTTCATCCTCAGCCACCTGTTGTCGTGGCTGGCGCAGAGCTTCGCCATGTTGCTGGTGAGCCGTATCGGCATCGCCCTGGCGCATGCTGTGTTCTGGGCTATCACTGCTTCGCTGGCGGTGCGCGTGGCACCGCCGGGGCAGCAGGCCAAGGCACTGGGCCTGCTGGCGACGGGCACGACCCTGGCGATGGTGCTGGGGATTCCGCTGGGCCGGGTGGTGGGCGAGGCGCTGGGCTGGCGGGTGACGTTCCTGAGCATTGCCGGCGTGGCCCTGGCTACCATGCTCTGCCTGATCAAATCGCTGCCGCTGCTGCCGAGCCAGAATTCCGGTTCGCTGCGCAGCCTGCCGATCCTGTTCAAGCGCCCGGCCCTGGTGATTACCTACCTGCTGGTGACCTTGGTGATCACTGCGCAATTCACCGCCTACAGCTACATCGAGCCGTTCGCTTTGCACGTGGCGCAGATCGGTGGCGAGCGCACCACGCTGGTGCTGTTGCTGTTCGGGGGCGCCGGGGTGTTCGGCTCGCTGTTGTTCAGCCGCTACAGCGAGCGCTTTCCCCATGGCTTTCTGGTGGGCTCGATCGGGCTGCTGGCGGCTTGCCTGCTGCTGATGTTGCCGCTGTCCGGCAACTTCTATGCGTTCGCCGTGCTGAGCATGTTCTGGGGGATCGCGATCCTGAGCTTCAGCCTGTCGTTGCAGTCCAAGACCCTGAAGCTTGCGTCGGATGCCACGGATGTGGCCATGGCGTTGTTCTCCGGGATCTACAACATCGGTATTGGTGGCGGGGCGTTGCTGGGGAGTATCGTCAGCAGCCAGATGGATGTGGCCCATATTGGCCTGGTCGGGGGGAGTGTGGCGGTAGTCGGGTTGCTGATTGCGGTGGCCAGTACCCGGCGTTTTCGTGTGGCGCTTGGCCACTGATCGACCTTGACGGCCCTATCGCCGGCAA
>NZ_AKJC01000219.1 GCF_000282535.1 Pseudomonas sp. GM84 | reverse complement strand
GCCGGCGATGAGGCCAGGGCAGGCAAACGCCCGCTCGGGCCCTATCGCCGGCAAGCCGGCTCCCACAGGGACACCACTGCTTTCAAAGCCTGTGATCTACCTGTGGGGTTTACCCAGGCATAAAAAAACCCGCCAGAAGGCGGGTTTTTTTGAAAGCTAGGAAGCTAGATCGACTTAGGCGATCTGAACTTCTTCAGCCTGCATGCCTTTCTGGCCGCGGGTAGCGACGAAAGTAACAGCCTGGCCTTCTTTCAGGGTTTTGAAGCCGTCAGCTTGGATGGCTTTGAAGTGCACGAACAGGTCGTCGCCCGACTGAGGGGTGATGAAGCCGTAGCCCTTCTCATCGTTGAACCACTTAACAACACCGGATTGACGGTTGGACATTTTTCTGTCTCCTTGGACAAAGTTGAAAACGGTCAGGAAAATCCCTGGCCGGGACTGAGCGCAAAGAGAGCAGAAAATTCAGCGATGGGCCGATCAGGATCGTGCATCAAACTAGAGATTCTCGGTGTCACGTGCAGCACAGTGGCGTCACCTTAACCCACTTTGTGCAACCTGCCAATCACCAAGATGGCCTTTGATGAAATTCAGATCGGCGGCGGCCGCAAGCCCCGTCCGGCGCGGGATGTGGGATGGAACTTTAACCTGGGCGCGTGGACCGGTAAGATGCGCGTCTCGTTTTTCACCTTGTAACCCTTCAGGACACCCCCGCCATGAGCATCAAATCGGACAAGTGGATTCGCCGCATGGCGCAGGAACACGGCATGATCGAACCGTTCGTCGAGCGCCAGGTGCGCGGCGAGCAGGACAGCCGGGTCATCTCCTTCGGCGTCTCCAGCTACGGCTACGACGTGCGTTGCGCCGACGAATTCAAGGTGTTCACCAACATCAATTCGGCCACCGTCGACCCGAAGAATTTCGACGCCGGCAGCTTCGTCGACGTCAAAAGCGATGTCTGCATCATCCCGCCGAACTCCTTCGCCCTGGCGCGTACCGTCGAGTACTTCCGCATTCCGCGCAATGTACTGACCATCTGCCTGG
Source organism: Pseudomonas sp. GM84 (assembly GCF_000282535.1). GTDB lineage: Bacteria > Pseudomonadota > Gammaproteobacteria > Pseudomonadales > Pseudomonadaceae > Aquipseudomonas. The sequence goes on along the minus strand of NZ_AKJC01000219.1, from coordinate 7,728 downwards.
GCAAGAGCACCTATGCGCGTTGCGGCATCATCGTCAACGTCACCCCGCTTGAGCCAGAGTGGGAAGGGCATGTGACCCTGGAGTTCTCCAACACCACCACCCTGCCGGCGAAAATCTACGCCAATGAGGGCGTGGCGCAGATGCTCTTCCTGGAATCCGACGAAGAGTGCGAAGTGTCCTATAAGGACCGTGGCGGCAAGTACCAAGGCCAGCGCGGCGTCACCCTGCCGCGGACCTGAGCCGACGAGCGCGGGGAATTCCCCGCGCCTTTGGCACTCCAACGGGTAACCGTGCCGATGTGCATGACGCGCATCGGCTCTCGTCAGGAGCAGCCAATGAAACTCCATCCCACAATCAGCGCGAAGCTGGCTGTGCTGCAGCCCAACCACGTCGGGTTGCTGTCATGGTCGTTGCTGGCCCATCCGCTGCCGATGCAGGCCGGGGGCGTGCCCCACCAGCCTGATCCCGATACCCCGCAGCCGCCCGAGCCGGGTGAAACGCAACCCATGGAGCCGGGCGAACCGACCTTGCCCGACGAGCCGCCTCCCGCGCCTGTGGCGTGATCAACCGTTCAATGCCCAGACGTCGCCATCGCCGGTGACAAAAACCCGGGTGCCCGCACCCGGGCTTACCGTCCAGCCACCCGTGAACTCGCCAAAGGCCGGCAGCAGGCTGACCTGGGTATCGAGCAGAAAGCACGGCAGACGCAGGCGTTGCCGGGCCCGCCCGCGCAACAGGTAGACCGGATGCACATGGCCCGCCAGCACCGGGTGCTGGGGGTGAGCGATGGGCTCGTGTTGCAACGCGAAGGGCGCCAGCAGCCAGGGTTCATCGATCACGTCCATGGCCAGTTCGGCAGGCGGGTCGCCGGCGTGGCGGTCGTGGTTGCCGCGGATAAGCACGATACGCAGCCCGTCGTGCTGGCCGCGCCATTCCCGCAGCTTGGCCAGCGTCGCTGGCGCCCGCGCCGTGCGCGCGTGGAGAAAATCGCCGAGGATCACCAACTGCTTGCAATCGTATGCCGCCAGTAACGTATCCAGGCGCGCCAGGGTCGTGTCGGTGGTACCCCGCGGTACGGGCTGGTGCAGCGCCCGGTAGCTGGCGGCCTTGCCGATATGCACATCGGCTATCAGCAGCGTGTGCCGGGCAGGCCAATAGATGGCTTTGTCGGGCAGCAGCCACAGTGTCTGCCCGCAATGTTCGACCACCAGATGGCGGCTCATGGCGCCCGGTCTCGCATGGCCGCTTTTTCCAGGTCCGCCACCATTCTGGCAATCCGGTCTGCCAGTTTCTCCGTGCTCAACGTTTCGCGCATGCCTTCCACCAGCAGGGCGAAGGCCAGCGGCCCCGGCCGCTGCAGTGCCCGCAGATCCAGCCGCAAGCGGCCCATCTTCAGCAGCTGCCGCTGCAGGCGTTCGATTTCCAGCTCTTCACGCAGCACTTCATCCCGCGCCTGGCCGAGCAGCAGGTTGTTGGCGTCGTGCTTGCGAAACACCTCGAAGAACAGCCCACTGGAGGCCTGGATCTGCCGGGTGCTTTTCTGCGCAGCCGGATACCCACCGAACACCAGCCCGGCGATCTGGGCGATCTCGCGAAAGCGCCGCAGGGCCATTTCACCGGCATTGAGGCTGGCCAGCACATCCTCCAGCAACTCCTCGGCGGACAGCGCGGCGGGCAGGTAGGTGGCCCAGTCCACAGGGCTCGGGCTGAGCAGTTCGAAGCCATAGTCGCTGACGGCGATCGACACCGACAGCGGTTGTTGCCGGCTGACCCGCCAGGCGATCAGGCTGGCCAGGCCCAGGTTGGCCATGCGCCCGGCGAAGGGGTAGAGGAACAGGTGCGAGCCCTGGCGCGAGACCAGGGTCTCGGCCAGCAGTGTCTGCAGCGTGGGCAGGGCCGACCAGCGTGCCTGCAGCGCCAGTAGCGGGCGCACCGCGCGCAGCTCGGGACTGGCATAGCGGCCGTGGGCAGCGGCATCCAGTTGTTCCACCAGGGCATCGGCCAGTTCGCTGGACAGCGGCATGCGCCCGCCATTCCAGCGGGCCACGGCAGCCTTGCGAGCGCTGCTGCGGCGCACGTAGGCGGTCATGTTCTCGACCCTTACCAGCTCAAGCACCCGCCCGGCGAACACCAGCGTGTCGCCGGGGCGCAAACGGGCGATGAAGGCTTCCTCGACACTGCCCAGATGCTTGCCGCCACCGCCCTTGCTCCAGTATTTCAGTTGCAGGCTGGCGTCACTGACGATGGTGCCGATGCCCATGCGGTGGCGCCTGGCCAGTCGCTCGCTGGCGACTCGCCAGATGCCGTCGGGGTGGGCTTCGACGCGCTGATAGTCGGGGTAGGCGCTGAGTGAGCTGCCGCCATGGCAGACGAAGTCCAGTGCCCATTGCCACTGGCTGTCGCGCAGCTCACGAAACGCCCAGGTGTCGCGCACTTCCGACAGCAGCTCAGATGGGCGAAAGCCGCTGCCCAGGGCCATGCTGACCAGGTGCTGGACCAGCACGTCCATGCACAGCCGCGGCGAGCGGCGCGCCTCGATATGCCCGTCGGCCAGCGCCTGGCGCGCCGCAGCGGCTTCCACCAGCTCCAGGCTGTGGGTAGGCACCAGGGTGACCCGCGAACGCCGGCCCGGCGCGTGCCCGGAGCGCCCGGCCCGCTGCATCAGGCGAGCGATGCCCTTGGCCGAGCCGATCTGCAGCACCCGTTCCACCGGCAGAAAGTCCACGCCCAGGTCGAGGCTGGACGTGCAGATCACCGCTTTCAGCAGGCCTTGCTTGAGGCTCAGCTCGACCCAGTCGCGGGTTGCCCGGGCCAGCGAGGCATGGTGCAGGGCGATCTGGCCGGCCCAGTCGGGGCGTGCATCCAGCAGGGCCTGGTACCACAGCTCGGCCTGGGCGCGGGTATTGGTGAACACCAGGCTGCTGGCGCTGCCGTCGAGCTCATGGGCGACCTGGTCGAGCATCTTCAGGCCCATGTGCCCGGCCCAGGGGAAGCGCTCGATCGCCGGCGGCAGCAATGTGTCGACCACCAGGCGCTTGTCCTGACGGCCCCGTACCAGTTGGCCGCCATGCGGCAGCAGCACTTCGAGCGCATGCGGCAGGTTGCCCAGGGTGGCTGAAAGGCCCCAGGTCACCAGGTCAGGCCGCCAGCGGCGCAGGTGCGCGAGGGCCAGCTGCAGTTGTACGCCCCGCTTGTTGCCGAGCAGTTCGTGCCATTCATCGACCACCACCAGGCGCAGGCTGGCGAAGTCGTGACAGGCCTGTGCCCGGGTCAGCAGCAAAGTGAGGCTTTCGGGCGTGGTGATCAGCGTGCTCGGCAGGCGCCGTGCCTGACGGGCGCGCTCTGCGCTGCTGGTATCACCGCTGCGCACCGCAACGCTCCAGCTCAACCCCAGGTCGTCCACGGGGGCTTGCAAGGCGCGGGCGGTATCGGCCGCCAGCGCGCGCATGGGGGTGATCCAGAGCACCTGCAGCCCCGGGGGCTGGCGCCCGGGCTCGGCAAAGGCGCGCAGCGCGGCCAGCCAGACGGCGTAGGTCTTGCCGGCCCCGGTGCTGGCATGCAGCAACCCGGATTCGCCACGGCCGACAGCCGCCCAGACTTGCCGCTGGAAGGCGAAGGGTTTCCAGCCACGCGCGGCGAACCAGGCAGTGGCGAGGTCGGTGGAAGCAGGCATGCGCGGTGTGGTCCCTGCAAGGCTGTGCTTCTACAGACCACCCTGCGGAGCCATTGGTTTTACCGGGTCAGTTACCCAGCAGATAGCCGCTGCGACACACCTGTTCGCCGGCGACATGGGCGATGACCATGCCGGCGGTGGCCATGCGGCGCACGCTGCGGGCATACAGCAGCCCGGACTGGCGGGTGCGCACGGCGGTCACGCGGTCGCTGAGCGGGTCGATGACTTCGGCGATCAGTTGCCCGGCTTCCACTTGCTGGCCGGGGCGCACGTGATACACCAGCAAGCCCCCCAGGGGGGTGGACACCGGCTCGACGGCAGCCAGCGGTGTGGCGGGTTGTGGTAGCGGCGGCAAAGGCGGGGCGCTGCCTTCGATGACGCCGGCATGGGTCAGGTAGTCGAGGATCGCCTGGCTGTCCTGGCAGGCCAGGTCATGGCTGACGTCGGCCTGGCCACGCAGTTCGACGGTCACCGCGACGCTGCCCAAAGGGATCGGGAAGCGTTTGCCGAAGCGTTGCTGCAGTTGCCACCAGACCAGGCTGAAGCATTCGTCGAACGACTGCCCGCCGGAATCGGTCGCCAGCAGGCTGGCCTGGGCGCCCAGGTAGCGGGCCAGTGGCTCGACCTGCGGCCAGGCCTCAGGCGTGGTGTAAAGGTGTTCGACGGCCTCGAAATCGCAATGCAGGTCCAGCACCAGGTCGGCGTCGCAGGCCAGCCGTTGCAAGGTAAGTCGCTGGGACTGCAGGGGCGTGTGCGCCGGGTAGGTGTCGAGGCCACGGCGCAGGTACTCGCGTATCAAGGCGAGATTGTGCTGAGGGTCCTGGGTCAGGTGGCCGTCGATCTGGTCGCCGATGCTGTCGGAAAGGTCGACGAACTTGCGATTGAAGTTCTCGCCGCTCTGCAGTTCGAAACGCCCCAGTGGCGAATCGAGCAATACCTGCTCCAGGCCCACCGGGTTGGCCACGGGCACCAGGATGATCTCGCGGCGCAGGCGCCCTTGCTGCTCCAGTTCGGCCAGGTGGCGCTTGAGGTGCCAGGCGACCAGCATGCCCGGCAGTTCGTCCGCATGCAGTGAGGCCTGGATGTATACCTTGGCGCCACCGCGCGGTCCGAAGTGGAAGCTGTGCAGCTGGCGGCTGACGCCGGGTACGGGGGAAAGCAGGTCGTGGGTCGAATGGTGCATGGTGGTCCTGGCGGCGTGGCGAAAACAATCTGCGACAAAGATAGAAGCATAAATTTGGCCACTGTGCCTCAACGCGTCGTGTTCAGGCCAGCAGTGCCTGCAAGGTCGCCAGGTCATCGGCTTGCTCCACCGGCTTATCCTGGCGCCAGCGCAGCATGCGGGGGAAACGTACGGCAATCCCGCTCTTGTGGCGCTTGGACAAGGCAATGCCTTCGAAACCCAGTTCGAACACCAGGGTCGGGGTCACGCTGCGCACCGGGCCGAAGGTTTCCACCGTGGTCTTGCGGATGATTGCATCGACCTTGCGCATTTCTTCATCGCTGAGCCCTGAGTAAGCCTTGGCGAAAGGCACCAAGGCACGCTCCGGCGTACCGGCTGGTGCGTTCCAGACGGCGAAGGTGTAGTCGCTGTAGAGGCTGGCGCGCCGGCCATGGCCACGTTGCGCATAGATCAGCACGGCATCGACGCTGAACGGGTCGATCTTCCACTTCCACCACAGGCCCATGTCCTTGGTTCGGCCCACGCCGTACAAGGCATCGCGCTGCTTGAGCATCAGGCCCTCGACCCCCAGGCTCCGCGATTGTTCGCGCTGAACGGCGAGGTCTTGCCAATCCTGTCCTTCGAGCAAAGGCGAAAGCAGTACCGGCGCCAGGGGATACTCCTCGATCAGACGCTGCAACTGCTGGCGGCGCTCGTGCTGGGGACGATTGCGCCAGTCCTCGCCCTGCCATTCCAGCAAGTCGTAGGCCTGCAATACCACGGGCGCGTCGGCCAGCAGCTTCTTGCCCAGGGTCTTGCGGCCAATGCGCTGTTGCAGCAGGGCGAACGGCTGCACGGCCGGCACCTCGGCTGTGGCGCCAGGTTTCCAGACCAGGATTTCACCGTCGAGCACGACGCCGTCCGGCAGGCTCTGCGCCAGGCCGTGCAGCTCCGGAAAGCGGTCGGTAACCAGCTCTTCGCCGCGCGACCACACCCAAACCTGGCCATCGCGCTTGACCACCTGGGCGCGGATGCCATCCCACTTCCATTCGATCTGCCAGGCACTGGGTGGACCGAGCAAGGCGTCGAACTGCTCGACGGGTGACTGCAGGGCGTGCGCCAGAAAGAACGGATAAGGCTGGCCCCCTCGCTGACTGTGCTCATCGGCCGACTCTGCAGCGATCAGCTTGTGGTAGCTGTTGGCGCTGGGGCGATGGCTGATGTCGGTATAGCCGACCAGGCGCTGGGCCACGCGCTTGGCATCCAGTCCGGCCAGTTGGGCCAGGGCCCGGGTGACCAGCAGCTTGGACACGCCGACGCGAAAGCTGCCGGTGATCAGCTTCAGGCAGAGCATCAGGCTGGGGCGGTCCAGCTGGGCCCAGAGTGGCGGCAGGCGCTGCTGGATCGCTTCGGCGGGCAGGCCGCGAAGCGGTAGCAGATGGGCCTCGACCCAATGGGCCAGGCCGTCCTCGTTGCCGTGCGGGTTTTCAGGCAGTAGCAGGGAAATGGTTTCCGCCAGGTCGCCGACGGCCTGGTAGCTTTCTTCGAACAACCAGTCGGGCAGGTCGGCCAGTGCTGTCGCCAGTTCGCGCAGCACGCGGGTAGGCACCAACTGGCGTGGCCGGCCCCCGGCCAGGAAGTACACCGCCCAGGCCGCATCCTCGGCGGGGGCGGCGGCGAAGTAGTCGCGCAGTGCTTCGAGCTTGGCATTGCTGGAGGTGGTCGCATCCAGACGCAAGTAAAGCGCTGCAAAGTCTTTCATGGCTCAGGTTCCGTGGCGGGCGCGTCATCCTCGTCACCGTATTCGGTCACGAACGAGCGGGCATCGAGCCCCTGTTCGCTGAGGTAACGCACCAGTACGTTGACCGATCCGTGGGTGACCATGACCCGTTCGGCACCGGTCTGGCCGATGGCCCAGAGCAGCCCCGGCCAGTCGGCGTGGTCGGACAGCACGAAGCCGCGATCCACCCCGCGACGCCGCCGCGTGCCGCGCAGAAGCATCCAGCCACTGGCGAACGCATCGCTGTAATCGCCAAAGCGGCGCATCCACGTGCTGCCGGCAGCGGAGGGCGGGGCCAGCACCAGGGCTTGGCGCATGAGTGGATCGTTACGTGGGATGTCGCCGACGTAGCGGGTGGGCGGCAGGTGCACGCCAGCCTCGCGGTACACCTGGTTCAGCGGTTCGACCGCGCCATGTACCAGGACAGGGCCGATGCTCGGGTCCAGCCCGTGAAGTATTCGCTGAGCCTTGCCGAAGGCATAACAGAACAGCACGCTGGCCTTGCCCTGATCACGGTTGGCCCGCCACCAGGCATTCACCCCGGTGAAAACCTCGGCTTGGCTGGGCCAGCGATAAATGGGCAGGCCGAAGGTCGACTCGGTGATGAAAGTGTGACAGCGCACAGGCTCGAACGGCGCGCAGGTGCCGTCTGGTTCGACCTTGTAGTCGCCGGAGGCTACCCACACTTCGCCCGCATGCTCCAGGCGCACTTGTGCCGAGCCCAGCACATGCCCGGCCGGGTGCAGGCTGAGGGTGACGCCGTGGTGGTGGATGCGTTCGCCGTAGGGCAGGGTCTGCAGGTCGATGTCCTGGCCCAGGCGGCTGCGCAGGATGCCCGCGCCGGGGGCGGCGGTCAGGTAATGCGCGTTGCCCCTGCGGGCGTGGTCGCCATGGCCGTGGGTGATGATCGCGCGTGCCACCGGGCGCCACGGGTCGATGTAGAAATCACCGGGTGGGCAGTAGAGGCCTTCGGGGCGGGTGATGACGAGGTCCATGGCGTGGGCGCTGGGTGGCGGGGTTATCAGTTAGGAGCGGTGCCTGGGGTGGGAAGTTCGCAGAGGTTTGCGCGCAGTGCTCGTCATTGTTTTTTTGGCGCCCTTGAGATCGAGCGCC
>NZ_AKJC01000218.1 GCF_000282535.1 Pseudomonas sp. GM84 | reverse complement strand
TGCCGGCGATGGGCTGCAAAGCAGCCCCCAAAAGACTTCAGATAATGCGCACTTTCAGGGCGCGGCCCTTGATCTTGCCGCTGTTGAGCCGCTGCATGGCCTGCTTGGCCAGCGCCCGCTCCACGGCCACAAAGGCCTGGAAGTCGAAGATGGCGATCTTGCCCACCTGCTTGCCAGGAATGCCGGCATCACCGGTCAGCGCACCCAGAATGTCACCCGGACGCAGCTTGTCCTTGCGCCCAGCGGCAATGCACAGGGTGGTCATCACCGGCAGCAGCGGCTCGCCACCCTTGTTCTTCAGACCGTCCAGCTGATCCCAGCGCAGCGGGCTCTTCTGCAGCGCCTCGATGGCCTGGGCGCGATGGCCTTCGGCCGGTGCCACCAGGCTGACAGCGATGCCTTTCTCGCCAGCGCGACCGGTACGGCCGACACGGTGCACGTGAATTTCCGCATCACGCGCCAGTTCGACGTTGATGACCATGTCCAGGCCATCGATATCCAGGCCACGAGCGGCCACGTCGGTGGCCACCAGCACCGAACTGCTGCGGTTGGCGAACATGGTCAGCACCTGGTCGCGGTCACGTTGCTCCAGGTCGCCATGCAAGGACTGGGCGACGATGCCCTTGGCAGTCAGGTGAGCAACCACGTCCTCGCACTGCTGCTTGGTGAAGCAGAACGCCACGCAGGACTGCGGGCGGTAGTGGCCGAGCACACGGGTGACGGCCTCCAGGCGCTGCTGTGGGTCGATCTCGATGAAGCGCTGCTCGATCTGGTTGTCCGTGTGCAGGCTTTCGACCTTGACCTGCTGCGGCTTGCGCATGAAGTCGGCGGCCAGTTGCTCGATACCGGCCGGGTAGGTGGCCGAGAACAGCAGGGTCTGGCGGCGCGACGGGGTCTTGCCGATGATGCTGGCGATGGCGTCGAAGAAGCCCATGTCGAGCATGCGATCCGCTTCGTCCAGCACCAGGGTGTTGAGCCCGTCGAGCACCAGGGTGCCCTTGTCCAGGTGCTGCTGGATGCGGCCCGGGGTGCCGACGATGATGTGCGCACCGTGCTCCAGCGAGGCGATCTGCGGGCCCAGCGAAACGCCGCCGCAGAGGGTCAGGATCTTGATGTTGTCCTCGGCGCGGGCCAGGCGGCGCAACTCCTTGGCCACCTGGTCGGCGAGCTCGCGGGTCGGGCACAGCACCAGGGCCTGGCAACCGAAGTAGCGCGGGTTGATCGGGTTGAGCAGGCCGATGCCGAAGGCGGCGGTCTTGCCGCTGCCGGTCTTGGCCTGGGCGATCAGGTCCTGGCCTCTGAGGATGACCGGCAGGCTCTGGGCCTGGATCGGCGTCATCGAGGCATAGCCGAGGGCGTCCAGGTTGGCCAGCATGGCGGCGGACAGCGGCAAGGTAGCAAAGGCGGTGGAATCGGTGGTCACGAGGCGGGCCTGCGGTGCGAAGCGAAAAATGCCGCACAGTCTACCAGCCCCGTGGCCATTCGCCCTACGATTCCACGTGCTGTTCCGGACGACGGGCACGCCTTCCGTCCGTCGGTGCCAGTTGCAGGAAGATCGCGGCGGCCAGCATGGCCATGATGCCGATGGTCACGAAGGTCAGCTGGAAGGCTTCCAAGGTGGTTTCCACGCCGTCAGCACTGCCGGCTGCGGTGAAACCGCCAAGCAAGGCGCCAGCGCAGGCTACGCCCAGGCTCAGCGAGAGCTGCGCGACTACCGACAGCAAGCTGTTGCCGCTGCTGGCGGCGGCATCGTCGAGGTCGATCAGGGTCACCGTGTTCATGGCCGTGAACTGCATCGAGTTGACCGCGCCGAGCAGGCCCAGCTGGACCAGCAGCAGGACATACGGCGTCTGCTCGTCGACCAGCCCGAGGCTGGCCAGCAGCAGGCCCAGCAACAGGGTGTTGCCGGTGAGCACGATGCGGTAGCCAAGGCGTTCGATCAGCGGCCTGGCGACGGACTTGGCAAGCATCGCCGCCGCCGCCAGCGGGATCATGCTCATGCCGGCCTGTGCCGGTGAGTAGCCCAGCGCCACCTGCAGCAGCAACGGCACCAGGAAGGGCAGGGCGCCACTGCCCAGGCGCGCGAACAGGTTGCCGAGAATGCCGATGGCGAAGGTGCGCACGCGGAACAGGCTGGGCGAGAACAGCGGCTCCGGGTCGCGCCCGGCGCGCAGCCAGTAGGCGGCCAGGCAGGCCATGCCGGCGAACAGCAAGAGCATCACCCGCAAGTGCGGCAAGTGCAGTTCGCCCAGGCCTTCCATGGCGATGGTGATCAGCACCATGGCTGCGCCGAACAGGATGAAGCCCGGGCCGTCGAAGGTGGTGCGCTCGGCGCCGCGCAGGTCGGGGATGAACTTCCACACCGCATAGCAACCCACGGCGCCCACCGGCAGGTTGAGCAGGAAGATCCAGTGCCAGCTGAGGATTTCCACCAGCCAGCCGCCCAGGGTCGGGCCGAGCAGCGGGCCGAGCAGGCCGGGGATGGTGATGAAGCTCATGATCCGCACCAGCTCGGTACGGGGGTAGGCGCGCAGCACCACCAGGCGCCCGACCGGCAGCATCAGTGCGCCGCCCAGGCCTTGCACGACGCGGGCGAAGATCAGGAAGCCGAGGCTGTAGGCCATGGCGCACAGCAGCGAGCCGAAGCTGAACAACAGGATGGCGCTGAAGAAGATGCGCTTGGTGCCGAAGCGGTCGGCGATCCAGCCCGAGGCGGGAATCAGCAGGGCCACGGTGAGCATGTAGGCGATGATCACGCCCTGCATGCGCAGCGGGTCTTCTTCCAGGGAACGGGCCATGGCCGGCAGGGCGGTGTTGAGGATGGTGCCGTCCAGGGACTGCATGAAGAATGCGATCGCCACTACCCAGGGGATCCAGCGGGCGGTGGTGGGGTCCAGCGGGGTGCGTTCTGGCATGGCTTCCTCTTCCGTCTGTCCCGGCCTCATCGCCGGCAAGCCGGCTCCCACACGTTCCGCTTCGCCGCGGACACTGTGGGAGCCGGCTTGCCGGCGATGAGGCCCGAATGGCCAATCACAAAGTCAGGGTCAGCCCTTTGACCAGCGCCCCCGGCAAATGACTCGACCCGGTGCTGCGCTGCCCATAGGTACTGGTCGACAAGATCATCTCGCGCTCGCGCGTCAGGTCTTCCAGCTGGTCGCCCAGCAGGCTGTACAAGCTGTCATCGAAGCGCATGGTGCTGACCGGCCCCTGAATCTCCCCGTTCTCCACCCAGAAGGTGGCAAAGCGGGTAAGCCCGGTCATGCGCGCCGCTGGCAGGTCCGAATAGTTCAAGTACCACAGGTTGCTGATGTACAGCCCGGTGCCAAGCCGTTCGAGAATCTGCTCGCTGGCCAGTTCGCCCGGGGCCAGGCTCAGCGCGCAGGGTGACTCGTAGCTGTCGGCGCCATTGGCCAGCAGCTCGAACTCCACCGCACTGCGGGCGCTGACCAACCTGTCCACGGCTTGCCCCTGGCGGATCAAGGCCACATCCAGGCGCGGTGAGCCCTCATCGGAAAACGCCGGGCTCAACGAGCCGCTGACCTGCTCGCTGAAACTGACCTGCGGGCTCAGCTGCGCATCGCCGCTGTACAGCCGCTGCAGGGCGCTGTTGCCGGTGGCCAGGGCCTGGGCGGAGAAACCGCCCCAGCACAGCATGCCGGCGATTTCGTCCATGGCGGCAGGTGCCAGGTAAGCGCGGTAGCTCCCAGGCTTGAGGGTGATTGCCGGGCGGCCGAGGAAGCCCAGTTGTTCACGGGCCAGACGCAGGCGTGCGATGAAATCGTCGTCGCTCCACAGCTGGCCGGCATAGTTGGCCTTCACGGCCTGGCCATTGTCGTGGAACAGGCTCCAGTCGAAGTTGAAGCTGTTGGCCTGATGCCAGCCAAAGGCGCCAAAGGAGCTGGCGAAGCCCCGGCTGATCGGGCCGGCGGCATAGATCCCGACCAGATCCAGGTCACCCGCTTCGCGGTCGAGCAGTGCCAGGACGTCGCTTAGCTCCGGCAGCGCTTGCGCTTGCAGGCTGTGGCTGTGCCAGGCGTTTTCGTCCAGGCGCAGGTAGGGGTCCTTGGCCAGCAACGGCAGGATCTGGCGCAGTTGCGCCAAGGCATCGTTCAGGCGCTGACGGTCCAGTTGCGCATCGTCGCTCAGGGTCACCTGATGTTCTGCCTGACGCCCGTCGCGGATCAGCCGCAGGTGTGCGCTGGCCTGGCTGACTGCGCCGGCCTGGCGCACCTTGGCGTGGTTGAAGCGCACGAACTGCGACTGTTCGGCGCTGTAGCCGAGGGTGAACTGTTCGCCGGGTTGCAGGGCATCACGCAGGGCGCTGACCAGGCCTTCGAAGCGTTGCTGTGGTGTGGCGCTCATCAGGCGTCACCCCCGAATACGTCGATCTGGCGGAACACGCAGGCCGGCGAGGCGTGGCCGACCCGAACCACCTGGTTGGGTTCGCCCTTGCCGCAGTTGGGTGTGCCCAGTACCTGGAAGGTGCTGCGGTCGCCGACCGCCGCCAGGTTGCCCCAGAACTGCGCGGAGATGCCGCGGTAGTTGGGGTTCTTGACGATGCCCTTGAGCTCGCCGTTTTCGATCAACTGGCCCCATTCGCAGCCGAACTGGAACTTGTTGCGCGCATCGTCGATGGACCAGGAGCGGTTGGTGCGCATCAGGATGCCGTGCTCGATGCCTTCGATCAGTTGCTGCAGCGTCTGATCGCCCGGCTCGATGTTGAGGTTGGCCATGCGGTCGATCGGCGCGCGGTTCCAGCCACAGGCGCGACTGTTGGCCACGCCGTCGAGGCCGGAGCGGAATTGCGACAGCGCGCCGCCCAGCGGGCGCAGCAACAGGCCGTCGCGGATCAGGAACTGCTTGCTGGCCTGGCTGCCGTCGTCGTCATGGCTGTAGCTGGCCAGTTCTTCGCCGATGGTCGGGTCGAAGGTGACGTTGAGCAGTTTCGAGCCGTACTGCAGGTGACCGAAATCGCTGGTTTTGACGAAGCTGGTGCCGGCGTAGTTGCGCTCGTCGCCGAGAATGCGGTCCATCTCCAGCGGGTGGCCGATGGACTCATGGATCTGCAGCATCATCTGGTCGGGCATCAGCAACAGGTCGCGCGGGCCGCTCGGGGTGTTGGGGGCCTGCAGCAGTTGCAAGGCTTCGTCGGCAACGCGGCTGGCGGCGCCGAGCAGGCCGCAGCGCTCGACGATTTCGAAGCCACCCTGCTGGCCGAAGTTGTCCCGGCCCAGGCTGCGGCTCTGGCTGTCCTGGCCGTCGCTGGCGGTCACGCCCAGGCCCGGGAACAGGAAGCGCTGGGCATGACGCAGCTCGGCGCCGGCGGAGTTCAGGTAGGTCTGCTCGACCAGGCTCATGCTCAGGCTGGCCTGCCAATCGACCAGGCGGCTGTCCTTGGGCACGCTGGCCGATTCGGCGGCGAGCAGGCCCAGGCAGTCGGCGAGGCTTGGCAGCGGCTGGTCGAAGTTGGGCGAGACATGGTCATGACGCGCACTGGGCACCGGTTGCTCGCGCAGGTCGAGCAGGCTCTGCCCGGCGATTTGCCGGGCCAGTGATTCGGCGTGTTCCAGGGCGCGCTGCAGGCCCTGCTGGGACAGGTCGGCGGTGGCGGCATAGGCCTCCACGCCATTGACCCGCACGGTCAGCATGGCGCCTTCGTCCTGGCTGAAGCAAGGCGGCTCGGCGACGTTGCGCCGTACCGAAAGCGACTGGTGCGACTGTTTTACATGACGCAGGGAAAACAACTCGGCCGTGCTGCGCAGCGCGGCAAAGCGCTGGCGCAGCAGGGCGCTGGAATCGAACATGTGGAAGCCTCCGTTTACACGGTGGCTCCCCCTAGAACCACCCCTCTTGCATGGCGAGGCAAGTGTCGTCGCGTGCCTCGAGCAATGCCAGCTCATTATGGCAGCCAGGTACTTCCCAGGTCAGGAAATAACGGGCGGCCTGCAATTTGCCCAGGTAGAAGTCGCGGTCCGCGGCATTGCCCTTGAGCAGGCCGAGTTCGGCGTGGATCGCCTGTTCCAGCCAACGCCAGCCGACGACGCAGTGGCCGAAGGCCTTGAGGTACAGGGCGGAGTTGGCCAGGGTGCCGGCGATTCTGCCTTGCGCCAGGTCGCCAAGCAGGGCCAGGGTTACGCCTTGCAGGCGATTGACCAGTTGCTCCAGGGGCTGGCGCAGGGGGTCGAGGTTCGGATGGTGGCTGGCGCGCTCGCCGGTGCTGGCGATCAGCCGGATCAGCTGCTTGAGGCCGGCACCGTTGTTCTGCGCCAGTTTGCGACCGAGCAGGTCGAGCGACTGGATGCCTTCGGTGCCCTCGTGGATCGGGTTCAGGCGGTTGTCGCGGTAGTACTGCTCGACCGGGTATTCGCGGGTGTAGCCGTGGCCGCCGAGGATCTGGATTGCCAGTTCGTTGGCCTTGAGGCAGAACGTCGAGGGCCAGGACTTGACGATCGGGGTCAGCAGGTCGAGCAGCTCCTTGGCCTGTTTGCGTGCGCTTTCGTCGGCGGCTGTGTGGGTGTCGTCGAACAGACGGGCAGCGTACAGGCCCAGGTCGAACGCACCTTCGACGTAGGCCTTTTGTGCCAGCAGCATGCGCTTCACGTCGGTGTGGTTGATGATCGGCACGGCCGGGCTGAGGGGGTCCTTGCTGTCCGGCAGGCGGCCCTGCGGGCGTTGCCGGGCGTATTCCAGTGAATACAGGTAGCCGGCGTAACCGAGCATCACCGCGCCCATGCCGACGCCGATGCGTGCCTCGTTCATCATCTGGAACATGCAGGCCAGGCCCTGGTGTGGCTGGCCCACCAGATAGCCGACGCACTGGCCGTTGTCGCCGAAGTTCAGCGCGGTGGAGGTGGTGCCGCGCCAGCCCATCTTGTGGAACAGGCCGGCCAGCAGCACATCGTTGCGCGGGCCACGGCTGCCGTCCTGGTTGACCAGGTACTTGGGCACGATGAACAGCGAAATGCCTTTTACCCCGGCGGGGGCATCCGGCAGCTTGGCCAGGACCATGTGCACGATGTTTTCCGACAGTTCGTGGTCGCCGCCGGAAATGAAGATCTTGTTGCCCTTGAGCCGGTAGCTGCCGTCGCCGGCGGGTTCGGCGCGGGTACGGATGTCGGCGAGCGACGAGCCTGCGTGGGGTTCGGTGAGGGCCATGGTGCCGTAGTAGCGGCCTTCGATCATCGGCTGCAGGAACAGGCGTTTCTGTTCTTCGCTGCCGAAGCTTTCGACCAGGTTGGCTGCGCCCATGGTCAGGAACGGGTAGGCCGTGGTGCCGGCGTTGGCGGCCTGGAAGTGGGCGAAGCAGGCTTGCGAGACCAGGCTGGGCAGCTGCATGCCGCCGACTTCGAAGTCGCGGTTGGCGTTGAGGAAACCGGCTTCGAGGAAGGCGTCGACGGCGGGTTTGACCTCGGGAATCAGCTCGGCGCGGCCGTCGACGTAGCGCGGCTCGTTTTCGTCGGCCTTGCGGTTGTGCGGGGCGAAGTACTTCTCGGCGATGGTGCGGGCGGTGGTCAGCGCGGCGTCGAAGGTTTCGCGGCTGTGCTCGGCGAAGCGCGGGCGCTCGGTCAGGGCTTCAACGTCGAGGACTTCGTAGAGTTCGAAGGCGAGGTTGCGGGGGCTGAGCAGAGTCTCGGGCATGGGGGCGGTCCTTTGCGGGGTTGGACCGAGTCTAGGGTTTGAACGGGGAGGGCAGAAGGTTAATTGGTGTGGGTGATATGGGTTTAGAAGGTGGGGTGGCGGGGATGGAGTTGGCGAAAGTGTAAGTTGTTGCGATTTGTGTGCAAATTGTAGGAATTTCCCGCTTTCTTGTAGTCCATTTCCCAAACATACTCTTAGCCCTTCCAAGCCATTGCGATGTGCTGGGTGGCGCTCTAGTCTCGGGCGGTCGTTGCGCATCAACGACCGGCTTTGACAGGCCGCTCTGAACGAACCGCATGGCTTTGCCTTTATGGTGGCTGTGTGTGGGGCACCTCGTGTGCGCCGGTTTTTGGTTCTGTTCACCGGTCTGTCAACCCATACACAGCTGCCACCTTCTTGTTTGACAGCACGCGGTGGTGGTCCTAGTTCATGAACAGGACAATTACTATGCTTAAGATCGTTCCCGATCCACCTCACAACTTCCATTCCCTCGAAGACACCATCATCCAGGCTACGGAGTACGCCCAGTGCGCACACACCGTGGTGCATCAGGCCTTGTTGCTGCAGCCCAAATCTCCGGCATCGATCCTGATGATGGCCTCCATGCATGAACTCGAAACGCTGCGGGTGTTGCTAGAGACGGCGTTGATCCAGGCGCAGATGCCGGCGGAGCCGCGGGTGCTGCACTAGGCCGCGAGCCATGCGTTGTCTGGTCTGGCCCTTTCGCGGGACAAGCCCGCTCCCACAGGTAAGATCGGAAGAGCGTCG
>NZ_AKJC01000217.1 GCF_000282535.1 Pseudomonas sp. GM84 | reverse complement strand
GCCGGCTCCCACAGGTACCCCGCCGCCTTGGAGCGCAGTGGTGATCCTGTGGGAGCCGGCTTGCCGGCGATAGGGGCGACTCGATCTTGCAGTGTAGACACTCACCCACCACCTGGTGCGAGCATCAGGTTCGGTGCCAGGCGATGGAAGCCCTCCTCGTCCAAACGGATATCCAGCGCGAGGCTGGCGAGGTCATCGGCCAGCGGTTCGGCTGCGGCATCGTTCTCCAGATAATTCTGCTTCAGGTAGCTATTGCACCCTGGGCAGCACTCGGCCTGCAACGGCGCCTTGCCGGGCGCATGGCGATCATCTTCCAGGCTGGTGTAGCGCAGATCCTTGCTCGACTCGCAATACACGCACTTGACCCGCACCACATGCCATTCGCAGGCACACAGTGAACAGGCCAGGTAACGCAAACCGTTGTGCTTGCCGCGATTGCGCACCACCCCGGCCATGGCCGGCGAACCGCAAGCGGGACACTGGGCCAGGCTGTCGGCAGGCTTCAGTTCAGGCGCGGGCAGCGCCAGCAGCCAGCTGGACCAGGCCGCTTGCAAGGCGGCGCCAATGAACGGCACCAGCTCTGCCGGCACCGCATCATATTGGCCAGCGAGCAAGGCGATACCCCAACCCTTGCGCTGGCTGTCGTCACTCCCTCGCAGCCGGTGCAGCGCCTCGCCCAGCGGGCCGCTGGTTTCATCATCGAAGTGTGCGAGCAATGCCTGCAACCAGACCAGCCACGGCCCTTCACGCACCAGGCTGTCAGCCGCCAGCGGCGGCAGCCCATGACTTATGCACAGGCGCTGGCGCTCCTCGGCCACCGGCAAGGCACCGGGTGGGTTATCCACAAGCTGCTGCTGGACGCGGCACAGCCGCGCGACCAGCTTCAGGTACCGGCCCAGCGCATTGCCCTCGGCCAGATGCACCAGGCGGGCGGCGCGCAGTTCGAACAGGTTGGCGGGCGGCAGATGCAGAAACGGCGGCATCACGGCCGACGCTTCGATCTGCCCGGGTTCGAGTATCGTGCTCAAGCGTTCATCCTTCTTTACGTCCGTGCGGGTGTGGCGGCTTGTCGTCCGTCACTTCGCGGTACCACAACTCATGGTGCTTGCGCGCCCAGGGGCGGCTGACCCAGCCATGCAGCATGGCGCCGATCGAGCCCTTGATCCAGATGCCGGCGTAGATGTGCACGATGATGCTGAGGATCAGCACGAACGCCGCCAGGGCATGGAGCAAGGTGGCCAGGCGAATGACGCCGATTTCGAAGTAAAGGCTGAAGTACGCGCGCCAGATCACCACGCCGCTGATCAGCAGCACCAGCATGCACACGAGCAGGGTCCAGAACAGCAACTTCTGCCCGGCGTTGTACTTGCCGATGGGGGGGACGCCGTCTTCCCGGTTCACCATCACCCGGTCGATGCGGCGCAACCACAGGCGGTCGTTGGCGGTGATGAAGTTGGCCCGCCAGAAGCGAAACACCAGGCCCAGGAAGAACACGAACATCGCCACACCCAGGAACGGGTGCAGGATGCGCGTCCAGGGGCCGCCACCGAACAGATGGCTGAGCCAGAACAACGCCGGGTGGAACAGCGCCAGCCCGGACAGCCCGGCGAGGATGAACAGGATGGCGACGATCCAGTGGTTGGTCCGCTCGTTGGCGGTGTACCGCAGTATTGGCTTCTTGTCGTTCATGGCCGCTGCTCCCCTTGCCCGCCGGGCCGATTGGGGTCATAGACATGGACCGCCGGGTCCACCTGATGCACGCTGTCGTCCGGCGGCGTGGGGTGTTCATCCTCCTCGACCCGTTGCGGGCCGATCCGCACGTAGTGGAAGAATCCGGCCAAAACCGCCGCGCCCATGGCCAACAGCGCCAGCGGCTTGGTGAAGCCTTTCCACAGGCCCACCAGCGGGCTGATCACGGGTTGGTCCGGCAGGCCTGCATACAGCCTGGGCGTATCGGCGTGGTGCAGCACATACATGACGTGGGTGCCGCCGACGCCGTCCGGGTCGTACAACCCGGCGTTGTCGAAGCCCCGCGACTTGAGGTCGACGATGCGCTCGGCGGCATGCACCTTCATCTCGTCCTTGCTGCCGAAGACGATCGCCCCGGTCGGGCAGGTTTTCACGCAGGCCGGCTCCAGGCCCACGCTCACGCGGTCGGAACACAGGGTGCACTTGTACGCCTTGTGGTCCTTCTGCGAGATGCGCGGGATGTTGAACGGGCAGCCGGTGATGCAATACCCGCAGCCGATGCAATGGTCCTGGTTGAAGTCGACGATGCCGTTGGCGTGCTTGATGATCGCCCCCGGACTCGGGCAAGCCTTCAGGCAACCTGGGTCGGCGCAGTGCATGCAGCCATCCTTGCGGATCAGCCACTCCAGGTTGCCGTCGTCGCGCTCGTGCTCGGTGAAGCGCATCAAGGTCCAGGTCTCGGCGGAGAGGTCCTGGGGGTTGTCGTAGGTGCCGTGGTTGTGGCCGACCTCGTCACGCAGTTCGTTCCACTCCGAACACGCCACCTGGCAGGCCTTGCAGCCGATGCACTTGGTGGTGTCGATCAGCTTGGCGACTTCCTGCTGCTGGCGTACCGAAGGCGGTACGGTGGTGGTGGCCGAGCGGGCGATGATGTCTTGGCTGGCCATCAGATTTTCTCCACTTTGACGAGGAACGACTTGGACTCCGGCGTCTGCGTGTTGCCATCACCCAGGAACGGCACCAGGGTGTTGGTCAGGTAGCCGTGCCGCGTCGCGCCGGTGAAGCCCCAGTGCAACGGGATGCCGATCTGGTGCACGGTCTGGTTGTTGACCTGCAGCGGACGAATCCGCTTGGTCACCACCGCCACCGCCTCGATATGCCCGCGCTTGCTCGACACCCGCACCCGGTCACCGGCCTTGATGCCCTTCTCATTGGCCAGCACCTCGCCGATCTCGACGAACTGCTCGGGCTGGATGATTGCGTTGAGGGGGCAGTGCTTGCTCCAGAAGTGGAAGTGCTCTGTCAGCCGGTACGTGGTCGCCGCATAGGGGAACTCGTCGTGCGTGCCGAGGGTGTCCCACACCGAATCGAAGATCCGCCCGGCCGGGTTGCTGGTGGCCTTCTTGTTCTGCGGATGCAACGGGTTGATGCCGATGGGCGTCTCGAACGGCTCGTAGTGCTCGGGGAACGGGCCTTCGGCCATCTTGTCGATGGCAAAGAACCGCGCCACGCCCTCGGGGTTCATGATGAACGGGTTCATCCCGGCTTCCGGTGGCGAGTCGACCTTGAAGTCGGGCACGTCGGTGCCGGTCCAGGCCTTGCCGTTCCACCACACCAGGCGCTTCTTCTCCGGGTCCCATGGCTTGCCCTGCGGGTCGCTGGAGGCACGGTTGTAGAGGATGCGCCGGTTGGCCGGCCAGGCCCAGGCCCAGTTCTGCACCTGGTGCATGCCGAACGGGTCGCTGTTGTCTCGGCGCGCCATCTGGTTGCCCTGCTCTGTCCAGCTGCCGGCGAAGATCCAGCAACCCGACGCGGTACTGCCGTCGTCCTTGAGCTGGCCGAAGCCCGCCAGTTGCTGCCCTGCCTTGATCACCGCACCAGTCGGGTCGGTGACATCGGCGACCGCCCAGCCGTTCATCTCCTTGGCCAGCTCTTCCGGGGAAGGCTCTTCAGGGATCTTGTACGGCCAGTGGATGTTCATCATGGCATCCGGGTAGGCGCCACCCTCGGTCTGGTAACGGTGGCGCAGGCGCAGGAACAGCTCGCTCATGATCTGCACATCGGTGCGGGTTTCACCCGGGCCATCGGCGCCCTTCCAGTGCCACTGCAGCCAGCGGCTGCTGTTGACCAGCGAGCCGTCCTCCTCGGCAAAGCAGGTGGTGGGCAGGCGGAACACCTCGGTCTGGATGTTGGCCGTGTCGACATCGTTGAACTTCCCGGCGTTGCGCCAGAACTCCGAGGTCTCGGTGGCCAGCGGGTCCATGATCACCAGCCACTTGAGCTTGCCAAGGGCGGCGGTGACGCGGTTCTTGTCCGGCAGCGCGGCGATCGGGTTGAAGCCTTGGCACATGTAGCCGTTGACCTTGCCCTGGCTCATCATCTCGAACATGCGCAGCACGTCGTAGGCCGGCACGTCGAGCTTGGGCAGCCAGTCGTAGCCCCAGTTGTTTTCCGCCGTGGCATTGGCGCCGTACCAGGCCTTCATCAGGCTGACGTGGAACTTGCCGTAGTTCTGCCAGTAGGACAGTTGCCCCGGGCGCAGGGGTTTGGAGGCGCGCTTGTCGATGTAGGTGGCGTAGTCCTGCTCGGCATCGCCGGCCAGGGTCAGGTAACCCGGCAACGAGTTCGACAACAGGCCCAGGTCGGTCAGGCCCTGGATGTTGGAGTGCCCGCGCAAGGCGTTGACCCCACCGCCCGGCATGCCGACGTTGCCCAGCAGCAACTGGACCATCGCCGCACTGCGGATGATCTGCGCGCCGATCGAATGCTGCGTCCAGCCCAGTGCATAGAGGATCGTCATGGTCTTGCCCGGGGTCGAGCAGGTGGCGATCTCTTCCCAGATCTTGAGCATGGCGTCCTGCGGCATGCCGCAGGTCATGCTGGCGATTTCCGGGGTGTAGCGGCTGTAATGCTGCTTCATCAGCTGGAACACGCAGCGCGGGTGCTGCAGGGTCGGGTCGACCTTGGCGAAACCGTCCTCGCCCAGCTCGTAGCCCCAGCCCGACTTGTCGGCATACACGCGCTTGGCCTCGTCGTAGCCGCTGAACAGCCCGTCCTCGAAGCCATAGTTCTCTTTGACGATGAACGACACGTCGGTGTAGTTGCGCACGTATTCGTGCTGGATCTTGTCGTTGCTCAACAGGTAGTTGATCAGCCCGCCCATGAAGGCGATGTCGGTACCGGTACGGATCGGCGCGTAGTAGTCCGCCACCGAAGCGGTACGGGTAAACCGCGGGTCGACCACGATCAGCCGCGCCTTGTTGTGCGCCTTGGCCTCGGTCACCCACTTGAAGCCGCACGGGTGCGCTTCTGCTGCGTTGCCACCCATCACCAGGACCAGATTCGCGTTGGCGATATCTGACCAGTGGTTGGTCATGGCGCCACGGCCATACGTCGGGGCAAGACTTGCCACCGTCGGGCCATGTCAGACACGTGCCTGGTTATCGAACCCCAGCATGCCTGTTGCGCGGACGACCTTGTGGGTCAGGTAGCCTGCCTCGCTGGAGGCGGCGGAGGCAGCGAGGAAACCGGTGGTTAGCCAGCGGTTGACCGTCTGCCCCTGGGCGTTCTTCTCGATGAAGTTGGCGTCGCGGTCCTGCTTCATCAGGTCGGCGATGCGGTCGAGCGCCTCGTCCCATTCGACCCGTACCCATTCCTTGCTCCCCGGCTTGCGTACCTCGGGGTACTGCAGGCGGCTGGGGCTGTGGATAAAGTCGAGCAGGCCGGCGCCTTTCGGGCACAGGGTGCCGCGGTTGACCGGGTGGTCGGCATCGCCTTCGATGTGGATGATGTTCTGTTTGACGTTTTTGCCCGCATCGCCCTGGCTGTACATGATCAGGCCGCAGCCGACCGAGCAGTAGGGACAGGTGTTGCGGGTTTCTTTGGTGTGCGCCAGCTTGAAGTGACGCACCTGCTCGGCGAACGCAGGCGTCGGGGCCATGCCCAACGCTGCCAGGCTCGAGCCTCCAAGGCCGACGGCGGCGACCTTGAAGAACTGCCGACGGTTGAGGTCCATCGTGCACTCCTGATCAGGTGTGTGGACGCACGGAACATGGCCGGCGTCTCTTGCGTAGTCACGGTGGCGACTTTTTGATGGCCGCCAATAGGTAAGACTAGTCAAGAAACGGGAAGGTGCGATGACTTAGGTCAGGGGTGTGGGATGTTGGGCATGGCTGGCGGGTGTTTTGGGCTGCCACGTGCCTGTCTAGGGTCTTGTGATGGTGCGCGAATCGAGCGCCGCCCGCGCGGCGCATCGCGAGCAAGCTCGCTCCTACATTTGTTGCAACGTGCC